>CAMWXE010000200.1 GCA_947178145.1 uncultured Lachnospiraceae bacterium | reverse complement strand
GGTGGTGTCATGAGGTAAGGTTCAGCTAATCCTCCGAAAAGGACTTGCTTCCCCTCCCTCCCAAACCGGACGGACACATCTCTGCGTATCCGGCTTTCCGCTTATCATCTGCGGTTTTATGAATGAATTATCTCATGGCATTCGGGACATACTACGAGCGTTTTTCTTCTCCTTTTGCGCATAAGGAGTACCCACTCTGCATTACCCTTTAAATCTTTTAGTTTCTTTACCTGATGTATCACCAGATTCCTGCAATCCTTACCGCACAATTCACATGTATGGCGTTCCACTCTCTGTTTCAGGGTATTTGTCTTTGCGTATTTGGAAAACTGCGGCAGTTCGCTTACATTATCAAACTTTGTTGCCTTTTCCTTACGCTTAAATCCGTCCTTGTAGAAAGTAGTTGTTTTAATACCACTTTTCGTTTCATATGCGACTGTAAATAAGTCATTTTTAAAATACCTGCGCTTAATCTCACGGACCTTTGTTTTGTACTTGCACGCAAATGTTTTATACATGCTGTACTTCATCACATTGGCAAATCTCCCTATTTTATAGGAATCATTTGCTATGGAGTAATAATTGTATAGTCCACGGACTTCCGCATTGTATCTTGCAAGAATTTCTATATCGCTCTGGTTTACCAGTTTCCCCCTGTGAAGGGCTACAAATCTCTCTTTGCCGTTTTCGTTGATTTTGATTTTCATTGCCTTGTACTCAATCAGTTTTCCAACCCATTTTTCGCGTGGAACATACAGTTTGACAACTCCCGTCTGACACCTCTGTTTCTTTCCGTTGGAAGTCTTTTTAAGCGTCTGAACCCTTGATACTGTAATGTCGTATCCTAAGAACCTCGCCCTGTCTCCAGTGTGTGTAACCTTTGTCTTTGTGTCTGACATTTCCAGTTTCAATACTTCTTGCAGGAATGTTTTTACGTCTTTCTTGACAGATTCAGCGTCTGCCTTGCTGCCAATAACCCCGATTATGAAATCATCAGCATATCTCGTGTACTGCACCCTTTTATAATTACTGTCATTGTAGACGTAGGGCGTTATTGATTTTTCAATCATTTCCAGTTCCTTGAGTTTCCTGCTTCTGATTTTCTTATCTTCGGCTGACAGGCTGTCCCATAATTCCTTACCCTGCTTTCTGTATCTGTATGTCCTGCTGACACTTGACTTATATGCAGAAGAAAAATGTTTCCCCTTTGCTTCTGTATTGAAGCTGTCTGCATAGTTCTTCATGAATTTATCCAGTTCATGAAGATAAATGTTAGCCAACACCGGACTTACTCCCGACCCCTGCGGCACTCCGCTGTAGGTTCTGTTGAATGTCCACTGCTCCATATACCCTGCTTTTAGGAATTTCCATATAAGCTGGATAAACGCTTCATCATCAATCCTCTTTTTTAAAAGGTCAATGATTACATGGTGGTCAAAACTGTCAAAACATGCGTGTATATCGCCCTCCACAAACCAGTTTGCACCCGTAAAGGTGTCCTGTATCTGTTTCAATGCTGTCTGACAGCTTCTGTTTGGTCTGAACCCGTGTGATTTATTGCTGAAAACAGGCTCATAAATACTTTCCAAAATCATTTTCACGGCTTCCTGCACGAGTTTATCGTCTCCCGACTGAATGCCGAGAGGACGCTTTTTACTGCTGTTTTTCTTGGCAATATATTCCCGTCTTGCAGGTTTCGGTTGGTAACTCCGGTTTCTCAAAGACATAATAATCTTTTCGATTCTTTCGTCACACATGCCATCAATCGTAGTCCCATCGGCTCCGGCGGTCATACTGCCGTTATTTGCATAGATGTTCTGATATGCAAGCCAATAAAACTCCGGATTGTACAGATTCCTGTAAAGCCTTTGGAATCTGTAAGTTTCATTCTTTGATTTTTCCGTCAGATTTTTCAATACTTCAGTTGGATTTCTCATGCCTCACGCACCTTCCTTCATTTTAGTATTTTCTGATAAACTGCTCCCCTTCGCCATGTGAACGCCGCTAACGTCTCGGACTACTACGGGAGCTGTGTAGCCATGCCTGTTGCCAGGTTTAGGCTATCCCCAGTTAGTAAATACAGGATTAGCATTCAGTGTTGTCGGCATCGACTTTCGCCATTTACCCGCTGTCTTGCGGTTGTTCTCCCATGAGTATCGCTTGCTTTCATAACTGCGAAATGAAACCAACATGGAAAGCATACGTTCCAATCCTTTTCGTATGCAGGGCACGGATTCCCCCACTCTGGCTATCGTTCAGGCAGTTTAGCTTTGTACCTCATACACTGATTTTTATTCTTGAATAGTCGGACTTGTTAGGATTAAAGCCCTTCCTATACAGGCTCTTGTCTGATAAGGCATGACAAGAGCGACAACATGCTACACTCCCCTTCGGGTTTCCCCTCTCGGATAAGTTGCAGAATAATAGGCTGTGATTTTCATCACCTGATACTTTTACCTACTGCTTGCTAAAGGCAGTATCCTGTAAGTACCACGCCGCCGAATTTATTATGCGCTGGCGGCTTCTGGGCGCAC
>CAMWXE010000199.1 GCA_947178145.1 uncultured Lachnospiraceae bacterium | reverse complement strand
TGTTCCTGCAGGACTGTCCCGTCCGGCCCCGTGATCCTGACGATCCGGTCGCTGCCGTCATAGAGGTACCCGCTCCTCCAATACAGGTTCTGTACCCGATGATAACATAACCCATAACAGTTTTAGTTCTCCAGGAAATGCTTAGTAAAGAACTTCCCTTTCAGCAGGTATTTGTCCCTTGACCCTGAACTATTTTTAACCCAAAATCACAACTTTTAACACTAAATATAAAAAGGATTGTTGATATATCAGCATTTGTTAAATATTTTGTTTAGTGTCTGCGAAAAATATAGCCACTAAGTTAATTTTAATGCTTAACGCTCGTATTTATGCGAAATCAAAAGTATTTTGAGTGACTATAACTTCAGATTTTAAGTTATAAAACAATTTCCCAGCCTCTTATAAACTCTTCTAACGATGGAGAAATTTTTCTCATTTTCCCTGTATCATCATTTGCAATCTTAACTATTCCTGTTTTTACTTCTACAACAACTGTATTATCTGAATTCTGCTCCACCCCTATTGGTATATGGGTAATCCTCCCATTTTGATCTTTATACGCATCTATTACTCGTTTTAGTCTCTTATACCCATCTAATACCTCTACATCCCTTGTCCCAATTAAATAATTTCCATATTTAATATCAAATCCTAAAAAATAGTAAGAACAAAAATACTCCACTATATCATCATTCTCTTCAATTTCATATACCTCCATTAGACGCAAAAAATTATCTTTCTTACCAAATGGTATCGGTTTCCACCTACAATACCCTGCCGAATCAATTTCACCCACATATATTGTCTGATCTATATCTTTTCTTCTAGGTATCTTAGGCAGCCCCTGCGGTGTTTCCTTATATTTTTCCAAAAACTTTTTAAAAAAAATATCTAATTCTTCTTTTACAGACATTACTTATTCCTCACATTCTTCCATAATTTTGTTTTCTTTGTAAGGGATTTGATTGCTTCAAATATTTCCGCTGTCTCTGCATCCTTCCCTCCCCAGAGATCATAATGCTTTTCTATATTATGTATTACTCCGCTTCCCCAATGTAAACTTTCTGGAATAGGCATTGATTGTCCCCCTCCGCCTATATGATGATGTTTTAAAACTTCGTCCAGATAATCCTCATATTGTGGAAAATACTTCAGAAATTGTTCGTTCACTTTTGGCGATTTCCCACTATTAATTCTTTGCATATTAGCTTCATCGAATAATTCTGGGTGCGCTTTACTTAACTCCCTAAAAAAATATTTTGAATCTCGCAACCAGCCCTGCGAATTTGCTTTACCTTTTCCCTTACCAACATATGGCATATCAACAGTATACTCCGGATTTGCTAAATATTTAGGATCTAATTCAGATATATCTTTACCTCTATAATTCCTAATCTTATCATAATCATATTCTGTTGGCTCATACTTTCTAATCGGGCATATCCCAATATACCCACTAGGATCATAATACATCACCGGGTTATTCGCGCAATAAGCATACAGGTTCAGCCCGTCACCACGGTAGATATCCTCCTGTGTGAACCTGCCGATCGAGGGATTATAGAATCTTGCACGTAGATAATACTGCCCCGTCTCCCCGTCATACATTTGTCCAGTGAAGGTCAGGCGGTTGGATATCTTCCCGTTCTCATCTTTGATGGCTCCGAAGGCATCATAATGGTAGGTCTTTTGTATTTCATGATCCTTGTCCAGCAGGAACAGCGTACTCCCCATCTCGTCCGGGACAAAATAACTCCTTTCCGCACCGTCCCGTGTCAGGACAAGCGGGTCATACCCCCTTGTATAACTGGTATGAGAATCTTCCCCGGCCTCCTCTGTCAGTTCTCCCCTGTCATACAGGAAACGTATGGTCTTTCCGTTCTCCTCCGTCTCATAGCGCAGCCCTTCACCGTCATAGCGGCTAATCTGGCGGAAGCAACCCGGCGTAGTTTCTGACAGTCCTGTCAGCTCTATCCCCGTCTGGCGGTTTGCGGCATCATAGGTGTACCGTTTTGTCCATGCGTCTCCCTGCTCCTCCAGCATGTTTCCCTGTTTGTCATACAGATATTGGATTATACTTTCTCCACTGCAGATACTGGTGAGCTGGTTCTTCGCATTATACTGGTAGACTTCCGTCTTCTGCCCGGACTCTCTTCTCAGGCGGTTTCCTGCAAGGTCGTAGGTGTATTTCTCAGCTTTTCCGTCCTGCACGGACTCAAGCAGACGGTTCATACGATCGTATGCATACTCATTCTGGTACTGTCCCCCGCTCTTGCGGATACAGTTCCCGTTCCCGTCATAAGCGTAATCGAAATTCAGTATTACCCGTCCCTGCCCTGTCACTGTCACAAGACTCGACAGACTTCCGTCGTCCTTATATTCGTATTCGGTCTGTATGCCGTTCCCGTAACGGAGCTTCTGGAGCCCGCCTGCACGGTTATAGCTGTAGGAAGCCAGGACTTCCCCCTGTCCAGCCGCCACCTGTTCCAGGCGGTCCATCGCGTCATAGGTGTAGTGTATGCTCCTTCCGGAGCTGTCTGTCAGGCATGAC
>CAMWXE010000198.1 GCA_947178145.1 uncultured Lachnospiraceae bacterium | reverse complement strand
CTGTTCAGCGCGTTCCACAGACGGCAGAACCGCTCCTTGAGCTCCAGAACCTCGTCCGGGGTGGGCTCATGCAGGCAGGCGGAATATTCGATGCCATCCTCGCAGTCCAGCGAATACTGCGCCTTGTGGCGGGAGAGCCGCCGCTGGTAGGCCGCCTCATAACGGACGCTGGCTTGGAGCGCCTCGGCCACATCGTCAGTAACCTCAATATATTCGTCCTGGGTGTACCAGTAGTAAAAGTCGCGCAAGTTGATGATAGTCATTGTATGTACCTCCATATCGTTTTTGTGGTTGGGTTGCCGGGAAACGATATGGAGGGCGGCGGGGAGCGGCACCCAGGAGAGCCGCCCCGCACCTTGGGACTGTTTGTCCCAAAGTGGAGCCGACAAGAAACGACAACGCCCGCACAGCGTTGTACTGTGCGGGCGCATGAAATGACGCAATTCTTTATGTACTTGCAAATTTCGCGTTCATGGTCGGAGTTATCCGGTGGTGGGGCTATACTTTTTTTGACAAGTTATGCGTAGCAGAAATCAAAAAGGACATAACGATACCTCCCGGATACCGCCGTGTCCTTAAAAATGGGCGACCTTAATACACCCTCCGTATTCTATTTTTCAAAAGAAAACGGCGGCTTGAAATTTGTTATTTCAAAACCGCCGTTAGGCTACTGTATTTTGTTTTGGCGCGCAGATATTCAGCCGCCGAAACAACGGTTTTTTTATATGCCGTTGGGCGGATTACTGATAATCCTTTTGTGTTTTATCTATCTTGAAAATACTCTTTATTTTGACAAATGCTTTTTGTATGGAATGACTTTTGAGCCCAGCCAAATAAAATATCTAATTGCTGTTTCGTGTGAAACCAATGTTCTCCATCTTTTACGACAGTTAGTTCACATCCAAAATTTTGGGAAAACATTTCTATAACAGAGCCATCAATGAGGTTATCTTTTTCGCCAAAAAGAATTTTGGTGGGAATATGCCATTCTTTGATAGGGTGTCCCTTGGCGTATTGCCAGTATTCCCAAGAAAGAGTTTGTCCAAAATCAGTAGATATGCGTTTCTCTTGCTCAAGTTGCAATTCAGATACATTTGCCCACATCATCATGTTGGAAATTAAATCTACCATATCTACTACGGGAGAAACAAATAAGCACTCTTTTAACTCTTCATTCGCAAATGCCAACATACTGAACCAAGCCCCGATGCTGTTTGCAAATAAAGAGATTTCTTTCCAATGCTGCTTGCAGTAAGTCATAATACACGATAACTCTGGAACGGCATTCCAAGGTTCAAATGATATGTTCCCTTGTTGGCGATCACCATGCTCAGGTAAGTCAATACTTAAAACTTGATAACCATATTTGACTGCAATACTTGCAAAATCTTTGGCCTCTTTCTTATTTCCGCCTTGTCCATGCACATACAGATACATTTTATTAGAGTGTGTGCCCCAAATAACCGCCGGTATTTTTTCTATACACAAATCTTTCTGTTCCATAGCTACCTCCAAGACTAATATTATCATCAAAAAAACTAATCTAATTAGTATTCTACGCCTTTATATCCGCAATGTCAATATGTTTAGGAAAATTTCTACGATATGTATTGACTATACTAATCTCAATAGTTAAACTAATATAAGTAACGATTGATTGGAGGACACTATCTAAATGAAAGTTAGTAAAACGGCTGTTATAGACGCAGCATCTCAGATAGCAGATGAACATGGATTGCATAATGTTTCCCTTAAAGTAATTGCTGAAAAGCTATGTATCAAAACTCCGTCACTATATAATCACATTGATAACTTGGATAGTTTATTACGCGAAGTTGCCCACAAAGGGATGCGTACTATGAATGAACGTCTGGAGCGAGTTGCCATTGGAAAATCAGGAGATGTGGCACTTAAAGCTGTCGGCATTGAATATCTTAATTTTATGATTGAGCACCCGGGGATTTACGAAACAATCCAATGGGCTACATGGAATGGTACGTCTGAAACCGCAGAAATTTATGAAAACTATACATCCCTTTTGAAAACCCTCATCCGCTCATGTAAGTTACAAGAGAAATACGTGGACGAGATATTGGACATATTTGCCGGAATATTTCATGGATATACTACTTTGCAGTTGAGATATGCTTTTGATAATCCAAACCAAGTTAGGGAGCGTTTATCAAATACCTTAGACACTATATTGCTTGGTATTTATCAAAGGTATAAATGAATTTGTCAAAAAGTGAAAATAAATACTACTAAAATATAAAATTTTGTTTCGTTCTCATATTCGGCCCCGAAATGTAAAATGATATAGGGGTGATATGAGAATGTACCAATATGAAAAGCGCCTGGACTGCCGCGCCCTGGGTGCAGAAATCAAGCGCAGACGTAAAGCAAAGGGCTGGACGCAGGAGCACCTGGCCCAGCTTGTAGATCTCACTCCGCGCTCCATCATGTATATTGAAAATCGAGGCCAGCACACCAGTCTCAACGCCTTTTACAAACTCGTTACCCTTTTTGATATTTCCGTGGATGAATTTTTCTACCCGGACAAGCTGGGCGGCGAGAGTGAACGCCGGAAACACATTGACCGGATGCTGAACGGAAAGGACGAAAAGGAGCTTATCATCATAGAGGGAGCCGCAGAGGGTATCAGAAAAGCC
>CAMWXE010000197.1 GCA_947178145.1 uncultured Lachnospiraceae bacterium | reverse complement strand
ATCTACTGGGATTCACTGGCTTCTTAGTGGTACAAACTTTTTACTCTCAAGCATAATATGAAAAAATCATAATTAATTATTCCAAATTATGATACTTAATCAGTATTTATTATGTATTATATATGTACATAACACTAATTTTATATAAAGAATTTTCCATGACAATATCCGAGCCTGCAGGCAGGCTATAGTCAATAACAAAATAAGGCATCAGTAGTAAACTGGTTCCTTGTACTCAATTAACAATCACCTTTGCACTCAAAAGAATATATCTTTCATTTGTAATGCTTTATATTAGATTTCCCAATGCATCCTAATTTTAACCATCTCTCTCTTCTAATGGTCTGTACCATATCCGCTTACAACAGCATTCCCCTCACTATCTGTAATTTTAATGAGGCGGTCAGGAAACCATCCATCTCAAATATTATCTCTTTCCCATAACATAATGTCTCGTTTCTCGCATAACGAACCTAAGATATCCGCTTTTTCACTCAAATTTTTTTCGTATGATTCACGTTCTTCGATGTCACGACTATCATAGCCCAGTTCATACATTTTATCTATCTGACTACCCAACGAGTCATAAACAGAACTATAGTATTCATCTTTCAATTCCTCATCCGATAGACTATTTGCCCATTTCAATAGAACATTCTTATCTGATTTTTTCAAAATCTCTCCCCCTTAAATCCTTCTTTAATTTCCAACGTTATCCCAATCTAACCTGACGCCGCATTCATCACAATATTTTTCGTAACTGCGTACAATGTTACCGCAGCTGCATTCTCCGATACGGCAGCCAATGGATGTATTATAACCCAAAAATTTAGGCTCACAGCAATGCTCCTTATTTGATTTAACTTCCACCCCTGAATCGGGAGCAGGTTCATTCTCTTTATCCTTTGGCTGCATTCTTTTATCTGCAGGAATCATATTAGGATGTCCGTTGCGAATAAAGGGCTCATCTAAAAGCATAAAAAGATGCATCCCTATATAGGATCTGAAATGTGACTTGATATAATCAACGACTTCATAAACTTCGTTTAGATGATCAGGAATGTCAAAATCCTCCTCCGTATACCTTTTCCGCTTTCTTTAAACACATAAATTTTAATCTGCTTCATTCTAATATCATCTTCCTTTCTTATATTTTGAATGTTACAGGTTATAAACAAAGAATACTATTTATACTCTGTTTCCATAATAAAGCCCGAGCCTGTAAAGCCATAACCACTAAAAAATCGAGTAGGAAAGTCCCACCTTCCCTTCTCGCGCCGCCAATGCGCCATGCAATGACATATCTCCTCTGCATCGGCGTGCGCAATCGGGTAGAGAAGATTTATCTTCCCCTACTCGCGCGCCGGGCACCCGTCAGCTCCAGCTGACATACTTCCTCTGTGTGCCCGTGTGCTTAAAAAGCACCAGTAAAAACTGGTGCCTTAAAAAATTATTATTCTAAATGCATGATACTACTTAATCTATCCAGATTTTCCTTATGCTTTGATGGAAATATACTAAAACTGTCATCTAAATAGGTCTGTCCTTTTACTTTCATCAGCTCCATGATTTCTTTCTGCAGTTGATACCACTCTGTCTGTACTACCTTGTCCCTATTGCATACAAGAAAAGTAATTATCGATTTTGAGTATTCAAATTTATGTGGTTTGAGTTTATTCGCATAATTTTGTGCTGCATTCAATTCATCAAAGATATCATGATAAAGCCTTTCAACCAGATCAACACCCTTTGTTGGTGCAAGAAAATCTTCTGTCACGATGTAGCCGACCTGGTCATCTGGTATATCCTCAACCTGATAGGTTGTAATATAGAATACCTGTCCATAAGCAAAATCTTGTGTTAATTTCATTTTTTCGCCATCGAAAACAGCTTCGTTTTCATAATATTTCCCTTCATCTGTTTCATAAATTCCGCATTCTCTATAAACAGTGCTTCCGTTATTGTTCTTTTCTTCTGTCCTGATCATGAACCGAAAACAGGATTTTTCAGAAAGCGCCTGCATAACCTTCTTCCAGATGTTTTTCACGTAAGGGAATTCTCTGGCAATATCATCGGCAATGGCTTTCGATACTTTATCCCCTTCGATATTGCAGGAGCCGTTACTTTTTAATTGTTTATATACAGTGCGGGCGTCATGCCAGTCTATGCCACCGTAAGTTGATTTACTGATATACATAAGAACCTCCTTTTTTGTAATTATAATTCATGCATTCCTTGCACCTTTCTTATGCTGCTTAAAAATCCATTTCCGTAAGACGCATCCTCATGCGGCGGAACCGCCCGTTGATGCCATGTACAGTGGTAGAAAATATTTCCGCGATCTCCCGGCAGGTCAGTCCGTCAGCCTTCAGGTATACCATCTGCTGTTCTGTTTCTGTCAGGCAGGAGAGCACCTCCATTGCAAGAAGCCTGTCAGCGGTCTGCATTTGTAAATCCTTCTGATGGCCGGGTAGGATTTCATTCAGAGCCAGCCCGTCTCTTGTATAGGTATGGATACTGACCGTAGGCGCTTTGCGCTTCTGCTTATTCTCATAAGAGTAATGTTTGTTCAGGCAGTCGCTCATTTTTGTCCTCGCAATCGTGCTGAACCGAAAATGGGACAGGGCAGGGTTTTCGTCATATTCCTGTACCGCCTGAAGATAGCCGAAAATTACGATGTCATAATAATCGTCAACCGGAAGTCCTTCCTATAATGTCAAGCCCTAAATCATTAATTTTACAGGCTTTTCTTTAAAT
>CAMWXE010000196.1 GCA_947178145.1 uncultured Lachnospiraceae bacterium | reverse complement strand
TGCATTCTCATTAGAATTTTCAGGGTTGCATTACTGTTTATTTGTCAAGGTTCTTAATGCTTGTCTTGTTTGCGACAGCTTATTTAATTTATCATAAGTTTTCGTATCTGTCAAGCACTTTTTTTATTTTTTTGTGTCGCCTGTTTTATGCTTGTATTTCTCAGCGACGAAATTTATCTTACCACGTCATTTTTCATCTGTCAACAACAAATTTCAAATTCTTCCAACATTTTTTTCGTTCCTTAATAATAAGGTGTTTTTAACCTTGCCAGGCAGATATGGATAAAACTACAAAAGCTTTATCCATATCTGCTTTCAGATTATCAATCATCTGTTCGTTCAAGGTCAAAGAAAATCCTTAGAAAAAGGCTCAAAGGAAAAGTTCTTTGTTATATGCCAATCATACTTTTTGCAAGCCTTTTAACTTCTCCACTTCCGTCTCAACCACACTCTTATCAATTCGCTCAAACAAGATGTGAATTTCTGGCAGGACATATCCTCCACGAACTTTGTGTATCTGCCAGCTTTCGTCAGTCTGAAGCCAATCACAGATTTTTTCTGATGAAAATGGCAGAAATGGCTTTAATAGTACTGCAAGATTTGCTATGATCTGTACGCATTGATACAATGTGTTTTGACAGACGGCCTGGTTGGATGTCCGTGTAATCCATGGTGTCTCTGTGTCAAAATATTTATTTGCCCAGCGTACAAACTCAAAAATTCCGTTCACTGCATCCTTAAATGCCCCTTTTTCAATAAAGTTACCTGTAATTGTGTACAAAGTTTCTATTTTAGTTTTAATCTCTGCGTCTATCCTGCCGTCGGGCACTATCCCATTCCAGTACTTCCTAATGAACGAGAGCGACCGGTTTACAAAATTTCCATATGCACCAAGCAATTCTCCGTTATGGCTGTTGACATACTCCCTCCACGAAAAATCTGCATCTTTTTTCTCAGGTCCATTTGCAAGGAAAAAATATCGAATTGAGTCTGAGTTATATCTGTCCACAATGTCCTTTGCCCAGATCGCATAATTCTGGCTTGTGGAAATCTTCCTGCCCTCAAGTGTCAGATACTCGCTGGAGACAATCTGGTCAGGAAGGTGCCAGCCTTCGCCATTTGCAATCAGCAGTGCAGGCAAAATAATCGTGTGAAATGGTATATTGTCCTTACCATGTACATAATAGTGTTTTGCACTTTCGCCCCACACTGCCCTGAAATCACTTCCTCTGTCGTCTGCTGCGCACTTGCTGGCAGACAGATATCCAAGTACATTTTCTGCCCAGATATAGATCGTCTTTTCTTCATAACCCTCTGACGGAACGCCAATTCCCCATTCCAAATCTCTTGTCAATGCCCTGTCTCGCAAACCTTCCTCAATGTAGCGGTTGGTAAATGCAACTGCATTTTTCCGCCAGGAACCTGCATGATCTGCCAATGCCTGCAGTTCCTGTTCCAATTTTGAAATAGCAATATATAAATGCCTGGCGTTTCTGAATGTCACTGGACTTCCACAGATGGCACAGACTGGTTCAAGCAGACTTTCGGGTTCCAACACTGTACCGCAATCATCACACTGGTCCCCTCTCGTCGCCTTTTTGCACTTTGGACAGATCCCAGTGACAAATCTGTCTGCCAGAAAGCTCTGGCACTTTTCACAATATGCCTGAGGCGTCTCCTTTTCGTATACCAAATCACTTTGATACAGATGTGCATGAAATTTCCTGACAAACTGTTTGTGTCTTTCATCTGATGTCTTTGTATAAAAATCATAGCTAAATCCCAGTTTCTCAAAACACTGCACAAATTCCTCATGATAAAAATCACTGATTTCCTGTGGTGTTCTTCCCTCTTTTTTTGCCCTGACCGCTACTGGTGTACCGTGGCAGTCGCTTCCTGACACAAAATACACTTGATCGCCGCATGCCCTGTGATATCTTGCCAGCACATCTCCCGGCAACAGGGCTGCAATATGCCCAATATGCAGGGAACCGTTCGCATACGGCCACGCTCCGCCGATTAAAATTGTTCTTCCCATTTTATTTCCCTCATTTCCTGCTGTGATAACATCTATCAATTCTTAAGATATCCGGGTGCATGGTGGATAACATCCAGTTTCCGTATGCACCCCAGTACGTAAAAAAGCCCTCCTCTCTGAAAAATTTCTTTTCAGGGACGAGAGCTTACGCTTCGTGTTACCACCCTAAATTCACCCATATCTCGCGATAGGGGCCTTATCGACTACGGAAGAGAAATGATTCATCGATAGTCTATCACAATAACGGGTGCACCCGTCGCAGCCTTGGCGTGTTCCCGCTTCGGTGCGCAGCTCCGAGACCATTTTCAATCGTTCCTTCCATGCCTGCTCTCACCAGCGCAGACTCTCTGTGATGTACCTAACAATCTACTCTTCTCTTCACAGCCTTTTGGTTATCATATCACACAAAAATGTGATTCGTCAATCTCCTTTTCCTGTGATTTCTATTCTTTTTTCCTCTCCTCCGGCTTCAAATCTGCTTTTTTAAAACTGCCCTCCTTGATCTCATCAATCAGCTTCTCAATCAGCTGTTTTTTCATGTACACATCAAAGCTTAGAAAACAGATGAACGAAAAGAGTTTCAAAAAGTCCTTGCTGTCCTCTGGCGCCTCCTCAAAAGTCTCCATCGCGCGGTCATACTCTGCCATGACATGTTTTTTGAGCGCCTCAATCTGGTCATAGCCCACCTGAAAAACCTCTTCGTAGACAGACTGTATATCAAAGCCTTCCTCCTTATGGAAAAATTTCTCTGTAATGGGGCCTAGCAGCGTCTGTATGTCGCTGATTGACAGAATCCCTTTATAATAATAGATAAAAATCAGGACCAAAATATGCTCCCTAGAATATTTCTTTTTAATCGGAGGTGGTAAAAGATC
>CAMWXE010000195.1 GCA_947178145.1 uncultured Lachnospiraceae bacterium | reverse complement strand
ATGACGCATGGGGAAACACAACCACTTGTGAGGAGACAGTCGAAAACCGCTTCCGATTCAACGGACAGCAGTACGATCCCATCACTCAGCAGTACTACCTGCGCGCAAGATTCTACAACCCAGTCATAGCGCGGTTTACCCAGGAGGACACCTACCGTGGGGATGGGCTGAACCTGTATGCGTACTGTGCAAATAATCCAGTTTATTATGTTGATCCGAGTGGACATTATACGGATTGTATGAAAGACGCATATAAGGCAGAACGGAAAAGGCTTGAAGATGAGTATAGGAAAAAACATAATATACCAGAAGGGAAACCTCTTAATGAAAAGGTAATAAATAAGCTTAAAAGAGAGGCATATCAGTATGCAAAAGATGTATATGAACAGAATCATAATGCAAATTCGGGAAAGACAGTAAAGCCTTCAGATCCTCAAACAGAACCGTATAAAAATGCACATAGAGAAGAGGCAGAGAGAAAGATTTTGTACGAAAACGATACTCTTTCTGCTAGAGAACGAGCTAAATTGCAACAACAATTAAATCGATTAGGATATTCTGATGAGTTCATACAGAGGGCTGCCGACGCCATTCACTATGCACAGTTTGGGAACAATAAACGTGATAAATATTATAGACCAATATCAGTGACAGTAACTGCAGATAATAAGGTGGTGGTGACAATGGTAAATCAGGTTATTAAATCAAAATCATATGATATGGCACAAAAATTATTCGGTGGGTTGAATGAAACTTTATTTATACCTGAGGGAAGAGGCAAAAATTATGATAATTCTAGATGGAAGAACACAGCAGGAAATCCAATACAAACATTAGGACCCAATCATGCTGAAGCACGAGGTTTTCAAGGTGTCCTAAGTCGTTGGGGAAGGGATGCACTATCTGGAGCCAGACAGGCAACTACTAAACCTTCTTGTTGGAAATGTCGTGGGCTTTATGATAGATGGGATGTTTATTATGCAAGCAGGGGGATGGAAACAATTAAAAATATAACAGGTTTCAAGTAAAAAATAGTTATGGGTAATTTGGTAAATTGTTTTAGATAGAATTCAACCTTTACCTAATACTACAGGAACAACGCGAAAATTTTTGTTTGAATCTCAAGATAGTTACTATATATTGCTTAATGAATAGAGTTGTATATTATTGATCTTTGCGAAAGTAATTTAACTTTGTTCGCTGTAGCATAAATTTTAATCTTTCAGGGTCTGTTTCCCCGCAGCTCTGCTGCGGGGAGTTTCATTTAAGATAACATAAATTGTTTGAATATAGATACAATTTATGATTTTTAATACCTGACTTAATCAAGATTTTGCATAGATGGATTAAAGTTTGAATGCTAATCTTGTTTATGTAGTCTATGAATTTTTTAGCTTGAATAAAACATTATGTTTTGGCGTCTTCGCAATAAGTATGCTTCTTTGGCATTTGGGGAAAATAGTAGATGATTTCTGAAGAAAAGCAGTGTCTTTGGACATTATACTCGAATGATATCATACTACGATTACTAAATTACTCAAACTTCCCATATCAAAAATAGGATTCGCACCTTGAAAAATCAATACTTTAGTCCACAAAATACCCTTATGCGGCTGTCTCTCTCCGTTCCAATGCATCCTGCATATATTTTGGGAGACGCTGAACAAAGCTGGCTGTGAATTCCTCCAGCTGGGCTTCTGTGATATGAAAATACTCCATCACAGTATCAATCAGTGCGTCTATGATGATGCACATGGAACGGCTGAACGTGATATCCTCCATTTCATCCATCAGGCAGTAACAGAGTTCGCATATCGTCTTGTCATCCTCGTTTTCACGTTGCGCCACCGACAGCATCATATAACGGGTAAAGACAATGGCGACATGGGCGCCCATGGCATCATAAGAAATCCCCCGGTATTCCGTCACAAGTCTCAGATAGGATTTGCAGGCTTTGAAAAAGACCTCAATGTCCCATCTTTTTCCATAAATGCGGATGATCTCTTCCTCCGAAATGGAAACGTCTGTACTCACTAGTACCAGCCACTCCTTCCGGTTGCTCTTATTGCGAACAAATACCAGTTTTGCAGGGATGCTTTCCCCATCCTTTTCGATCTCCACAAGTACGGACAGAAGATACCGGGAACGCCCCCTGCGTTTCCTGCTACGGCAGTAGATCTCTTTGACGTTGAGCTTTTCACCCTGGTACCTGTATTTTGTCTTGCTTTTTTTCATCATGGCTATGGTGTCAAGATGCCCCTGCTTTTTCAGTTCCAGTATAGTCTTAGGCGCTGAAAACCAGCTGTCGAACAGGACATATTTTGCTGTGATGCCCGCATGCTGCGCGGAATGGATCAGCTCCACCATGACATCCGTGGCTTTGCGCCGCGACTGGAGGCGTCTTCTTCCCGCAAGAGAGCGGCCGTCATACTGCTTTCCACCGCAGATCAGGTTCTTGTCCTCTGCTGCTGAAAGCAGGCTGTAGCTGACCGGGATGAAGGAGTTCCCGTCCGGCCATCCCAAAGTGAGCATACGGAATCCGGATTTCATGGAACAGTGGTCGAAAACCCTGGCAGGCATCTCCACCTTTTTGGAACGGGACCGGTCAAACAGGCTGTCATCAACGATAAATACATCTTTCCGTTATCTGTGGTATACTTGACATGGCATAAATCTCCTTGCTGTGTAGTTATTTTTGGCAATTATATTGCAGGCGGTTTGTGCCCTTTTTATGGATTAAAGTATTGATTTTTCAAGGTTCAACACACTAAAACGGTGTGGGAAGTTTGAGTAAATTATTTAATAAAGCAATAACTGTCAAATGGGAAATGAGAGGAATTCCGCTTAGATGTTCGTACGATTATATTTTGAAGAATAAGTTTGTAAGCTTTTCTTTATTACAAACTTATTATACGAGGAGGT
>CAMWXE010000194.1 GCA_947178145.1 uncultured Lachnospiraceae bacterium | reverse complement strand
AGGCGAAATTTGGTACTGTGGTAGAATCTTGCTCTAAGAAAGTGGCGGCTTCCCCCTGCGTAGGCTTTTGCTGATACCCTCCACGGACGGGGGGAGGATTCTGCCAACTTTTCGGCAAAATTTATCCCTCTATTCCTTACTACGCACGGCAAGGCAAATCTGGCAAAGTTTCCCGGAATTTCTTCTCGTGCTTTCATAACAGCATTTGACAAAAATGGGCGCAAAAAAACAGGAAACCTTTTCTTGATTTCCTGCTTTCATCTCGCCTTTGGTGGCGGTTATTCGGTTGTCATTCCCCGGAAGCGAACTTGTAACCCATGCCTAAAACGGTCTTTATGTATGTAGGCTTGCAGCTGTCCGGCTCTATTTTTTTCGCAAATTGTAAATCACGTTGGTAACGCTTGATTGGCAGCTTTCGCTTTCCATGCTCCATACGGCTTCAAAGATTTGCGTCTTTGTAAATACCCGCCCCGGATTGGCGGCAAGGCAGCAGAGTGCGCCGTATTCTAAACGGGTAAGGTTTATGTCTGACCCGTTTTTCAGTACCCGGCGTTGGTGCAGTCTGATTTCCAATCCCGGAAAAATCAGTGTCGGGGAATGTGGCGGCTGCATGGCTTCCAGCGGTATCATATCGGCAAGGGCAGTTATGGCTCTTTCAACTGCTTTTTCTTCTGTGTCGTTGAATATAAGCATGACTATTTTTCCGACAAATCTCACCTCCCGTTATGTAGCCTGTCTATCAAAGCGGAACTGGAACAGAGCAGAGATAAGCCGCCGTTTTATGCTGTCCTCGGTGTCTTGATTGATATGCCCGTTTTCAAGGGCGGCAAGCCGGATTCGCTTGCTGTAAGCGGTGATAGCCGCAAAGCGTATGACGGTCTTGCAATAGCCATTGAACGTATACATGATGTGTTCCTTGTATGCTTCTGTGCAAGGCATAGATGATTCCCCCTTTCTCCCACATAGGGTGGTGTGTGGTTTACGGTTACATTTTTTTATTCATTGATTTGTTTATTTCCAAAATATCCTGTCATTATAAGAAGTAACAAAGTACAAGAAAATATTCCGTCCATAATTCCTGCTGGTAGCATAAATATCATCAACACCATTGTTGTAATGCAATTTATTACAGAAATGACGAATCCCCACATTCTATTTTTCCACAATCCTACTGCACCAACTAGCCGGACACTTCCGTAAATCATACCCAAAATACTCATTAGGTGAAGATTTTCTTGTAAATAGGGAACAATAAACACAAAATATTGCCCCATAGCAGACGTGTCAAAATCTGAAAGCCAAAGGGGAATAAAGCCTAAACCAACACATATTTCTACAAACCCATGTATAAAAATAAGTATTGCTGCAATTTTATATCTTTTCATTGCGCCTCACCCTTTTTCTGATTCGATTGCTCTTTTGGCTGCCCTGGTCATCATTTTCCCAATGAAAAGGGGATGTCTGTAGGAAAACTTCATTTGCGCTGTCTGGATTGCAGAGTGGCAAATCACAAATCTTTTTAACCATATACGGTTAGCCAGTCCATATCCAACTTCTTTTGCTTTTGCCATAAATTCTTTTGGAACTGAAATTCCTGATGCTGATTTTGTATCTGTCAATGGCGGATGGAACAAATGAAAGGTAATCCCGTATTCCTCATTTTCTATTTGCAGACATTTAGCCAATGATTCTATTGCTCCTTTTGAAGCGGCATACGGAGAAATGTTTGCAAATCCAGTAACACCTACACCCGAACTTGTAAATATAATACGTCCCTTTTTCGCTTTGCGCATATGTGGAAGAACTGTTTTTGTTAATCTCAACGCCCCAAAATAATTTATGTCCATTACATTTTGATAAATTTCATAGTTTGTGTCACGTTCACTTTCAAAAGTGCATAGACAGGCATTGTGTATTGCAATGTCAATATCTCCAAATTTTTGGATTGCCTGTAACACACCATTTTCAATGCCAGAAAGGCTTCGTGCGTCTGCTATGATTGGCAGGAGTGTCTTTTGATACTTTTCTTTTAATATCTCAATCGCATGAATCTGAATATCCAACACCGTTACTGTATTTCCCAATTCCAGTAATCTTTCTACAAGATAATAACCAATCCCTTGATTAGCACCGACGACTAATACATTCGCCATATTATATGCCCTCCATTTCCTTGAAAAAATTATTGATATGCTCATACGCATTTCCCCGAAAAAACTGTTTATGTTCATCTGTCAATGTTCCGCAAAAAAGCCACTGCTGCGCAAAAAGATAAATCGGTGCATAAAATTTTACCGCTAGATATTTGCTGTCTGCTGTTTTGATAATTCCTATTGATATTAACAGAGAAAATACCTTTGTTTGAAAATTTAATGGTTTATCAAATATCCAGTAATTATATATTTTTTGCATTTCATAATTACTTAAACGTTCAATCGAAAGTAATCTCATAATTTTGTTGCAATATTCGTCCATTAGATACTTTTCAAAAAAGCAATCACAAGTTTGTTCAAATAAATTTTCCTCAATAGTTTTTTGTGTAATCGTTAATGCCTGCTCTAATTGGTTCATTAAACCAGTTGCTATTGATTCAAAATGTTGCAACAGTTCATCTAGTATCGCCTGTTTATTTTTAAAATGGTAGTAAACAGAGCTTTCCTTGATATCTACTACCTTACAAATGTCTCTGATTGAAACCGCAGAAAACCCGTTTTGAGAAAATAAATCTAATGCGACATCTAATATTTTTTGTTTTGTTTCATTCATTTTCCGCCCTCCCTAACAGTCGTTAGACAACATTGTACCTAACAACTGTTAGATTGTCAATCTATTTATTCCATGCCTTTCTATTTTTGTTTCAAAACATAAGATATAGCGTGCTGACTTTGATAATAAAATATATTATATAAATGAATTAGATTCCGTA
>CAMWXE010000193.1 GCA_947178145.1 uncultured Lachnospiraceae bacterium | reverse complement strand
ACTGTATGACAAGGCGTTAAGGATAAGAGAACGTATACTGGGAGAGGAGCATCCATCTACAGCCGCCAGCTATAATAATCTTGCAGGGGTATATGCTGATCAGGGGGAATATAAGATTTCGTTAAGGTATTATCTTAAATCATATAATATTTTGTTGTTGAGACTTGGACAAAATCATCCAAATACGCAAATTGTGTTTCAAAACATACAATGGACATATTCTAAATGGAAGCCGGAAGGTGACTTTGAACAATGGCTTGAGGAAAATATGAAACAATAATCTTTGCTTAATATTCCTTTAAGTAACTCAAATCTAATTAGTTCGATTTAATTAGATTTGAGTTTTTTTAATTTTCTCTCTTTTTTATTTTGCGCCCCGGGCCAAGTAAGATAATAAAGAGTAATGTTGTTTGTAGTGTAGTATATACTTAAAAGATAGCAAAGAGCATTATTTAATAAATTGTGGTTAGTGACAAAGTGGCATCAAATTGTGATTTCTCATAAATAAAATGTTAGTTCATTTAATGCTGATTAGAGTTTCCCGTAAAACTCTAATGACTCACTTTTGACTCATATTAATGGTTGAAAATATTGTGTTTTCAAGCTTTTAAGTATATTGCAGCACTTGACTTTTAATCAAGTTGTCCGGGGTTCGAGTCCCCGATGTCTCATGAAACATCGATTTTCCTGTTATAAATGTACAGAAAATCGATGTTTATTTGTGCATATTTACTAAGAAATGTAGGATATATTGGATTATTAATGATATGGGAGATGGAATAAGGGGCTTTTTGATGTAGGATTCGCTATCTTTGTGGGGGTGGTGCGCTATATAAAAATATGGAATTCTGTAAATATATGTGATATCATTGGATTAAATACAAGTGTGGGAGGAACCAAGGGAAACAAAAGGGTTGAGGTCTTATGGCAAAATTATTGATTGCATTTATGCCAAAGATGTGGTAATATAATAGGCAAGTAAGACAGTTAGAGAAACTACCAAACTACCAAATCACCAGACGATTGAAAAAAAGCAAATAGAACCGTTAAAAGGCATGCATGATCTGCATGTCTTTTTTATTGGGAAAAATATACAAAAAATATTGTTAAATTCCGTTTCTTTCACCACATTTTTTTAAAAGGAATCGCGGTATAATCCTTCATGGTCTGGGGCAGGAGACTGAAAGCATTCTGGTGATATGTCAAGAACTTTTTCAAAAAGATTTTGATATGTTTTTTGAAAAAAGGGTAACTTTAACAGACCTTCGGTAGGATTTTAAAAAAATCGAATGTCAGTTTGGTTCAGTATTTAATATGGAGTCCAGCTTTTCGCCGGTGTACAGTTGGTTTTTGACCAGCAATCCAAAAACGAGTCGTACAAATTTACGAGATGTAAGCGCGAGTGCTCTTTTATGCTGATGCTTGGTTACCTCAGCATATTTTCTGGCATAGAAATCAGCATATTCAGGAATGTGTTTCCTGACGCTGTTTGCCGCTTCGCCAAGATAGTAGCGAAGATAGGGATTTCCGGCTTTCGACATTTGGTTGTCCTCGGAAGTGAAATCACCGGAATCACCCTTAGGCCAGTAAAGCCCGGCATATTTGGCAGGGGCATCGGACGAATGAAACGTTGTTATATCGCCTATTTCTGACAGGATCCCGGATGCCCATACCGAACCTATTCCGGGTATGGACCTAAGGATGATCAGGGCGTTAGGGTTCATTCCGTTGATGCATTTCTCAATCGCCTGCTCTATCAGCCTGATTTCTTTCTGATAGGCATGGATACAGTTAAACGAGCCTGCCAGTGATATGTTTAGTGGTTCGTACATGCACTTGTCCAACCGGTAGGAATCCCTGGCTGCCTTCCGTAGAAGTTCGGAAGTTTTGGATATGTCAGAGATGCAGTTCCTGCTCTTTTCCGCAAGGAAGGCAGGCAGATCCTCTTCCGGCATATCAATGATCTCCTGTGGTGACAGAAATTCCGTCAGGACAGCTGAGGACGTGGCACCATAGAGACTGCCAAAAGGCTTGTCATCACTTTCAAGGAGCTGAAGCTCACTAAACTTCAGGTAAAGATTAGAAACCATATAGGTCTTCTCCCTGGTGATGCACTCAGAAAGGTGCATACGATGCCTTGTAAGGCGTTTCAGGGCTATAAACTGCCCGCCGCGCCATAGCTCCAGCTTTTTGGTACGGCCTGCCCTGCCAAAGTCCGCAATGAGATATGCATCCGTGGGATCAGTCTTTTCCATTCCGATATAGGACTTGCGGTAATTGGAAGTGGCCTTTGGGTTTACACAGAAGACGTAAGGCTTGTAGGGCATGAGAACCTCACTGGCCGACAGGAAGTTTGAAATATGTACGCTGTATACAGAAGTAGATTCCAGCACGATAAGGAGTGTATCCAGATTTTTATGCTTCTGCATACACTCGGCAATCACATTTACAAGCTTATCGGCACCCGGCTGATTATTGCCAAACGATGATGAGATGCATTTGTTTTCCTCAAAGTACATAGCATCGACAGCATTGGTCTTTGAGCTTACATCAATACCAACAAACAAGGTGGACATATAGTTAATCTTTAACATGATATCACCTCCATTCTGATCGGGATTTGTGAAGCCTGAAGCAAAAGGTTTATCCTGTGCTGCATACGGTGACCGAAACCTCGCGCAATGAGCATGCACCCAGTCAGCCTTTCTTGCTGGGGCTAACGGCTGGGGATGAAAATTCTGTGTCAGCGGAATGAGCCGTATGTGCCAGGCTGAATGCTTTCGAAGCAGTCTCGGACAAAGCCGGCTGAAAGGAGGAACAGCAGTGCCTTCGGACATCAGACTCTATCTGATATCATACCACAGGAAAAACGATTATGAAACTGGGTTGTACAGGTGATGAAAGGGTGGGAGGGGAACCCTCCTGAT
>CAMWXE010000192.1 GCA_947178145.1 uncultured Lachnospiraceae bacterium | reverse complement strand
GTGTACTAATTAATCAATGATGTGGTTGGAATTAGCTTACGGGAATTACGGATTATCCTTTATCAAAATGAAGAAGAATAATACAAATTCAATCTATTGGGCAGTTACCAATTATGGGCAGCTGTTCACTCAGTAATATTAACGGAAGGAAAAATTTATAGACATTTCATCGCGTTTTTTTCGCATGGGAAGAGGATGCGGATGGTCTCTTTACGCTTTGGCAATAGATAATCCGCATTCCCTTGTTCCCAATCATTTATTTAATCTACATTATTACGTTTTGCTGATTCCAGATAAAATCCTATGATATGATTCGTTTTCCGATTTGCACAAATCTCTCCGCAGCCAGTTGTAAGATTATAAAGAACGCTCCATTGCAGTTTGTCGACAGCACCGTCAAAAACACCGACATCAGCCAATAATTGAATTGCCTGACTTGCTTCAAGTATGCCGTTATTTGCCTCTATTGTATTCTGCACCCTGTCATAGCGTTCAAATTCTGTAAAACCTTCTCCAATGTTCAATCCGTCATAGGCAATAAAATTAGAAGCAATTTGATATTCTGCCTCTGCTTCAACGACACAAAGTTCCTGATTTACATATTCCACAATTACAGAATGTCCACTTGCATCAGCAATCAAATAATGGCACTCGATCCCCCCGGAAAAATAGATATTGTATTGTTCTAACAATTCAATGGCTTCTTCCACTGTAGCGGCTTTATCGAGTACGAGACGAATTGCTGTGGTGGTATTTAACGTTATTTTATCCGGATGATATGGAACTTCTGCCTCTGGAACTGCAAGCAGGGCAATTGCGAGACCTTTTTCATTCATTCCATCAAAGGGAAGAAATGGTGCAGCTAGAGTCAGGAAACCATCAAAAAGCGAACCATCGGGCAAATTATCCTCGGAATATCCCGCAAAGGCAAGATTGACGGTGGAAACCGAAGCATAGCCATTATCAGGTGCAGTGTAGAGCTGTAGGGATGGAGCATATACAAAATCAAAATTCCTCCCAAATAAAATGTCTCCATTCTTATTTTTTACAACAAAAGCTGTGCATCCGTCTCCTGTAACACCCAAATTTATTGGCAGTCCTTTCAACAATCTCTTTGTTACAAATGCTTCAATGTCCGCATCATTGTCAGCACCAGTTTCCAGAAAATCATCAAAGCCATAATCACCGTAATAGGTCATTTGATACATTCCATAATCATCAACCTTTTCCAGTGACATAAGGGAGCGCAATTCATTTCCAAATAATACAAGTGCTGCGATGAAAATAATCAACAAGGCGATTCCGATACTTATCATAACCCGAAAAACTGTTTTCTTCTCTTTTTGTGTCATATTTACCCCATTTTATATTTCGATTGATTGAATTGTTTCATGTCATTATTTTACTACACTGGCTTCCAGCCGCGGCGCAAGGGGGGGGGGCGGAAACAAATCAATCGCCCCGTTTGTGGCAGTTTGCTAATTGAAGTCTGGCTGTCGGGTTGTCCATGTCCACACCCTTCTGATACATTTCTCTGGCCTTTGCCCAGTCCTTCTCAACCCCTTTGCCGCGAAAATACGCCCATCCCAGGCATACATAAGCCTGCGAATACCCATATGGGCAGCTTTCACAAAATAGTCAATGTCCCTTTTTGCTTTATGCAAAATCCAAGCAGTCCGGCTTCATGCGAATCTCCTTCCGTTATCTCTGCCTGTGCAAGTTTTCACCAGTCAACGGAATACTCCATGCCCCACAGCATTTCCTCCAAATCATCATCCGAAATGGCATACTGTTCCTGAATTGGTTTCAGCACAGTGATTATTTTATCAAATTCTTCTTCAATCTCCATTTTGTCTGACAATGCATCATAATTCTGAATCCCACATTCTTCCTTTAATGCCCTGAGCACCGCATTTTGAGAAGCTTCTCGCAGCGAATCACAATCCCTGTCATGAAGTATCTCATCAAGATATGTAAGCAGATTCTCGGAAATGAAATTCATGCACTGGTCTATTTCCTCCGATGTCACCGTGTCTTCGTCAAAATCAAACAGTACTTCATGGTCAATCTGGTAAATACCGCATTTCTCTTCTTCCGGCATTTTTTCCAGACGGATACAACGGATAAAGTAGCCCTCTTTATCCCATGCAAAGGGCAAATAGCCACATCTCACGAGGACAGGGGTCCATGCGTTTCTCACTCCTTGAAAATGTTTCGCCACAGAATTACGTCCTATGGGATCATCGAAACAGTGATGGGTAACAGTCAGAAATGCTTTCAGGGAAAGAGGCAGTTCAACCCCAATCTCTTTTTCCAGTTCTTTGATTTCCTCATCCTGAATCGCTGCCGGAACCAGTTTCCACTTCTTCCATTCTGCATCAAAATCCGCATCATCGCTCCACATTTCTTTTTCATCTTCCCCGAGAGGAAGCATTACACAGATTTCGTCCTGCGAAAGTTTCTGGTAATACTGTTCAAAAAAATTTTTCATGTATTCTTGATACGCGCTATAGGTCATTTCAGCTACCTCCAATTCTATCCCTCGCTCATTTCAGAGGTTACGGAAAAAGCACGAACCTCTGCAATTCCAATTAGATCAAGGCCGTTAATTGGAAAATATGTTCCAATTAATTATACAAATCAGAATTTTACGGAAATATGACTTGCAACACACAGTTGCTCCATATCTATAATGAACTATGAGGGAAACAAAATTACATAAAACATTATAACACAAAATATACGGTAATTGGTACACTGATTGAAATGCTTTCAAAAAATCTACAGAACCGCTTGATATATGCAGATGTGGGTGGATGCGGAAGATTCGTTGGAATTATGGTAATAATAGGAACATCCAACAGAACCAACAACTGCTGCTTTGTCCTTTAGGGTTATGGTATAAGCCAGATAATCCATATTCGGATTATCTCTAAGTGAAAAATATTTTGCCT
>CAMWXE010000191.1 GCA_947178145.1 uncultured Lachnospiraceae bacterium | reverse complement strand
TCACTCAGCAGTACTACCTGCGCGCAAGATTCTACAACCCGGTCATAGCGCGGTTTACCCAGGAGGATACCTACCGTGGGGATGGGCTGAACCTGTATGCATACTGTGCAAATAATCCAGTCTATTATGAAGATCCGAGTGGACATATGCCGGCTTGTATGAAGGCAGCATATGATAAAGCACTTGCGGAAGGAAAATCTAAGGCAGAAGCATATAAGTTAGCAAAACAAGCGTATTGGGAAGGCCAGGCAAGGGCAAGGCAGGAAGCTGAACAGAGAGCTCTTCAGGAAATGAACATACTCCACAAGCCCATATCCGATTGGACTGATGCTGAGTTGCAGAGAGCAGTAGACAGTATACATAACGCGCAGTTTAATGGTTCATGGTTTGGAAATTTATCTCCAATGGCAGTAACAGTTGATCAAGGAGGACGCGTAGTAGTAACAAAAAATGGAGGACCAGTTCGCTCCGACTCACCTGCGGGACAGATGGCGATAAAGATATTTGGACCTGACGTTGAATTTCCTAGTGGACGTGGAAGCAATTACCCTAAGGTAAATGGGGATCCTAAAAACAGACATGCAGAGGCACGAGGAATGCAGGCCTTTATACATGGAGACACCAATATCACGTTTGATTCAGGTGAGGTAAGACAAGCATGTTCCCATTATGCATGTTCTGGATGCAGTCAAAAACAACAAAATCATGGAATAGAGAATATTACTGATAAAACGAAGCCTTTAAATTATAATAATATAGGCAGACCATATGTTAGTGATTTATGGCAGTTAGAAGATTAATATCAGCATAATGGAATAAAATCTTTCATTATTAAAGCAAAACTGTAAAACTACTGAAATTGTGTTATGATTGTGGCAAAGCTTATACTTTGCCACAATTGAAGAAATTGGTCAGAATTGATAGTGTAGGGATACCTTGAGTTCTTTTGTATTACTACTAGTTTGAAAAGACCAGATAAATTGGTGGGAAAGTGAGGAAATTGATTATGAAAAAAGCATTAGATTATTCCGTCAAATTATGGGAAAAGGAAAAAGAAAATTTGATAAAAATTTTGAAAAAGTATCCTGGCAGTCTTGGGGATGAGATATCATTTTATACGAAACGATTAAACAATGATAAGAGTGACCTGTATATTTCGGATTATAATTGTTTAATGTTTAGCTATCGTTCCTGCGCAAAAAAGTATTATATATGTAAAGATGATGTTTTAAATTGTAAGAAATATTTCTACTTAGCAGCAAAAGCATTGGAAATGTGCTATTTGTTATATGATAATGGGATTCCTCATGGGGGTGCGAATACTTATATTATAACAGAAAGAAGAGAGCAGTTGTTAGGTAGTTTTTGCGCATTGATAGCAGGAAATGAAAAATTAGCTTTAAGGCTATTATCAGTTAAAACTTTGGATGGATCTTTGCTGGAAAGCATTATATTGCAGGATTATGAGAAAGAACGTGCTCTTTTTGAGGAAATTGATAGTCATGATGGAAGCATAAGGGCATTATTAGGGAATGTCATAAATAAAGACGAAGAATTATTGTTGCAAAATATTGTTAAATATATAAAAGCAAAACGCAGGCAATACAGTTTAGACGTTATCCTTATTGACGAATATGTTTTAGGAATTTTAAAACTAGCGCATAAACATGGAATGAAATGCGACATCAAAGCAGCAGAACTGCCAATGATTTTATTACAGGATATGGAAATAAACTTTGAAGAGATAAAACTGCCAAGAGAAGCAGAAATGCTGGAATTATTAAGGAACTGTGGCAAAGATCTTAAGTCTGGTAACAATCAGAAGGAAACAGCAATACAATCCTTCTTTTTTAACGAGGAACATGGTAAATTTCAAAGCAGCAATCAGGGGAAAAAGATATCAAAAAAATATAAAGAATCAGACAGAACTATGTCTGTCGCGGAAGAAAAGTTGTGGGAGCAGATAGAATTTAATTCAAAGCAGATGGAAGAAATTATGCAAAATCAGCAATGTGATGAAGAGATTAATCAGTGTGAAAAAATATTTATAGAGTATATGCAAGCTTATGAAGAATTGCTATTGTTGGACTTTGAACGGTATGGAGAAGATGTAGCAAGGGAATATTATGAATTATCTAATTTTTATTTGCAATGCAAACAGGAGTATGATAAGGCAATAGAGGCATGTGAAAAGAGTGTAGGTATATATGAGAAGCTTTTGGCAGAATCAAAGAACGAATATTTTTTAGACGGATTAGGATATGCTTATGAAGAACTCGCAGGGATATATGAAGAAGTGGGAGATAGAAAAATGTCAGAGGAAATGTATAGAAAAGCTGAGAAAATAAATTCAGAGAGGTCTATATAAATAGATAGAGAAGTATTTAGTAGGACAGACCGCAACGGAATCACAACGCAGTCTGCCTTCAATATGTACGGAGCGCCGCTGTACCGCAGGGTAAAGGACGGAACCGAAGCGGAATCCTACCAGTATA
Source organism: uncultured Lachnospiraceae bacterium (assembly GCA_947178145.1). Taxonomy (GTDB): domain Bacteria; phylum Bacillota; class Clostridia; order Lachnospirales; family Lachnospiraceae; genus COE1. The sequence goes on along the minus strand of CAMWXE010000191.1, from coordinate 480 downwards.
CGCCGGAAGGCTTAATGAAGGCGGCGGTATCTGCCGGAATGCACTACAGTTACGAATATGACCCAATGGGACGCATCATCAGGAAGAGCGCCAGCGGCAGGACACTGCTCGCATACGGTTATGACCTAAACGGCAATTTAACGACCCAGTGCGACGTGACTGTATTCAGGCAGAACTGATATCGGCGAGGCTTCATAATCTGATTGCAGGGTCCATTCCCGCTGTGCTATAATAAATACAAATTCCTATCTAGGAATTTAGAAAGCAGTATTAGAGAGGAGAAAGCGTTGGCAAAAAACAAGACGAAACAGAAAAAGAAATACAAAAAAGTACAGAAGGTGCTCTCTGTAAACCCGAAGGCTAAAGACACCTTTTTCAAAAGAGTGTATGAGAAAGAAGAACGACAGCGTGAACTTGTGTCCTTTCTGCTGGGTGTCAGTGCGGAAAAGGTGTCAGTGGCAAACGTGCGTCCCGTGCTGT
>CAMWXE010000190.1 GCA_947178145.1 uncultured Lachnospiraceae bacterium | reverse complement strand
AAAATCCGTTTTTCGGGCGGAGGGAACGAAACGACTACTTTTCGGGAACGAAAGGTAAGCGATGAACAACATACCGTATTGCAGACTTCCATCACGGTGTTTTCTGACTGTTATAGTTATAATGGCAGTGGATCATGATTTTCCGGTGTAATATTTTCGATGTCTATTAAACCTGTACAGCGCTCCTTTATAAAGTTACTCCATGGCAACAGCATTTCTATGCCTGCTGTCGGGTGCGGTGCCGTGCAGAATAACCCCAAGTGACAAAGGGCTTTCATCATTTCCATGCGTCACAGTAATACACAGAAAAACAACGCACATGAGAAACGTCCCTTTTTCCCGTTTTTCAAAACAGAAAAATTGAAGATTGGAATAAGAAGCACCGATAAAAACAGGTATCGTATCGCTTCATATGGGATGCACCAGACATTCCTCTCGAAAAGCCGGACGAGCATACCCCACATCCCGCCGATAACCGTAGCCACCTCTCTGTTAAATGCTTCGCGGAGACTGTCCTCCGCAGTCCTCTGGATACATAGCATATCGGCAATGGCGGCATAAAATGCCGTGTCTGATTTCATTATTGTGCCTGTCAGCAAACACAGGAATACTGCCACAACTGTTTTTATAGTGCGCCCACCGACTTTCAGACAGCTAATTTTCATATATCCCTTTCAATGTAAACCGTTCTAAGATATGCCCGTCCATTTCCCGGTAAAGCTCGTTCAGCAGGAAGCCCTGCTCCAAATCCAGCATCTTATCCAGAGCATACACATGAAGTTCATATATGTGCGGCTTATCGGGCGGGGTCATTCCGCCATAATAGCAGGAAAGTTCCGTGGACTGCTCTCCACCCTGTATACTCGTCCAGCTATTCCTGCCCTGCACAAAGTCATCCGCCGTCTGGCTCTCGTTCTCCCTGACCTCAAACCGGGTTATATTTGCCGCTAGCCAATGTATCCATGCGAATCCCCCTGTCACCGGATATGCGTCCTTGTCTTCTAAGACAATGGCAATCGACACTGTTCCCTGCGGCGCATCTTCCACCATAAAAGGCAATGAGTAGGTAGGGATGCCGTTTTCGTTAAACTGCGTCCCATGCCCGCCATATTGGGGCTGAACCACTCCGTTTATAATACCGCTGCTTGTAACATTCATCTTTGAATCCTCCAATCTGATTTTCTGATGATATTATAAGCGGCGGTCCCCGGACAGTAAATTACCCACTTTTTTGTGGGTACTAATCCGGGACAACTCCCTTTTCCTCCAGGATATGTTCCATGCCATTTGCTTTCAGGTAATCAATCCCTATATGCTGCATGATCCTTAACGCCTCCAGTATTTTCATTCCCATATCATCTGTTAGTGAATATTCCACATGGAGCGGGTATCCCTCATAGGACTTCTTTTCCACAAAACCATAATCCGTCAGTTCCTTTAACTGCTCCAACAGCATCTTCTGTGTGATGCCGTCTATGTCACGTTCCAGCTTAGACAGAGATGTAGCCCCTAAACGCAGCCGCCATAAAATAATCGGCTTCCACTTTCCCTTGATCATGTCATGTACAAATTCCAAAGGACAGGTATATTCTGTCCGCATTTTCATAAGCTGATGCCCCCTTCTTGCTTTTCACCGTTTTCTATTAGCCGCTCCTGCTAAAGTAAAAGCACCCCACTGAATTATACCATAGAAATTTTTCTGTTTTTCACCCGATGGCACGAAACGACTATTTTTCGGGAATGAAAAGCAAAAAAGGACCATCGACCAGCCCTTTTCTTTCAACTATCAGACGGGAACTACAGCACCATCCGCACCATATGGCAACGCAATTTTAGTGGAATCACGCTCCGTAAGCTGCTCCGGCAGGATTACTTGCTGCCCACCATAAATATAGTAATTAAAAATGTCAGCAAATACGCCCGCATCTTTTACATAATCCTTTGTAACTGTATCCGCTTTCAACACCAACAAGCTGCACCGGGTATATATTGGTGCATTGCGTTACAATTCACACCCACGCCAGCTTTTATCAGCTTATATGTTATTGAGGTGTGAATTATAACAGATTTTGCACACAAATTGATAAAGGGCATCAATTTGGCGCATGATTCCCACTACTTTGGCGTGGGTGTGAAAAGTAACTGCATTGCTTGCAACTACTATCACACCTTATAAAAAAATTGACTGGTGGTCGCTGATGTGCTATAATCGTTTTTGGTCGCGTTTAACTAGTCGGAATTTTTGGAGGTAAAGATGACAATAGTATATTTTGTCCGTCATGCAGAGCCAAATTACGATAACCATAACGATGCTCTTCGGGAGTTGTCTGCCAAGGGACTGGAAGACAGAAAACTAGTCACAAATTTTTTTGCCGACAAAAGGATAGATGTTGCTCTGTCGAGTCCGTTTAAGAGAGCAATAGATACGATTAAGGATTTTACAGATTCATTTGGGCTTCATATTGATATTATAGATGAGTTCCGCGAAAGGAAAGTTGACAGCGAGTGGATTGAGGATTTTACTTCATTTTCATGGAAGCAGTGGAATGATTTTTCATATAAATTATCAGATGGAGAATGTCTCCAAGAAGTTCAGGACAGAAACATTTTCGCTCTGAAATTGGTTTTGGATAAATTTCGAGGGAAGAACATCATTATAGGGAGTCATGGTACTGCGCTAAGTACAATTATCAAATTTTATGACAACTCTTTTGGATACGACGATTTTGCGAAAATAAGGAATAAAATGCCTTGGATAGTGGAGTTTGCGTTTGACGAAAATGCAAGATTATTTGCGATGAGAAAGCACGATTTATTCTGACAAATTCCAGTTTGTTGGTGAATTTACCCGTTATAGACTTGCTCTAAGCCGTATTCCGTGCCACGCTCCATGAATTATATATTACATGAGTTGATAGCTTTTCACTTTATTCACTTATCACACGATTCCATATATTAGGAACTGTAGGAAAATAAGTGATACAGATTGCGCAGGATATTTCTTCGAGA
>CAMWXE010000189.1 GCA_947178145.1 uncultured Lachnospiraceae bacterium | reverse complement strand
GCAAGATACCCCTTGCTTTTAGATGGCATATCATCTCTCGCTGTCATAAACAGGATTGGAATTGTCTGGTCACTCTGACGGACTGTTTCCGCAAACTCAAACCCGTCTATCTCAGGCATCATAATATCAGAAATGAGGAGGTCAAACTTGCTATGATACAAGGCATCATATGCCTCCGACGCATTAAGGACACCGATGCTTTCATATCCATGCTGATTCAGATAATTACAGACAGCCAGATTCAAACGGCTGTCATCTTCCACTACTAATATTTTATACATTCTGTTCCTCCTTTTAATCAAACATCCGTAAGCGATAGGATGCATTTGCAATCATATAAAAAGCTGTTCCAAATATAAGCAGACAGACAATGCAGCCTGTCGCACTGTTCATAAATTTTACAAACTGAAATCCCCCGCCAAACTCTGCCAGCATAGCCGTCTGTAATGATAAAATTGAAACCGCAGCCGCCATGAAATTGATGGCTTTTGCCGCTGAAATTGCAGGGCTGTCATATTTTCGGTATTTGACCAGATTGAATACCGCTAATATAACTGCATAAAACGTAAACATCGCAGCTATGTAAATCAGCACTCCGGGATAATGGTATCCCCTGCCTGCCCTTACCATTTGGATGACCACGCCGGCTAAAGCCAAATTTAATACCAGTATCAGAATACCACAGCGTCTGTATATCTGGTATTCATATTTTTTATCTTTTCCAAAATCGTTCTTTCCCACATAGACCACCAGTAAAGCCCGAATCAAGCAAAGAATCATATAATACGCCGCAATCGTACCAAACCATACAGAATGATAAACGATACAAGAAACCAATTTGACAAATGCATAAGCCAGATTAATGATAAATGATCCATAGAGCGAAATGCGGATACGGTATGGCACGTCTGTCAGGAAACGGTTTGTATAAGGATTCGCATAAACTGCCCTTTTTGCCTCTTTTACGATTTTGATAATTCTGCAAATCACCACGATTAGAGTATATGTTGAAATTATATATGCCAGATAACTGATTATAGCATCGTTTTTTTCACACAAAAATGTATAGAACAATAATACGGCAGCGGTTGCTATCATAAGAACCATAACTTCTATTCCCGGCCAAATTATTTTAGAACCGATTTTTTTGAAATGCTGCATATCCAATCCTCTCCTATCCTACTCCACATTGTACAGGATAAATGTTTGAGAATTGTTTCCAAACAGCAAAATTATAAAATTTTCCTTTTTTTATAATTTCAGCAACACTTTTCAAACAATTTCATGTTAAAATAAAAAGGATTTGTCTGGGAGGTATCAAATATGCATAGTTCAAAAGAAATGCCTGATTTATCAAACACAAAGGTAACAGATTTAATCCGGAAATTTGCACTTCCAGCCATTATGTCAAGCCTTGTGGGATCAATATACAATATTGCGGACCAGATTTTTGTAGGGCAAAAACTGGGCACAGCAGGAAACGCCGCAACAAATGTTGCTTTCCCTCTTGTACTGCTGATGGTCACTTTTTCTATGATGGTCGGCAGTGGAGGGGCATCAAAGTTCAGCCTGCATCAAGGCGCAGGAGAAAATCAGGATGCCGGAAGGACAATTGGAAACAGCATGATTGCACTTGCCGCTTCCGGTATCCTGCTGATGCTGTTCACCCTGATATTTCTGCGTCCTATGATGATACTTTTTGGTGCCAAAGGCGAAACGCTGGAATTAGCCACTGCATACACACAGATTACAGCCATTGGGATACCATTCTATATTATGGGAACCGGATGCAGTATGTATGTCCGTGCAGACGGAAGTCCTAAATACGCTATGTTTGGCACGATTACCGGGGCAGTTTTGAATATTGTTTTTGATCCGATTTTTATTTTTGTGTTCGATATGGGTATTCGTGGCGCTGCCATTGCAACAGTGGCAGGACAGGTTACAAGCGCCATTATATCCGTTTCTTATCTGCGTAATTTCAAAAGTATGCAATTACAAAAAGAATATTTCTCTCCGGACATAAAAACTATTTTGGGTATTTTAACATTAGGACTGCCTGCAGGCATGATGCAGATAGCTGTAATGCTGGTACAGATTGTGATGAACAATATGTTGGGATATTATGGGGAACTTTCCCGATATGGACGTGATATTCCTTTGGCAGTGGCTGGTATTGTCTCCAAAGTCAGCACTATTTTCAATTCTGTCATTATGGGGATCTGCCAAAGCTGCCAGCCAATCTTTGGTTATAATCATGGAGCAGGGAATTATAAACGGGTAAAGGAAACTTATAAGCAAACTGCCATAATCGTAACCCTTGTATCAGCAATTGCTTTTTTGCTTTTTCAGCTTGTGCCACATCAGATTCTGCAGATTTTTCAGCGTGGCAATGATTTGTATTTGGAATTTGGCACATCATACCTGCGCATTTTTATGTTTGCCATATTCCTGAACGGCATTCAAATCCTGACAGCTAATTTTTTTCCGGCAATCGGAAATGCAAAAAAGGGCATGATTGCTTCACTAAGCAGGCAGGTTCTGTTTCAGCTCCCACTTATCCTGATTCTTCCATTATGTATCGGGCTGAATGGCATCCTGTTTGCGGGACCAATTGCAGATATAGCAGCGTGTGTGCTTTCAGTCATTTTAATCCGACAAGCGTTTATAAGCGCAGACAATTAAAAATTTGCAGCAGTATACCGCTCAAATTATGGGCTTCCCGCAGTAAGGAACTGTTTCAGATGCTCTATCGCCACCCTGTCATGTCTTTTTGAAAATCCATGCCTGCCACCATCTATAGGAAAGAACGATACAACCCTTGGTTCATCTTTCTTTCCTTTATTCTCTAAATACAGCTCATATGCACGTTTTGAATATTCCATATCCACAATTTTATCCTTCGTACCATGAACAATCAAAACATCTCCTAAAAAATCCCGTATTTCCTGATAGGGATCTATTCCTATTACATCTTTTACATAACATTTTCCCAGCTTCATCGGTCCGCAGTGGAGAATGTCAGGTATATTATCCGGATCAAATTTTGC
>CAMWXE010000188.1 GCA_947178145.1 uncultured Lachnospiraceae bacterium | reverse complement strand
CTTCTAATATCTTCTCAACGGTTATTTCTGGATATTTATTACGCGCCATGTATCTACCACCTTCCATTTCATTCGTTTGGTATGTATTATATTCTTTTTGCGTCTGCTTGTCAAGATACATTCAGTCGGTATTTAATTGTAAGGCAGAAAAATATGATTTATTTTAGCTAACTAATAGAACTGTGTAGACATATCCAAAAGCAAAGGTGAACAGTAAAATGTAACAGGGTGAATAAATATGGCAAAAAGACCAATACCAAAATACGACTTCAAGGCTTTTGGGGCAGCGATAAAGGCGGCGCGGACAGGGCGCAAGGAGAGCCGCAAGAAAGTAAGCGACGAAATGTTTATCTCGCCGCGCTGCCTTGAGAACATTGAGAATAAAGGGCAGCACCCAAGTTTACAGATATTCTTTGAGCTGATACAGCGTTACCATATATCCGTAGACCAGTTCCTGTTAGACACGCCCGCCGTATTCATCATCTGCCTTGTCGCATAAAAGGTTGAATAACTGTGTGTAGAGAATACTCACGACAAAGTTAAAAGTATCGTCGGTGTCGCTGATAATGACGAAAAGGGCGGTCTTTCTGCCGCCTATGGTGTCAGGCTCCATTTCGTCGGTTTCCATAAGCTCCCGCAGTTCCTTAATGTCGAATGGGGATAACCTCGCGCCGCAAGAAATAAGTATGCTTTTCGCCGTTTTGCCAGTGACGTTTTGTAAAGGACTTTTTAATCAAGTTCACAGAAAAGTTACATTTCAGGGCAAAAAAATAGAGCCAGGAACCCGTTTTTTAGATTCCTGGCTCATTAGTGCCATTTACATATTCTGGTCTGTTTTCAATTTTCTCACTTCGTCAACTGAAAGGCCAACAAATTCCGCAATCTTTTCAAGCGTTATTGTTCCATCTTCCAGCATTTTCTTTGCAACATTTATCATTCCTTCTTTCAATGTCTGATTCCTCATATCTTCCATAGCCCGGCACATAATCTCGATTCCCTCCTTGCTCTCTTTGAAAAATCTCACCCTGTCTGCCAGTGTCCCATAGTACATGTCCGCTGCGTCTGTGCAGGAGAAGTCATGCATTAACTTCCCGATTGGCGTATCTCCACGGTAAGCGCCATTTACATACAGTATGTGCGAACCGTCCTCAAATCTTTCCCCGGTTCCTAAAAAGCACCGCTCAATCGGATAGAGCGGCAGCCCTTTTCCCATTACGTCATTCTCTGTGATAAAGATTACCCACGTTTCCGGCAGCTTGTCGAAGTCCTCGCCTTTCTTCAAAAGGTTTGCGTCCATCATGCTGCTGTTGTACCTGGCTCTTTTTCTCCCGGCTCCTTTGTCGGAGCGCTGTACCTCCACATTCAGTTTTGCCCCTGTGCTGTCCGTAGCCAGGATATCCAGCCTCACCGAACGGTTCAGCAGGTTCTCCACAAATACCTGGGTGCGGACGTCCAGTACTTTTAAATCCGGCTTTTCCAGCACAATCTGCAATACCAGTTCTATGCTTGCCGTATCTCCCTCAAAACACTTTGTGAGGAAATCATCATCAAGCAGGCGAAAACCTCTTAGCCTCTGTAAATCTTCCTGATGTTTCTGGTCTATCTGTTCCGTCACTGTCAATCTTCCCAACTGCTTTCCCTTCCGTTTTTGTATCTCTATACTACCATACAATCGAAATATTTTCAATCATATCCAAACTTGTCTACACTGAAGAACCAAAACTCTCTATCCCTATCTTGCCCAATTTTCAGTTTTCGGTTTTAATTGAGGACGCAATGTTTGAATTATTAAATTCATTATCATTTCCAATAGTAACACTTTGATCATTATAAATCAGCACATAAATATGATTCACTATTTCTTTCAATTCTTGTTCGCTCTTATTATCCACATCAATGTCTAACTCATCCAAATTTCCAAATTGTTTTTCAAGATAGCGCAAAATATCCAGTAACTTGTTTTCAACTTTCGGGAAAATATTTAAAATTTGTGGCATATTTAATTGTATCTCAGCTGATTGTATGACCATCCCCATATCATTATTACACTTTGCAATATATGGATAATATTCAGCAGGAATTATTCTTCCTATGGATGTTCCCTTTTTTTCATATTCATGTATTGTCCCTTTTAACGCACCTACACTTTCTCTCATATTTGCATAATAAAATATTTCCCGCTCGTTTTCAGGCATATTGCCTAGCGATAAAGGCACATTACTGTATTTTAAGAATCTTGATATAGTTCCTTTTATATAGGAGCAAAATGACTGTCCCGAAATCCGTCGATATTCAGGCACTTCCACATCATTCGGATATCCCTCTATTTCATAATTAACCCATTCTAATAATCTTTCGTCATCAAATTCCTGTAATAATACTTTTGTCCTCTTTAATGCTGTCTGTGTATCAATGCTCCCATTTGCTAAGTCCTTAATTATCTGACTCTTAGCCATCAAAACCACCTCTCAATCCAGCAAATAATATCTGTCCAAAAAGTAAATAAAAATAAAAATGCAACAATAGCTGAGATGATAAATCCAGAATATTGGAATTTGTAAATTTATTTCCATCGCCTATTTGTATTCCCATGAATCAGTTTCTCCTAATGTTATTCTGGATCAGATGTGCACAGGGTAACAGAATGGTTATAAAGTAACCTGCCCTAGATACAGCATTCCGTGAACCGGATAGATACTTTTCCAGTTAAGAAGATCATCTCACCAATTTTCAACGATGTAAAACCGGTGGGTTATTCATCGCTTACTTTACTCCCGTTTGGCTTGGGTATTTCTCCCCTTCTTACTGGATGCGGCTTATAACTCCTTTTCCTAATCTGCTCTCTGATACTGTCCCAGTTTTTACGGATATATCCGTCAAGTTCTTCCACCTCCATGCCGTCCACGCCGCCTGCTCCTTTATTGGCACAGATTTTCTTGTACGCTTCATTCATGTTCCTTTTGTCCAGTATCTTTTCCAATAACTCCGACATACTTTGTGTGCTTCGCTCCTTTCCGCTCCCTGTGATTCCTCCTATGTTGTGCGTTTACGGCTCATATGCATGGCAAAAACATGTGCAAAGAACCTGCAGGTCATGAAAAAAGTGGCGCTGTC
>CAMWXE010000187.1 GCA_947178145.1 uncultured Lachnospiraceae bacterium | reverse complement strand
CTCGAAGAAATATCCTGCGCAATCTGTATCACTTATTTTCCTACAGTTCCTTATGATGTATTTGGTGTATGATATTCATCTGTGTCTCAACAATATTTTTATTTCTACCTGTATTGATTGGTTTGCCAAGTAAAATATGTAAGTTCTTTTTGATTTTTTACCAGTGGAGCTATTTACAGCCCACTATTGATTGGTATATTTAGATTTGTACCTGTAAATGAGCGAATTAGAATTCGGCACAAAACCGTCAGTTTCATACTTGATTTGCCCGTATACGGAAGATTATATATAATGCATTTTGTATAATTTTTCAGATTTGCCCGTTTATAGTTTATATTAAGTGTGGTATCATTAAAATAGCATACATTCAAATTTCCTTCTGCTATAATTTGCAGACAATTTTTGCATCTCCGCACAAAATAATAGTAAATCTCCCAATATTATTGGCAAGGGGGAATCCCTTGCTAACATGTGAAAGAAGTATATGAAGTATTGGATAGAGTAGATGAAAATGAGCCAGCAAATCTTTTGTGAGGGAAATATTTTATGGACTTAAGGAAGGAGGTGCTATATTGTGAGGCAGAAGAAGATGCTCATTGCTGCATGTTTTTTGGCAGCAGAGAGCATGTTAATAACTGCGTGCAGCAGAGAGCAGCGTGGGACAGACTTGATGCTGACAACCGATTCGGAACCAGAAGAGAGCGTACAAGAATCGCTTGCAGAAGAACATAGTTTCGAATCGGAATCACATATTGTCGACTTGTTTGCCGATGAATCGTACTTTCTGGCCTATCAGGATTTCCTGCTCAGCGCGGAAATTGATCAGGGCAGCGATTTTCCTATATGGGGTTATTATCTGTTTGACATGAATTTTGATGGAATCCCGGAGCTTGGTGTACTCCATGACTCAGGCGGTTCCCTGGGAGGATATTTTACTTTTTACCGCTATGACGGCAAAGAAATTATTCCTGCCGTGTTGAACGAAGATGAAAGTCCGATACAGATTTCGAATGATACACAGATACTTGCCGATTATGATTCTGAAAAAGTATATTTACTAAAGGAAATGTATCTCTTAATAGGCAATACAAACGGTACCTATGGATATATCAGGGAAATTTCGGATGAAAACGGGGTTTTGTATTGTAATAATCTCCTAAATTTAGAAGTTGATTGTGATACAAATGTGGAAATATGTTATGAAATACAACATGATTGTGAAGATGATTTTTTGTCAGACAGGTCGATTGCAGCGTATTTCATCACAGAGTCTTATTCTGATGGAGTATGGCAGAAGATACTTCCAGAGGAATATCTGGCAAAGAAAAGGGAATTGATACCAGAAGAAAATTCCTTTGTAGATATCCGCGATACCGAGGTGTATTTTTTGCTGTGTAATTCTGTGTATGAGTTGACGGACGATTTTCATAACAGACGAATGACCAAAGAAGAAATTGAGGTACTGTTTAAAAAATGGATTGAGCGCGATGGATAGAAACAGACCATTACTTGCTGTATATGATGTAAAAAGAAAGTCAGTTTTAACATATTTTTATAGGAAGCTACAAGTAAAAGATGGGGAACATCGAAATTATGAATAAGGGAGAATCGCAATGAGAAAGAAAAAAATTTTGATTTTAACGATGGCAATATCGGCAATGTGTGCCAATGGTATCACTGTATGCGCAGCGCCGGAAAGGATGCCGGATGGCACAATTTTTGATGCAGACTATTACGCAGATGCCTATCCAGATGTGGCGGCGGCAGTAGGAACGGATTCCACGGCATTGTACCAGCACTATATCAATTTTGGAAAATCAGAGGAACGTTCTGCGACCAATCCTGCTGATGCCGAGAAAGTGGCAAAAATGCAGGAAGAAGTCAGAAAAATTACCATCTCTTTTGCCGGTGACTGTACACTGGGTGGTTACAAGGGGCAGGGTGGTGGAAATCTGTTTCGGGATTATTATGAACTGTACGGCAATGAATATTTTTTCAAAAATGTCAGAAAAATCTTTGCGCAGGATGATATTACATATGTAAATTTAGAAGGCGCGCTGACTCCATATAAACAGGTTGTGGAAAAGAAATATCCGATCAAAGGTGAGCCAGAGTATGTGGGAGCCTTGCTGGATGGATCTATAGAAGTGGTCAATCTGGCGAACAATCACACTTATGACTGCGGACAGGCCGGATATGATTCCTGCAGGCAGCTTCTGGCAGATAATGGTATCGCATACTGCGGGGAACTGGAAACCTGTACTTTGGAACGCAGTGGTATCAAGACAGGTTTTATCGGTTTAAACTGCTGGGGAATGGACAAATCTTTGTCACAAAAACTCCAAACATTGATTACCGATTTGAAAAATAGTGGATGTGATATCGTTTGTGTGATGTTCCATGGAGGGATTGAGCGGGAATATGAGAGCAACGCTACTACAGAATCCTTTGCACATCAGGCTATTGACTATGGTGCCGACATTGTTGTCGGTGCACATCCTCATGTGGTACAGGGAATTGAAGTTTATCAAGGGAAAATCATTTGCTACAGTTTAGGTAATTTTAGTTTCGGCGCGAACAAAAATCCAAGTGACAAGGACACTTTCATTTTCCAACAGACCTTTTTCGTGGAAAATGATGGAACCGTATCTTATGGAGAAAGTAATGTCATCCCTTGCAAGGTTTCCTCTACCGACACCAAAAATGATTACTGTCCGACACCACAAACAGGGGAGGAATATGACCGCATTATACAGAAACTTGCCCGGTATAGCCAGAAATATCCGGTTAGTTATTTTTGAACAGTTCCTTAGACGATACAACAATCCAAGGCGCTGTAACCTGCCAAGCCAGAGCTGAAATGGTAGAATTAACGAGAAAAGGCGCAGCTCTGCCAAACTATGGATCAGTGATGACGAAGTGGTGGTCTTTCTATAATAAGGGATGATAGGTGATGCTTATATCTCAAGAACACAAAAATCAAATTATATATCGTGTTTAATTTTTGCTTATGCCATGTATACACTTTTTGTTACCTAAAATCCTGAATTTGAAAATACAAGGTTTTATTCAAGTCACTCAGAAATTTGTAAAAAGTACATGCCAACAAAGTGCAGCAAAAATTAATCACTTTACTATAATTGAGCAAATTCAGAAAAATCACAAGAAAAATTGAATTATCTTGATC
>CAMWXE010000186.1 GCA_947178145.1 uncultured Lachnospiraceae bacterium | reverse complement strand
GGCAGCTTTCACTCTCCATGCTCCACACGGCTTCAAAGATTTGCGCCTTTGTGAACACCCTCCCCGGACTGGCGGCAAGGTAGCAGAGTGCGCCGTATTCCAGACGGGTGAGGGAAACGTCAATTCCGTTTTTCAGTACCCGGCGTTGGTGTAATCTGATTTCCAATCCCGGAAAAATAAGTGCCGGGGAGTGGGGCGGCTGTATGGCTTCCAGCGGTATCATATCCGCAAGGGCGGCTATGGCTTTCTCAACCGCTTTTTCCTCGGTATCATTGAATATCAGCATGGTTATTTTCCCAACAACCCTCACCTCCTGTCATGCCGCCTTTTTCAGTCAAAGCGGAACTGGAACAGGGCAGTAATGAGCCGCCGTTTTATGCTGTCCTCGGTGTCTGTGTTGACGTGCCCGTTTTCAAGGGCGGCAAAGCGGATTCGTTTGCTGTAATGCCGTAAAACCTCGTCCACGGCTTCCGGCTCGCCGTTTGTCGCCCGGACAATGGTTTCATATGGCACAAGGTTAGTATTCCCCATGTGAAAATCCCTCCATTTCTTTCTGCAACATCTGTAATGCGCTGTGGATATAATGCCACGCTGTACTTTTACAATGCCCGTATAAATCCGCGATTTCCTGCTGTGTGTAATTCCCAAAAAAGTAAAGGTAAATGATTTCCCTCTTTTTCTCCGGCAAGGAAAGTAATGCGGCGGCAAGCTCCCCATTGGTGAGGATAATTGTCTGACCGCAGATTGTAACGGGGTATTGTTCGTAAGGTGATTTGAGAAATTCGTCTGATGTGCTTAGAGGGTAGAACTTTTCTTCTGTGAGGTATTCAAAGGATATTTCTTTTTGCCGCCGCCTGTTCCTGTCGCGCCATGCGTTGATGGCGGCATAGCGTATGACGACTTTGCAGAAACCATTGAAAGAATACATGATGTGTTCCTTGTATGCTTCTGTGCAATCCATAGAAATTTCCCCCTTTCTCCCACATGGGGAACATTGTTAGATGTTGCCTTTATTGATAAAAACCAAACTTATTGAGGTTATACCAATCCGTGATAGCCTGTTCTGATTTTGCGTTCAGTAACGTTAAGATTTTCCTCGCAAATTCTAAAGTACCTGAACCATTAGCAGTAATAATATTTGCGTCACAAACAGCTTGCTCCTCTAAAAAATTCTTATCGCCCTTGTAATGTGGTGCTTGTGATTTCATAAATTCAAGGGTATTCCCGGAGTGCTTAATTTCATTCAGAAAGCCATTTTCTGCCATAAAGTTTACAGCGTTACAGATTGCCCCAACTGGAATATGATTTTTAACCGCATATTCAACAAGGGGAAAAACATCATTGTTTTTCTGTTCTGCCCATGCGTTCCCACCAGCCAAAATCAACAGGCTAAATTTTGTGGGGTAGTCGTCCACGGCATAATCGGGCAAAACGTGAAAGCCTCCCATTGAAACTTTGGGATTCTTGTCAAGGCTGATTGTCCTCACAATATAATCTGTATCAGAGGAATTTAATTCAGCGCACACATATGCAGGCTCCCAGTCCGCATATCCATTGAAGATAAAAACTAAAATTTCTTTTTTCATTTTCATTACCACCTTTCGCAGATTATTGTACAATACAAAAGGTGACAGCTAATGTGTCACCCTTTATAAAATCCATGTGCAATTTTCAATCGACATTTTATGTCATTATAAAGTTCCGGCGGTGAAACCACTCGCACCTTGTCTAACATTCCAAAGACTAGATTGCTGACAGATGATAGGCTTGATGTATAGAAACATATAAGTCCTGTATCTGTCTGAATGTTGATTTCTCGAAAAAATGAAGCGTCTATTTTCTGTGTAATCTCAAATTCGTCTTTTTTGTCATACTCCAATACAACTTTTATAGAACCTCTTTTATTCCGCTTTGAAAAAAGATTATTCGCATAATCTTTTTCAAGCTGAATATTACCTATCTGTCGTTGCTCAAAACTATCCTCCAAAACTTCATAGGAAATGATACGTCTAAGTTTGAACAATCGAAAATCATTCCTATTCCTGCAAAAAGCATATAGATACCAGTCTGATTGTTTAAAAATCAATTTATATGGCTCTACAAATCTTTTTTCTCTTGAATTTCTTGATACATAATCAAGCAAAACACAATGACTGTTACATATTGCTTTGTGTAGTGCGATTGCCTTTTCATGTATTATGCTGTCCTCAAACCATGCAGAAAAATTGAGAACATATTCGCTTTGTGAAAAAATATCAGTTTCTTTCTCTGGTATTAGCTTTGCAATTAAACTATTAACAGAGATGTCATTGTCAATACTTTTCAGTCCTTTTAATGCTGTAAATATTTTCCTTGTATCATCAGTCGATAAAATCTTTTTGTCTATTTTATATCCCTCAATGACTGAAATACCACCACCGATTCCCGGATAGGAAATTATGGGTATTCCGGCAAGATTTAGTGTATCTAAATCACGAAAAATAGTCCTTTTAGAAACCTCAAAACGGTCTGCCAATTCTTGAACTGTTATTTTGTCAACATCAGCAAGAACGCATATTAAACCAATTAAACGTTGTATTCTCATTTGAATTATACCTCTCGCATTTTTCGCAATCTATTTTATCATACGAAAACGGATTTTTCTATTGTTTTGAATGATATAAGGAATGAGGGGTTTCATAGTAGTCGGCATTTGTGGGAAAATCCAAAAGTTTAGATTTTCCCACAAATCCAAACTTATATAAAATCCAAACTTTTCTGAATATGACTTGATAATAGGGGATTCTTGCAGAAAAAAGTTTAGATTTCATTTCACCAAATGCAATACTCAAATTATTACAAAATGAGAAAAACACTGTTATTTAGCTCTGTTCCAACCAATTTATTTCCAGTTTTGACAAGAGAAAGCCAAAACAAAATCCAAACTTTTCTATCAGAAAACGCCCTAAATAAAAGATTTACGGTAGAAAGTTTGGATTTTTCCTAAGTTGGGATTTGTGGTAATGTGTATAACTGGCTATCTTATGGAATTGTGGGTAACTCTGTTTGCAGGACGTGGGAAAGCTGCACTTTAGCTTTTCCATGTGCTGTGAATAGAGTTATCCATGATTCCATAGCCTGTTATGCACATTTCCATAATGCTTGTCTTTTGGTCTTTGGTTTCTTTGGTTCGGAATAGTGTGGTGCTGGC
>CAMWXE010000185.1 GCA_947178145.1 uncultured Lachnospiraceae bacterium | reverse complement strand
CGGATTTTACAACATGGCTGTCCGATTATTATTTATTGCAGACGGAACAGGTATCAGATGGAGTGATCTGCTATGCAGACGGTGTGGAGGCCAGTGAAATTGCTGTGTTGCTTTTGAATGATGAAGAGAACTGTAAAGCGGCTCAGGAGACTCTGAGTGAATATATCCAAAACAGGGCTGGCGTTTTTGAGGGCTATGCTCCGCAGCAGGCAGCAATGGCAAAAGAAGGAATTGTTGCCCAAAATGGCAGATATATCGCCTTGCTTATTTGTTCGGAACCGCAATCAGCGAAAGAGGCTTTTTTAGAATGCTTTGGTAAAGCGACAGGGAGCGGCGGAAACAGCACGGAAAATGAAATGAGCAAAACAAACATGGAAGAAAACATCACACAGGCGCCTTCCTCGGAAATAGAAGAACCAGCGGAGTCTGCTGGAATGGAAAATTCTTATAATGCGGAAGCTGTTTTAGAGGCTTATCGGTCAGGGGATGATTCATCTTTATCAGAAACGGGCCGCAGTATTTTGAAGGCGGCAAAAGATGTGATTGAATCAGAAATCAATGATGATATGGGCGATTATGAAAAGGAGCTTGCCATACACGACTATATTACAGAGTGGTCGAGATTTGATTACAGCGTTTTTGGCCGTTCCGGTTCAGACGGGTTTACGGATGGCAGTAATACTCCCTATGGCGTTTTGATAGACAGGTCGGCCATGTGCCACGGCTATTCGTCTACATTCCAATTATTTATGGATATGTTGGACATAGAATGTATGACCGTTTTCGGGATTCCCGGCAGCAATGGGGTAGAACACTCATGGAATATGGTGAAGCTGGACGGAGAATGGTATTGTGTGGACTGTGCATGGGATGACCCGATTGGAGGAAGTCCCGGACATACTTATTTCAATGTGACCAGCGATTATCTTCGCAGCGGCAGTATCCATCGGTGGGATGAATCTTCTGTGCCGGAGGCAACAGGGACAACCTATGCTTACAGTAATGATTAACAGATAACAGCCTTTTGAAGAAAGGAAAGTAAAACCATGTGCAAAGTCTTAGATAAAATCAATACTCCAAAAGATCTGAAAGTTTTATCAAAAAATGAGCTTGTGCAGTTATGTGAAGAAATCCGCCAGCAGATGCTCCTGCGCCTCAGTATGACAGGCGGTCATGTGGGTTCTAATCTGGCAGTCATTGAAGCTACTGTTGCATTACATTATGTTTTTAATGCTCCGCTTGACAAAATCATTTTTGATGTGTCCCATCAATGCTATACCCATAAGCTGTTGACCGGGCGGAAGGAAGCATATATCGATCCTGCAAAATTTTCCTCTGTAAGCGGCTTTACCAATCCGGCTGAAAGTGAGTATGATATTTTTTCTATCGGCCATACTTCTACGGCCGTCAGTCTTGCCTGCGGAATGGCAAAAGGCCGGGATGTGAAAGGGGAGCGTCATAATGTGGCTGCACTGGTCGGCGACGGGGCATTAAGCGGCGGAGAGGCTTTTGAAGGTCTTAACAACGCAGCAGCTCTTGGGAGCAATCTTATTCTTGTAGTGAACGATAATGATATGAGCATTGCGGAAAATCATGGCGGTCTGTATCAAAATCTCCGGCTGTTGCGGGAAAGTGATGGAAAGGCTTCCTGTAATATTTTTCGGGCTTTTGGCTTCGATTACATTTTTGTTCGTGACGGTAATGATTTTAATGAGATCACAGATGCATTAGAAAAAGCCAAAAACACAGATCACCCGGTTGTAATCCATATGTGTACTGTAAAAGGAAAAGGCTATCTTCCAGCAGAGCTTGATCGGGAAAACTGGCACTATATGGGGCCGTTTGATATTGATACAGGAAAATCAAAATCTAAGACCGCACCTGTGGAAACCTATGAGGCTTTGACTGCTGCATATTTAGCAGGTGAAATGAGGAAAGACCCAACGATTACTGCGGTCACGGCAGGAACTCCAAAGGTCTTAGGTTTTGAGGAGGAACTGAGAAAGCAATTTCCGAAGCAATTTGTGGATGTGGGAATTGCGGAAGGCCATGCTGTGGCTTTTGTTTCGGGTATTGCAAAGGCGGGAGGAAAACCGGTGTTTGGTGTCAGCAGCTCTTTTTTGCAGAGGACTTATGATCAGCTTTCCTCTGATCTGGCACTGAATCACAGCCCGGCAGTTATTCTTGTGTTTTTTGCAGGAATTGCTGAGGGCAGCCAGACACATATGGGAAGTTTTGACATTCCGCTTGCCTCGAATATTCCGGGTATTATTTACCTTGCGCCAACCTGCAGGGAAGAATATCTCGGTATGCTGGAATGGGGATTGTACCAGACAGAACATCCGGTAATCATCCGTGTGCCGGGGGTGGAAACCGTATCCAGAGATGCGGCTTTGCTGTCTGAATATGGCTATCCTGCAAAATATGAAATTGTGGAGCATGGTACAACAGTGGCTATTCTGGGACTTGGAAAATTCTTTGCGCTGGGCAAAAGAGTGAGGGAAAAGCTGGAGGCGGAGTATGGAATCCATGCAACCCTTATCAATCCCCGCTATGCTTCTGCCGTTGACGACAAGATGCTGAACGCATTGTCAGGGTACGGGCATAAGGCTGTTATAACATTAGAGGATGGTGTAATCGACGGCGGTTTTGGGGAAAAGATTGCGCGGTTTTATGGAACCTCGTCCATGAAGGTGCTGAACTTTGGAGCTGGAAAAGAATTTGTCAATCATGTGAATGTCAAAGAGCAATATTTCAGATACCATTTGACTCCGGAGCAGATTGTCTCAGATATTTTGGAAGTAATTAAAGACTAAGAAAAAATGAAAGGCGTGATTTTTATGTTCAAAAAAATGTTAATGATAGGAGTTTCCACTCTTATGGCGTTTACTCTTGGGGCGTGCGGAAATGGGGAGCCATCCGCGGAAGGAAACACAGGTGTGGATTCGTCATTGGAAAATGTAACTGAATCTATCTCAAAAGCTCCTGATGGTGAAAGTAGCGAAAGTAATAATGAAAACACCGATATTGATTCCGAATCCACGGTTTTAATTGCTTACTTTTCATGGTCGGGGAACACAAAGCAGCTTGCTGAAATGATTCAGGAACAGATGGGTGGCGAATTGTTTGAGATTGAACCGGAAACACCATATACCAATGATATTAACGAACTGTCCGGTATCTCTTTGCAGGAACAGCGTGATAACATCCG
>CAMWXE010000184.1 GCA_947178145.1 uncultured Lachnospiraceae bacterium | reverse complement strand
TATATTGTGGTCATTTTCCTTGATTACCCCTTTTGACGCTTTAATCATAATATGAATATGGATAATTTGCAAAATCCATATCATCATAAAAATAGTTCCACAGATATCGTTTCCCATTGACAACGATATGCCTCAATTTTTCCCGATTCTTCAAAGCAGCACCCACAGTTTTTTTGCCTGCGACAAATTTCATCACTGCGCTTCATTGTATTTTTCTATAAAGTTATCTACAAGAAACTGATCAGTACTATTCAGTTTTTTATAAATATGGGTAAAGCACTCTATCGATGACCGATCGTTGCCCAAAAACAGTGCCGCTATCGCTAAATGCCCTATTTGATACGGTCCCACTGCTTTATAACCGCTTAACTTCGGAGAAATTTCAGCAAGAGCCTTTCTTATGGATTTATCACAATATCTTCTTTCCATTATTGTGAAGATCGACATGCCAACGATATTGAATATTTTACTATTCAAACAGTCTGCTAATTCTTCATTTTTTATAGAATCATCTCTTAACTTTTCCATCATCTCGTTATGGGTCAATTACATCTTTCCTCCCTCTCAGCTCTAGAGAACCAACCACCAAAATCCTCTCACCCACTTTGTAATCTATTGCACTCTCAAACTCGATCAGGATCGCATCCTCTAATATTGATGAAACTGCATATATTGTATATGCATCAATTATTTGTCTCACTTCTATGATCGCTTCAATATGCGGAGATTTCAGTATATCCTGGTGGTGGCAAAAATCTTCCTCGGCCCTTCGACTAAAAGTCACCAGTGAGATCGACAGATTCCCTTCCAATAAATCTCCCTTTTTCTTTTTTCCTGACGCTTCGCCATTCTCTAAATATTCGTCATACTCAATAAAATGTACATTCCATTCTGCATCCTGCCCAATCTCTTTTATTGTCGCAAACCGCTCATATCCGTCCGCGTAAATTTCATTTATTATATATTTTTTTATACAATGGTGCCCAACTGTATACATTATACTCTCCCTTAAAATTTTTATCTACACTTTTCATACGTTGTCCACACAAGTCGCTCCGCACTCGTTACTGTTCACTCTGTGCCAGTAACAAGTAAAAATCCATGCAAAAATTGCAATACGAAATTCGTTCGTACGCAAATGGATTTTTACTCGCTGTCGGTACGTTTTCTCACGGACTTAGCAGTAAATGCTAAGTCCTGTGTGAACAGTAACCTTCACTCCGTTACAATTCACACCTATGCCAGTTTTTATCAACTGATAAGTTAGGAACTATCAATAAACAACTCATAAATTTGACTTGTCTAAATGTTCATCTGCGTCATCAGATAATCTTGACGTAAGGCATTGCCCTTTATGCCTTTGCCTCCTACGCCTGCGATTATCTTCTTTGCAGCTGAACATTTATACGGCGTCAAATTAACAAGTTATTTCTTGACAATTCCTTGCTGATGTGTGAATTATAACTCATACTTTCCACACTATAATCACGTGGTAACACTGATTTTATAAGATATTAAAAAAAAACAATGCCTCCATTTTAGTGTATAATTATAGTTGTAAAAAATCAATACATCAGAGAAAGGCATTGCCATGAAAAAGCATAACACAAAACCTTCCAATATACAACAGACTGACGCGAAACATTTGAATAAATCTGCATGCAACGTAATATGCAAGACCATTGCCGCAAGTCCCTAGGACCTGAAAGAATGTGACGATGCAGCGGTCAGGTTTTTGAAACGGTTTGAAATCATCAGGCTCCCTGGCGAATGTGGCGCATATAAGGAAGAAGGAGTTCCTGTGGGTGTCATCGTACTCTATATTTTTAACCTCATGTTCAGTCCCATGAGCATGTATTATCAGATTAAGATGGGAGCCTTCCGCGAAACAGCCTTGTAGTATCTTTCGCCTGCGATGCAGTAAAATCAGGTATCCCTGCCAGTGTAATCGCATTTGACAGCTGGTTTGCAACGCCCCGGAGATGCAAGGCAAGTTGCCGTTAATGTTGAGAATCGACGTGTTACCGCCGGATGGAGTAGTGATATAAGGGGAGCGCCTGTTATTTCAGGATTTCCACCAGCTATAGATCCGGATTATCAACCTATTTTAGCTCCGCTTTTATGCTTGTTGAGTGGGAAGGTTACAATTTATGATGCTATTAATCCTGAGAGGCATGCTAGAGCGTGTTTGAAAAATCAATAGTGCACAAAAAGTATGTTCACACTTCTTTTTTTATGGTAAAATAAAGAAAAAGGGGTGTTGGTTATGTTGAAGCGTTATGAGTTGACTGATCAGGAATGGGAACAGATATCTCCATTACTTCCCTCTAATAAAGGTAAAAAGGGACGTCCGCCAAAGGATAACCGTCAAATGCTCAATGCTATGGTCTGGCTTGCTCGCAGTGGTGCTCCATGGAGAGACCTTCCGGAACGTTATGGTCCATGGTCATCGGTATATAGCAGGTTTCGTAAATGGATCGATGACGGAATCCTCGACAATATCTTCCGGGTTTTGAGCTTAGAATCCGAATTATATGAACTTTCCATTGATGCTTCTATAGTCCAGGCGCATCAGCACAGTGCTGGTGCAAAAAAGGGGGGCCTCCGAACGAAATAGGGCACAGTCGCGGAGGAGCTAGTACCAAAATCCATGCCGCAGTAGATGCTTATGGCTATCCGGTCTATTTAATGATCAGCGAAGGCCAGCGCAATGACATCAATTATGCAATCCCGGTATTGGAACAAACTAATATAGAAGGAAGTCTGGTAATGGCTGATCGTGGATATGATAGTTATAAGCTGATTGACTACATTTATGAAAATGGGGGCGAACCTATTATTCCATCTAAAAAGGGTGCCAAATTCGAACGCCATTGTGACTGGTGGCAATATAAGGAAAGACATTTGGTCGAGAAATTCTTCCTCAAATTAAAAGCATTTCGTCGGATTGCCACCAGATATGACAAACTGGCATGCACCTATCTTGGCTTTCTTTGCATCGCTTCAATTTTGATTTGGATAAAATGACTAAACGAAATGATTTTTCAAACACGCTCTAGTACAGCATTGCACAAATAACAGTGAATACAGTACCTGCTATTTGCGCCAGTACAAAGGACTGGAACAGTCCTTATGGTGTCGTCAGTCAACAATGCCACCGCATTGCCTCCTTTCTCCGCCTTGTCCTGACACAAATATCAGGCACTGTTTTTCACTGTTATTTAGGCA
>CAMWXE010000183.1 GCA_947178145.1 uncultured Lachnospiraceae bacterium | reverse complement strand
ATGCGATCTGGCAGTGAAGCTGGAAATCGACCTGCACACGGGTACAGACTGGTATATGGCATTAGTTCGTTTGGCCTGAGTCAGGATTTGAGTATCACACCCAGGGAGGCGAAGACTTATATCGACGAGTACTTCAAGACATATCCGGGAATCAAGCGCTTTTTGGACAAGATGGTGGATGATGCCAGGGAAATGGGATATTGTGAGACGATGTTTGGCAGACGCAGACCGGTGCCGGAGTTAAAATCTTCCAATTTTAACCAGCGCTCGTTTGGAGAGCGCGTTGCCATGAATTCCCCGATACAGGGAACAGCGGCAGACATTATCAAATATGCCATGGTTCATGTGTATGACGCGTTAAAGGCAAAGGGGTTAAAGTCCAAATTAATACTTCAGATACATGATGAACTCCTGATTGAGACCAGAACGGATGAGGTCGAGGAAGTGCGGACAGT
Organism: uncultured Lachnospiraceae bacterium; assembly: GCA_947178145.1. Lineage (GTDB taxonomy): Bacteria > Bacillota > Clostridia > Lachnospirales > Lachnospiraceae > COE1. The sequence goes on along the minus strand of CAMWXE010000183.1, from coordinate 2,803 downwards.
GCTGTCACAGGAAATGCAGAACGCATGCGATCTGGCAGTGAAGCTGGAAATCGACCTGCACACGGGTACAGACTGGTATGAGGCAAAGTAAATCCTGATTTGAACACCCGCCGAAGCGGGCGAATAGAAGTTAGTGTGAAAAATATGAAAATTATAGGAATTACCGGCGGAGTCGGCGCAGGAAAGACGAAGATTCTCTCTTATATAGAAGCGCACTATCGATGCAGAATTGTAAGGGCCGACGAGGCTGCGCATCTGTTGTATGAGCCTGGACAGGAATGCCATCGGAGGCTTGTGCAGTTTCTGGGACAGGAAATTGTGAATGCAGACAATACGATCAATAAGCCGAAGATGGCAGAGCTCATTTTTGGCGATAAAGCTTTGCTGGAGGGGGTCAACAACATTGTTCATCCAGAAGTAAAGAAGTATATTCAGGAGCAGATTGCGTATGAGAAAGAAAAGGGAGCAGTTGACTACTTTTTTATCGAGGCCGCACTTTTGATCGAGGAACGGTATGATCAGATCGCAGACGAGCTGTGGTATGTCCATTCGGATGCAGCAGTGCGGGAGAAGAGACTGGCAGCGGGCAGGAATTACAGTGCGCAAAAGACAGCTGACATTATGCGGGGACAGTTGAGTGAGGAGGCATTTCGAAAGCATTGCCAGGTAGTGATATCAAACAACGGTGACTTGGAAGAAACCTACAGACAGATCAATAATATAATGGGGGATGAAGTATGAACGAAACGAAAGTGAATGGAGAAGATCTTGTATTTGGGCTTGATATTGGTACGAGAAGTATGGTAGGTACTGTAGGCTACAGACAAGGGGAACGGTTTGTAGTGGTGGCACAGGAGATTCGCCAGCATCAGACGCGCGCCATGCTCGATGGTCAAATTCATGATATCAACAGGGTGGCAGCGGCCATAGCGGATATCAGAAAGTCCCTTCAGGATAAGGTAGGAATTAAGTTGGATGAAGTGTGTATTGCGGCTGCGGGACGTGTGCTCAAGACAATGAATGTACATGCGGACATGGATCTTGACAAGGAGCGCAATGTGACCAAGGAGGATATGAGCAATCTGATCTCACTGGGAATAGAACAGGCGTTTGATGAATTCCAGGAAAAGAATGATACGAATATGCATTTTTACTGTGTGGGCTATTCTGTAGTGCGATATTTCCTGAACGGGATGTGGATGGGGCAGCCGGAGCATCACAAGGCAAAAACAATCGGTGCTGATATTATTGCGACATTTTTGCCAGATGATGTCGTGGATGGTTTGTACAGTGCGGTGGAGCTTGCCGGATTGAGGGTTGCCAACCTCACATTGGAGCCTATTGCGGCAATCCGTGTTGCCATACCAGAGAAATTCAGGCTGTTAAACATCGCAATGATTGATGTCGGGGCAGGTACGTCAGATATCTCGATTACAGATGACGGCAGCGTGACGGCATTTGGAATGATTCCCTGCGCGGGTGACACGCTGACTGAGCTTTTGGCAAAGACATGTCTGATTGACTTTACGACAGCGGAGATGATCAAGACAGCTGCAGCCACCCAGGAGGAGATCGTGTATGAGGATATCATGGGAACAGAGCAGATGATCACCGCCAAGGAGGTGATTGCAATCTGCCAGCCGGAGATTGAGAAAATGTCAAAGCTTGCAGCGAATGCAATCAAAGAACTCAATGGCGGCAGCTCACCGAGCGCTGTGTTTATTGTTGGCGGCGGTGGCAAGATCAAGGGGTTTGATACGTTGGTTGCCGCAGAACTTGGGCTTGATCCAAAGCGTGTGGCACTCCGCGGCGAGGAGATTATGAGGGACGTGGATTTCCCTGACGATGCGCTGAAGGACTCCACGATCATTACACCGATTGGAATCTGCCTCACATACTATGAACAGTACAACAATTTTATCTATATCACTTTTAACGGAAACCGGATAAAGCTGTATGACAACAACAAACTTACAGTAACAGACGCGGCGATACAGGCCGACTTTACCCGGGATGGACTTTTTCCGAGACGCGGGGAAGAGCTTCGCTACACCGTCAATGGCAAAAAACGCATTACCAAAGGCGAGTACGGCGAGAGTGCGCATGTGTATGTGAATGGCGAGGAGGTCAGCCTTAGCCACAATATTAAGTCCAACGATGTCATCATACTTGAGGAGTCTACGCTCGGAACGCCGGCACAGGAGAAAATCGCAGATTTGATTGATTACAATGGAAAGATTGTCATTTCTCTCAATGGGGATGAGATGCCGCTTCCGAAGCCGGTAAAAGTAAACGGAACGGCTGTGACAGAAGAGTATATGATTCAGAATGGCGATGAGATAGAAGTTGCTTCTGTCTATACATATGAAGAAATCTTTGAATATTTTGATCTTTCACCGGAGGCTATGCTTTTGTTTATAAACGGTGAAAAGGCTGACAATACGATGGAAATCCATGCTTCCGACAAGCTGGAGTTCAAGAATCGAAAAGAGTATGAGCTGAAGGAGATCTACAAGGAGTCGCATATCGAACTGCGCAGCGAGAGACGTAGAGAAGCGCGGAAGGAGACAAAGGAGGAGGAAAAAGTAACCACAGAAGAGGCCAACCCGGACAGGACCGAGATGGCGGAAGAGAAGGAGATTGCGGCAGACGACTCCAAGACGGAAACAATAGTGGAGGAAGCTAAGGCTGAACCAGAAAGAAGGGAACATGGTAAGGTTGAAGATGTCCGGGAAGAATCGGCCGGCAAAGTGGAGGAAAGAAAGGAAGAACCAGTAAGCCAACCAGAGGAAGCAAAGGAAGA
>CAMWXE010000182.1 GCA_947178145.1 uncultured Lachnospiraceae bacterium | reverse complement strand
TGGGGCAAGGAGGACGAGTTGAAGCAGCTCAAATCAGAACTCGCCGCCCTCGACCGCAAAATTACCGCAGAACTCGCTCCCAAAAAAGAGGAACAGGACGGCGAGGAAAACAAGCAGGTCAACACAGTTGATACTCCTACCACCGACACGAAAAAATCGATGGTTGCGGAGCCAGCCGACATCTACCGCCAGCGTGAGCCGTTGAGTTCCCGTATAATAATCGGAGGATGCGGAGCTACTCCACCCGGAGGGTTTCGCGCCGCCGGTCCTAAACTATAATTATAATGTGTGCCAGTCCAAAACCTGTCAGGGACTGGCACACTTAACAACCCGACAGGAACCCAAACCGCATGATTGATATCAATACACTCATTGAAAGCGGTATCACCGATTTCAATATAACGATAAAATATTCTGACCTCGTAATGCTCGGAGACCGTCTTGTCGAGAGAATACTCGACGAGGTTTGTCCCGTGGCAGCCGACAATGCAGTTGAGAAACTGCTTACCAAACCTGAAGTGATGCAGAAATTCGGAGTCTGCCATACCACATTACATAATTGGGCCAAGGCTGGTGTACTCGTCCCTGTGAAGGTAGGACGCAAAATCCACTATCGCCTTGGCGATGTTCAGGCTCTGCTTGAACGAAGAGGAGTTAAATGAAAAGACAGCCGGCATCCTTGCGAAAGGGTGTCGGCTGTCGCTGTATATTGTATGTCACGGCATTTCAGACAACAGTACTTTTTCTGGCTGCTCTTCCGTCTGATTTTTCCTGAGCGACAAGATTGTCGTTGAGACAATCGCTGAGGTCATCACAGAAATAGGAACGACTGTCAAGCATATTTCTACGGTTATATTTTCTGTCGCCTTTACCTTTGCGCTGCTTCATGGTACGCTTGGATTCATAGCATCCATCGACATTGATGTCAACATTGAATACTGAGGCTATATAAGGAACGAGTACGTTGGTATCTATATTTCCGTTGTTGAAACACTTCCTAATCTGGAGAGCGTTCAGCAACTCATATAGATTTCCGTTACCTCCTGTCCATCTGATTTCGGCGTCATCACCAGTGGAGAATCCGGAACGAAAGGATCTTATCGTATCCGCGCTTGCTTTCTGAGTCTCAATCAGCAGCTCCTTCATTGTCTTTATCAGTGAGAGGGCAAGAGACAAGTAGGTATGTGAGATGTCACTCTTGACTTTAAGCGTATGCACATGGAATATGGCATTCAGCCTTACAAGACAGTGATGCTTCTCGACCCAGTGGACAGGCTCGTGGATGAAGTTTATCAGATGAGAGGCAAAGGACTCAAAAGCCTCTTTGATTTCGTCAAGTTCATCATTGATGATATACCTTACGAATGCCGCCTCAACGATTGTGTTGATATTTGTCATAAACATTGGGGGTTAGGGCTTGTTATGAAATTCTTTTAACGAAAGCATAACTTTTGGGCATCAATTTGGTTCTCGAAAAGATAAATATTTTGATAAACTACTGTATGTCTGCGGTATATGTAAACATGTGCGATACAAATTGTGTTAAAACATAAAGTATAAACATAAATAGGCTTTATATTTCCCTCTCACAACTTTATGTTTTTGTGCAAAATGCGGCTTGATTGTTATACTTTTTGCAAACATTACAAGGTTAGAATCTGTTTTATAGCGTAAAACGGCTTTTCATACGAGGGTTGTTGCAGCTTACAGCATCATCCTCCGTAGCTGTTATTGCCAAACTTCAAAAACATCATATTCATTAGTATATGAAGATTCTACTCTATGAACCCGACCAACGTACCGGAGAACCGATTTATCATGCCCTCCGCAGAGAAGGACATGATGTGATATGGATTCAGGAATATATGGATGCAAGAACAAAAATCCTTGACGAAAAATTTGATGCTTCCCTCATTGAGATTGATGATTATGAAGGACTCCGGCTTATAGAGTCATGGGTGGAACAGTCTCCGAAGTTATTGTGTGTAGCCATATACAAGGAGCAGGATGCAGGTGTGGGTTTCAAAGCGAGTAAACTGGGATCGCAGGAAATATATGAGATTGAACACGGAAGCATATCCGAACTTGACAGAATTCTTAAGCAATACAAGATACTTGCAAGATTGCCACAAGTCTATCGTCACAAATCGGTGGAATACAATAAGGCAGTAAGCGACCTCCGGAATCTCGTCAACCATCATAAGCCGGTGATCATAACGGGTGAGGTTGGAACAGGCAAAAGCTATCTTGCAGAACACGTCCACCGTGATGACTCAGACACTGTCTTCCGTCTGGAGGAGATACAATGCTCTACATTGAATGTGGAAAATGCGATGGAGCTGTTTCTTGGTGTCGTCCGGGGTTTCAGACCGGAAATAAAACAGCACAGGAAAGGGCTTATTGACAAGTCCAATGAAAAGGGACTGCTTTATCTGAAGGATATTGCAGACCTTCCTGCAAATTTACAGGAAGTCCTTCTGGATATTCTTGAAAGAGGCGAGTATCGTCGTGTGGGGTCGGAGATATGGGAACCATTCACAGCACATTTGATTGTATCATGTAAAGACATATCTGAAATCCGCACAGACAGGTTTGACCGCAGACTGTATGATTTGCTGAGCCATAATATTGTGCGAATTCCACCGCTCAGAGAGTGTCCGGCAGATATTGTATCTAACGCAGAGCAGATGGCAGAAGATTATTGCAGGTCGAAAGGGATAGTTGCAATGCCTGTATTCAATGCAGACGCCATGATAAAACTGATGTCACACGACTGGCTCGGCAATTATCGAGAATTGAAGAGCTGTGTTGAAAATGCTGTCGTATGTTGTGCCGGAAACACAATCACAGCCTCGGATCTCCATATCACACCTGTTGAATCGGATACTCTACCTGAGGATGATAAAGGAAAACTGATATTCTACCTTGATAAATTCTGCGGAAAGAAAGTCGATGTGATGAAAGCACTCGGCATCACAGCACCGACCCTTGACAAGAGATTGAAGAAATACGGAATCGACTACAAACTCTTTAAGAAAAAGAAGGAGCGCAAGCCTCGTAGGAAGGCTGCAACATCCTGATAAAGTCAATTCTAATCACAATAGGAACGAGCCACTCGCAAGTTCTGGATGGCTCGTTTTATTTATATGGTGCAGACAGCTTCAAAAAAGCTCGAATCGGGCTTTATTAAAAAGAGTTAAAAAACATAAAAACCGACAGAGCAACAAAATTCAGCCCGATTCAAGAGGGTAAAAAATCAAATTTTTTAGACCTTCGCTGACAATTTGCTGACAAAAATTGGCATGAAAAAACCGTAAGTGTTGAAAATCAATCACTTACGGTTAATATGGGTGCCCAGAACAG
>CAMWXE010000181.1 GCA_947178145.1 uncultured Lachnospiraceae bacterium | reverse complement strand
TGTTCTGGCGGTTCAGGTTCACATCGTTACGTTTAAACTCCTGCTCCATGCGGTAAAGCGGAAGGGAGTTGACATATTTTCCATTGATGATAGCAGCTTCCACGGAAGGAGTGACAATGCTGCCCCGCAGCAGATCCTTTGGACGCTGTGCCTTTACAATGGTTTCATCATCCATACCGGCATAAACGGCTGCATGATGTTCTTTTACTTCAAAAGAAGCCGGATGGAATTCCAGTCTTTTATATACTTCATCCGGAAGACGCTTATATCTTCCATCCGGAAATGCTTCTTTCAGTTCTTCTTCTGACATTTCATGTTTTATAACCGTTACAGGCATTCCTTTTAAGTCGTCTTCACGTTTCCCTTTCTGCTTCTTTTTCCTGCGGATGACAACTTCCTCAAATTCCGGTTCTTCTGCCTGTGTGCCCGGTTCGCTGGCTGTGGCTTCCGGTTCGTTAAAAAACAGGCTCATCTGCCCGTCAATCACATTCATTTTTTCAGAATGCCGTCCGAAACGCTGTCCGCGCAGAATGGCTGTCTGTTCCAGGATCAGTTCCTGGTTTTGAGTCATCCAGGCAATATTTTCCTGCAGAGAGAGTATGATCCCGATGAGTTCGTCCCTGTCGGCATTATTCAGTTCATCTGCTGTATAGATCATCTTTTCCATACCAGCATTATAGCATACACAGGATATTTCTGCTGAAAATTTTTTGTCCGGTTTCGATAGAATTATCTTTTCCTGTTTTCATGGAAAAATATGCAGAACTGTTTTTAAAAGCAGCACAGGACGTTTATTAAGTACACCTTTTTTGCTGCCGGGGCATGGAAATGCACCGCCGGAAACTGGCAGGAAAATTTCTATGTTTTGCACAAAACCTGTCATCATGCCTATCAGCATGTCCTTTTCGGTGCGACTTCCTGTATCCTTTTTTTCTGCTCCACGGCAAGCCCCTGCATCAGCCATGTGAACTGTTCCGGCGTGATCTCACGGGCTTCTGACGCCGTTCTTGGCCACTGGAAGCGCCCCGCTTCCAGTCTTTTATAAACAAGCACGAAGCCGTCACCTTCCCATAAAAGCCCTTTGATGCGGTCTGTCCGCCTGCCGCAGAACAGAAAAAGACATCCTTTTTGAAATGGATCCAGTGAAAAATGATCCTGTACAACCCTGGCCAGTCCGTCTATTCCATAACGGAGATCTGTATAGCCATATGCCAGGTAAATCCGGCTGTATCGTTTTACATTACCAAGCATTGGCCAGCGCCTCCATAACTTTTGCAATAAAACCTGCCGAAGCAGATTCAGTTACTTCTATAGTAACATTTCCTTTTCGGATAACTGCTGTGGCTGGTTCAAAGACCTGTTCCTGGCAGATGTCTGCCGGAAGTTCCACAAAAGGCGATACCTGCTGCCTGTGTTCCTTCTCTTTCACCGCATCTTGGCGGAGTACTCTCAGCCAGTAATAATACCGGGACTCCTTGATATCCCTGTCATGACACCATTCCCTGACGGTCATACCGCTTTCTGTGCGTTCCTTTATGAGCATGGCCCAGCGCTCTGCGGTTACATCGTGTTTCAAATCTGACATTAACAGCACCTCACTTTCAAAACTGATATGAGTTTTCAAAGCTATGTACATGAACTATGAAAAGTGATATTAGTTTTCACAGTTTCAATGGTAACTAATAATAGCCTTGAGATAGATTATTCTCAAGGCCATTATATACAAATTTCCTCTATTATGCACGGTACGCACGTTTTACCGTTTACGAAATAGCAGGGCTTTGCGGAAAAAACAGGTAAAATTTACAGGTGGGATATATCAGAAAACTGCCGCATAGACGGAGATGGAAAATACTGTGTGGACAAAAGCGGAGTATTCTTTCTTTTCTGTGGAAGGACTGCTGGAAATCTGATTGCGTTTCGGCTGCCATATGGGTATAATATGAATAAGGAAAGGAAGATGCGTATGCAGAAAAAGACACCGGATTATGACAATGTATTTAAAACGATGAAGATGAAACACAAAAGATTGTTCGTCTCCGTTATCAATGATGTGTTCGACAGGAATTACCCCAGAGATGTAAAAGTAGAGATTTTGCCTTCGGAGGGTTATCTGACGGAAAATGAAACAGCGGACGACAGCAAGGAAATAGAGGAACAGGTTTCAGATTTCCTAATCAGAATAGGGAGCGAAATATACCTCTTGGAATGCCAGAGCTATGATGACGGTTCTATGGCGATCAGGATAGCGGAGTACGCTTTTATCGTAGCCAGACAGTTTGCAACATGGGATATTGGTCATGCAACAATCCCAATGCCGAGATTTTCAATTATTTATGTCAAGAGGACGGACAGGACGCCGAAAACAACAACGATTACCTTTACCTTTCCAGACGGGCAGACGGTGGATTATCAATCGGACAATATAATTTTAGCGGATTTTACAAAGGAAAAGATTGTTGAAAAAAAGCTGTTCCCTTATATTCCGTTTTACATTGTGAGATACGAGAAAGAGATTGCATCAGAGGGTGATATTGAAAGCGTTATTGAGGAACTGGCGTATTTCAGGGATGAACTGGTGCGTCTGCATCAGGAGGGGGAATTATCAGATGATGAACTGATAGACCTGAAAGGATTTGTAAACACTATCATTACACATATCACGAATGGCAATAAAAATGAAGAAAGGCTGGTGAATATTATGGGTGGAACTGTTATTGAAACGGAATCTGAAAGGTTAATACGTTTGGGGCGAACGCAGATGATTGTTGAACTTGGACAGGAAGATGGACTTGATGATAGGGCAATTCTGAAAAGATTGCAGGAAAAAATCGGATTATCCAAAGAAGAAGCAGAGATTTATTTTAAGAAGTATGGAAAGCAGCTTGTATAAGTTAATGAATTTGATGTAACAATAAAAAGTTTTTAAGCAAAGGGAAGTATTTCCGTAAAAGATGGAGATACTTCCCTTTTTGCGTGGAAAATTTCACCTGAAAGGAGAATTTCAATGTCGAAAAAACCAATGACAACGGAAGAACTGTTTGACAAGATTAAGGGTATCCTGCAAGAAAAAGGCAAGTTGCCGGATATTTTAGATTATGGATTGGGAGCCTACCGCCCGGTTCCGATTAAAACCTATGAATTTGACCTGAAAAGCAATCTTGCCTATGGGGGCAGCGAGGGGATTTATCTGGATCTGTGGATAGAATATTTTGAGGATGATAAAAAGCGTACAAGCAGTATCGGCACATTTAAAACGCTTCACGAAAACGAGGAAGCTATGCACATTATGGCTGCTTTGCTGGCAGATTTCATCCTTGAAGAAAGAGCTTATGTCAATGCAAATCTTGATGATTTCACTTGGGAGGGTGCAGACGTTTATCCGCTTGATGAATCGGGGAACAGGCTGAAATGGGGGTATTCTTGCAGCAATATGGAAGCTGCGCTAAAGCGGAAGGATGAACTGATAGAAAAGCATCCGCAGGTAATTGTAAGGGACAATGCGACAAGGAAAGAAAAGGTGTTCAAACAGCCAGCCAAAAAAGAAAAGGGAGGGGAAAGAAAAATATGAGTCTATATAATACTTGAGAGTAAAAGTTTGTACCACTAAGAAGCCAGTGAATCCCAGTAGATTCCTGACTCGTTCT
>CAMWXE010000180.1 GCA_947178145.1 uncultured Lachnospiraceae bacterium | reverse complement strand
TTTAAAGAAAAGTCTTAAAAATCAATGATTTTGGGCTTGACATTATAGGAAGGAGAGCCTATGACCAACACCCCTAACAGAAGCACCTCCACTACCGCCCTACGCCCGGACTGCGTGGTCGAGATACGCCGGGGGAACACTGTCCTTGCGGTTTCCGACTATTCAATCAGGACACTACCGCCGCCGACAAGATGATGAAAGTGATGAAAGTGCTGGAAGCGGAAAGCGCAGCCGGACGCAATCCGCCTTTTACCTCCTTAAGCCGTGACATGGGAAAGCGGTCATGCCGGAGAGCGTGACCGCAAAATGTAAAATGACTTTTACCATATTTTGAATGGCAATAGAATGTTTGTAATAACTGCAAAAACTATTCCAATGCCAAGCATAACAAACATTTCTTTGGACTTTCTACGCAATATCGCTATCATAAGTAGAAGTACAATTACTTCTAACCAATAACGAACAGAGAAATAAAAGAAGCCATAAGAAAACGCAGTATTGAACAGAGTACCCATAATACATGCTGATATTATACAAGCTATCCAACCATTTCCTTTTGCATACCAACATAAATATGCGAGGAATGGAGATAAAACAGTGAACGCAATCCAAATCATAGCATAGCTTTTTGGGAAAAATCCCGCAATAAAATTACTATATAGATAATAACTTGCCACCATGCCAACAAAGAAAATAAAGACATTAACAGCAGCTTTTGCAGCAGATTGACTATACACAGAAATACAAACGGCTATAAAAATCCAAGGCGAAAAACGCCCCAAGAAATTGTGTAAGTCTATTGAAGTATCGACCATTATCAAAAATGATGGTAAGTATGCTTGTTGATGGTCTAAGTATTTTGAAAATATACCTAACCCAATACCCAATAAAAATATTCCAACAATAATGAAAATCTGCTTCTTTGCAGGTAATTTATTTTGTGGTGTCCGTACTGTATCTAATAATTTCATGTGTCCACCTCACAGGTTATATTGTTATAGGGCATAAATAACTGGAATTTATCTATTCATCAATTCAAGCGTTTTTTCAAATGAAATACATTCAGCGTATCTTCCATTCCACATGAACTCATTATAATATCTATAAGATTTCTCCGCTGTCATATACGCATTATCAAACGTACTGTTTGTATTTGCTGGAACAATCATTTTAAACCCATGTTCAAAACCACATTTCACTGTTGCATCTATGCAGTAATCTGTCTGCAGCCCTACAATAATAATTGTATCTTCGTCTTTTTCATGCAGGTACTCCAACAATTCTGTATCTCGAAAAGCACTGTTTACATTTTTATCAAAAACATGCTCATTTGGCATTGGCTGAAATTCTTCGTATATTTCATAGCCTAATGCGCCTTTCGTTAATTTCTGTCCAACACCATCATCATGTCTAACATAAATAACTTCTATATTATTATTGCGAGCCTCTTTGATTAGTGTTTTAATACGATATACAAAAGTCTCAAATTCATATAAGTCATTATTCATAATTAAATTTTGAGTATCAACAATCAACAATATCATTCTATTATCTCCCAAATTCGGAATTTATCCGTGATACCGCCATCATAACAGCCAATTCTCACAGAAATGTCACAATCCGCAGTTTTTTCTTTTACCGCCGTGCGGCAGATTCGGAAATGATAAACTCGCTTTCGTGCTGCTCCCGGTAGGCTCTTCGGGCTTTCTCTGTTTTCTGTGCTTTCAGCCAGTCACGGGCGGGCTTGGTCTTGATGTACGCCAATAGCTGTTTCTGTAAGTCCTTTTTCTCCCGCAAGGTGCTTTCCACGGCTTTCAGTTTCCCGGTGGTTTCATGCAGTTCTGTACTGGCGGCGGCAAGGGCGGCTTCCAGTTCCTGCGGGGATATTCCGTTTGGGCAGGGGCTTCTTGGCGGCTCTGGCGGTGTTCTGTGCGTTTTGGGCGAGTGTTTCCAGTACGGCGGCACGGTCAAAATCATCACCCAGTTTCCGGGCGGTGATGGGCTTCGTGCTTCCTTCAACTGGTTCGACAAGATAATTCCCATCCTCTTTGTTCCAGCTTTACGCGAAATGCTTCCGCAAAGTTAAGAAATCTCTCAATTTCGTCCAGCTGGTGTATATTTTTTGGCTCATACAAAGTTTTAGAGCTTGCCCCGCCTATGTTCAACAATTCCCCAAAATCATCTGAGCCTTTTTTATACTCGAAACATAATTGAAGCACCTTTGCCCCATAAGATACATTGCCTATGAATTTATTCCGATTCTTCCCAATTATCAGGAATACAATCAAAAGCACCATACTTCCGCAAGAAAAAGTGATTTTCTTTGTATTCAAAAGTAACAGGAAGCTGTGTGTTTTTTACGGTACACCAGTAATCAAAAACAATACTACCTGGTTCTTCTATGTAAATAATTGCCAATTCAAAAGGAAACTCTTTTTCTTGTGGATCAGGGTTATTTTCCATGCTCTGTGAATAATCAAACCGTAAAATCCATTTGGGGCTTGGAAGACACACATAACCACTCCCGCCGTTTTTAACCCTTTTTTTCTGGTTGAAACGTTGAACAAGATTGTCCAATTCCCCAATATGCTTTGCTAAAAAAACAAGAAAGGGCTTTACTTCATCAAATGAACCATAGCAACTTTCCATATCTACTGCAATCCCGTGATCTTCCTCTTTAGAAATATATACATACCCATCGTCTGCAATACACAGTTGCTTCATATCTATAATGAACTTTGATATATCCCCGTAGCGATTATACATGCCTGTATCTCCCCCTCAACAAACTCCCAATTTTTCCAGTTCTACAAACTGGAATGTCAAGTACAATTTCAAAACAACAGGCAACTCCATAAGGTGTTCCTGTTCAAATTCGGCAATATCTGTTTCGGTTATGGAAGAAGGAATCAATTCCGTAAGCCATCCTCTTTCATGCAGTTTCTGAAATGCATATTCCATGAAATCTTTGTAGTCCATTTTATCTCCTTTGCACATTGCCTTTGGAGGCTGCTCAACTCCGATTTGATAGCAGCTTTATCGTACCATGATCTTTCTGGGTTTATTGTTGATACCGATCCACGAAAGCTGACGCCAGCTCAGGTGTGTTCAGCAGTTGTGCCGACCAGTTCTCCACATCCTCGGCCCGGTCATCATCGGAAATCGAAACAAAGCAGGTAACTTCCTTCGTTCGCTCTCCAAACACATTCTCTGCTTTGAGCCGCACAAAGGCAGCGATTGCCGCCTCAAGAAACTGCCGCCTGTTTTGCTCCCATTCCTCGTCAGTGTATCCATCACTCGATATCGCTCTATCATGTTCAAACAAGAACCTGCTGAGTTTTGACAGCTCGCTGCCACTTTCATCGGAGTACCCCCACTCATCCGGGAGCCATCTGTCCTCGCTCTCAAGGCCCCCATTATCCTTCAGATACACTGAAGGTTGTTTATTCTTCCTCGTCCGGCTTGAATACCTTCAAATATGCGGGGCGGTTCTCTGCCTGCTCCCCATAGACATACAGTGTATTGGTCTCCGTGTCCAGGCAGGTATGGCAGAATCGCCCGCCGGGAAAGGGGTATGGCTCCTGGAGGCGCTGGAAATCCACGCCGCCCTCGGACAAAACCGTTTGAATCTCGGCGGAGTCCTCGATCTCGTCCGGCTGAGCCTTTGGCTCCAGATTTAAAAGCAGGATGTCCAGGAGGAAGGACTGAACCGAATCGGAGAAGGGCGCCCAGCTGTATACATCGTCCTGGTCGTTGTAGTACACCACCGGGTTAGGCTGGTTCAAATCCTCCGCTTTGATGCCCGCATACCAGCAGCCCTGATTTTCGCACCAGAA
>CAMWXE010000179.1 GCA_947178145.1 uncultured Lachnospiraceae bacterium | reverse complement strand
GTATTGCAATGTTCCCCATGTTATATAAAAATTTTTCCATGTACATACCTCTTTCATTTGTAATAATGAAAACATTGTACTACATGGAATCCCGAAACACAACCCTGTCATTTTATAACAGATATAAAGAAAGTAAGGAGATCAGAAGATCATACTGCTGAAGAATGGAGGAAATGTAATGCTTAGTGATAATAATTTTATTTATTGTTGTGTTTTAGTGCTTCTAATCGTTTGTCTTGTGATCCGTTTTATTCTTAGTTATGTGTGAGGTGATGAAAATATATACTGCTGGAGAAAGGAGGAAATGTAATGCTTTTTGCAATTCTTTATTACATTGATTTATTTTTGGTTTTATTTGTATTTAATATTGTGATCTGTTCTGTTCTTAGATCATGTATGGGGTGATGAAAATGTATGTTGAGACTATTGGAAATACTTTTGACGGGATTGATGCCTCCGGTCAGGATGGCACGACCGTTAGTGAAAATGATGCTGGAGCCCTGCCGGAAGAGGCAGAGACAGCTCCTTTACCGGAGCAGGAGGAGACCAGTACGGAGATTGAAACGGCTCCTGAAACGGTATCCGGTAATGATACCCCTGCTCCTCCTCCTGCTGTGGTCACTGTATCAGGCAATGTGGTAGCATTTGCAGACAGTGGCATAACTTCCGGCATGGATTCCCTCAATGGGGAAATGTCCGTGCTCAGTGAAACTATGGCTGCCCTTTCTGAAGAGCAGTCCGAGACCAATACCATACTCTTGGGTATGGCTTCCATCCTTGTGATGCTCTTGTTCTTTACGGTGTTCAAGTGGTGCGAGCAGAAGATCAAAAGATTCGTGAAAGGAGTGTTTAACCGTTATGAGTGATTTTCAGTTTATGTTTGACCTTATCCTTGGAGGGATCGAAGACGTGTCCGTCTTTTCTCCCGTCATACTGGTGCGCCTGATCGTGTTCATGCTGATCCTTGAACTTGTCGGTTCTTCCATCGGCATCATAGCAAAGGCGGTAAGCTCTGTAGGAGGTGGAAGATAATGTTTTTCTTTTTGTTCCTTTTACTGTTTGTGCTTGCCCTGTATATGTTTACCAGTCTCCGGATCATGTGCCGTCATCCGGTCCTTACCGCTTTTTATGCCGTAGTGGATGGTTTTAAGTACATACGTTATAAAAGGTGGCGTGAATGCCCCACCGGAAAACTGGTCTGTTATACTGCCCTGTTCGGGCGCGGTAAAACGCTGTCAGTTGTCCATTACGTGGTATCCAGTTATAAGAGATATAATGACCTGCTCATATATGACCGTGACCGGAAAAAGTGGGTAACACAAAAGATACATATCATAAGCAACGTGGAGTTAAATATCCCCCATGAGCATTTTGTATCACTGCAGCAGGTGGTGAGGGTTTCTGAACAGTTCCGCCAAAAGGACATGGAAAATGATACCCTTACGGTCACGCTCGTGCTTGGCGACGAGTTCAGCGTACAGATGAACAGCAGGGAATTTAAAAAGAATATCGACCCTTTATTCCTGAATACCCTGCTCACCTGTCGGCACCACCATATCAGCCTGATCTATGACGCCCAGCGGTTCAACCACGTTGATGCGCTGCTCAGACAGGTGACAAGTTATGTCGTGGAATGTGACAAGCAGTGGCGGTTTATGTGCCATTATTATTATGATGCCTATGAACTGGAAAATGCAGCAGAGCCTTCCCTTGTACGCCCTAAAAAACGTACCGGCTTTTTTGTGCGCAACAGGGATTACAGGGCATATGATACGCTTGCCTGTGTCGGAAACCTGCAAAAGAGTTTTGATTCCAAAGATATGTTAAGTGAAATGGAAATATTAGAGTTACAGAGAAATAACGGTGCCAGTATGGACGCTGTTTTAAACCCATCCCGGAAATACCGCCGGATGCGGAAAAAAATGAAATGATCGGAGGATTTTTGAAATGAATGAAGAAATGATGATAAAGATAGTCTCTCTCGGCTGCTCTGTTGGGATAGTGGGGTCTTTGATGCTGCACTATTCCATTGAGATCATTAACGGACTGCTTGATCTTATTGCAGAAAAATACCGTGTTTTACGCTACAGCCGTTATTGTAACAAAGCAGTCAGCGGCTTTTCAGAGTATGCAAAAGAAGCAGGGATCTCTGACCTTACTGTCCAGTATGTAAAACAGGCCTGCGCTTACTATGACCGCACGCATAAAAAGCATGGCTTTATCAAAGAGGAGGAGGCGCGCCCGTAGCAGCGTTTACCCTTGACAGT
This sequence comes from uncultured Lachnospiraceae bacterium, assembly GCA_947178145.1. Taxonomy (GTDB): domain Bacteria; phylum Bacillota; class Clostridia; order Lachnospirales; family Lachnospiraceae; genus COE1. The sequence continues at coordinate 1,592 of CAMWXE010000179.1, read as the reverse complement.
AGGGGCGCACGCTCCAGCCTTGTCCCGTGGAGGGGGTGCAAGCGGAGCGACACCCTCCACGGGCATCCCCGGGAAACGTGCGCGGGTTCATGCTGTCAAGGGCTACGGGAAGTTACTAGGGCTTAGTATTACCCCTAGTAACTTCTGTGACCTGTGACATTTTATGTTTTTTGTTGTATCTACCTGATTTTTTTGTGTCACAAAGGTGTTGTGACGTCTCCATGTGACATTTTGATGCATGGAAGGAAAATACTGGATTTTAGGGGGTTTTTATGAGTGAAAGAAAAGAACGCAGCAGAAAATGGCTGCTGACTATCAACAATCCGGCAGATATTGGTTATACACATGAGTTTATTAAAATGCAGCTTGGAAATATCAAAAACCTTGATTATTTCTGTATGTGTGATGAGATAGGTGTTAAAAGTCAGGTCTACCATACACACCTGTTTCTTTATCGGCAGGATGCCATGAGGTTTAATCAGATCAAAAAATTGTTACCCTCCGCGCATATAGATTTCTGCCGCGGCACCTGTCAGGAAAACCGTGATTACTGTCTGAAACAGGGCAAATATGCCGGGTCACGGAAAGAAGAGACCAATTTAAAAGATACGTTTGAGGAATCCGGGGATATGCCGCTTGAAAGACAGGGGCAGCGCAACGACCTGATGGATCTTTACGACATGATAAAAGGCGGACTGACCAACTACGAGATACTGGAAGGCAACCCACAGTACATGATGAACCTTGACAAGATAGATTCCTGCCGTCAGGTCGTGAATGAGGAAAAGTACCGCACCACTTTCCGTAAGATGCACGTTGCATACTATTACGGGAAGACAGGAAAAGGAAAGACGCGGTCAGTCATGGAAAAGCATGGTTTTGAGGCGGTGTACCGTGTGACAGATTACCTGCATCCCTTTGATAATTATCAGGGACAGCCTGTTGTGGTCTTTGAAGAGTTCCATTCAGACTTGAAGATACAGAATATGCTCAATTACCTTGACGGCTATCCGCTCGTTCTGCCAAGCCGGTACAGCAACAAGGTTGCCTGTTTTGAGACAGTATATATAATCTCGAACCTGAAGCTTGAAGACCAGTACCGGAACATACAGAGGGAATACATGGAAACATGGGAGGCTTTTCTCCGCCGGATACAGGCAGTAAAGGTATTTGGTGAACGTGAGACAAAGGAATATCCGAGTGTTGAAGCGTATTTAAGACGTCGGTATGAGTTTAGCAGTGACTTTTCATATGAGGAATGTCCTTTTGTGGAAAAGGAAACGTATAAACAGGAACGGCTTGCAGGTGTCGATGATGACAGGAGGACAAAGTTATGAAAGTAAGGGCAAACAATGATATTTATGAAAATGGTGTTTCAATCTTTTTGAAAAACGAAATATATGAGGTCGTCTTTGAATATGATACGGTCTATGAATTACAGAGGGCACCCGGTATAAGGCGCTGTTATCCCAAATTGTTTTTTACTGTTGTGCTGGAGGAAGGGGTTGAATGATATGCAGGGAAATGTTTCTATTACTTCTAGTGTGATGACACGTTGATATTTATCATTACAACAACTTCCTATTCGGAAG
>CAMWXE010000178.1 GCA_947178145.1 uncultured Lachnospiraceae bacterium | reverse complement strand
TCAAGGCACTGTTTAGGCGATAGAGAGGCTGATACCTTTTGACGCTCTAATCATATTATGGCGTTTCTCAAATTCCTGGATTTCTGTTCTATCTATTGGCGGATTCATCTTTATCCTTAATTTCTTCATTACATCCCTGCAGTCCTTTACTGGGTCCTTTTTCCCAAGACACTCCCTGTCCCTGCATTCGATTGTAAAGTCATCAAGCCCGCCTGATAAATACAATTCCAGCAGGCGCAGGAAACTACATTTTATCAGCCTCTGTATGCCGTATTCTGACAGCTGCCACACTTCCCCTTTCCGTTCACCGTTTACGATCAGCCTCCATGAACTTTCACTGTCGGTCATCACAATAATATTTCCCTGTGTCTCTATCCTGTGCCAGTGATCACCTGTCATTTCTTCTAATGTGTCTTCATCGACATCCTCTGTACCTTCGATCTGGTCACCGAAGTCTGGCATCCAGCCCTTTTTTAACGGGAACTGCAAACTGATTCCCTCCAGTGGATAGCCGGATTCCTCATACCCGCCCAGGGCTGTGATCTCAACTGCACTGCGCTCAGGCTCGGCTGAACTTTGCCTCCATCGCCAACAAGTGTGATAAATTCCACATATTCTTTCGGCAATGTGATCTTATATTTTTCTTCAAATTCCTTTACCTTATCCATGGAAACCGACGGGTTTAACACCACCGTCCCTGGTTTTTCCTTATTCAGTTTGTCCATTTTCTTCTTGACTGCTTCTATTTTTTTCATTCCAACCAACTCCGTTCTGCCCGCCGATGGCAGACTCATCATTTCCCCCTTCCTTATTTTGCAAGATAACAAGACTTCGAAAAATAGAATCCCCACAACTCAGTCTGGCTGTACATTCAAACCAAATACTGGGTTTTCCCTGTCCTCCGTTGCCCATAAATATACACGGTTATGGTCAAAAAAGAAGGTATAATTATTTTCCTTCCTCGAATAACAGTTTTCCTGTCCTAAACAGCTAAATTCATCCATCTGCGACGGTGCAGCAGGGTACTTATCAAATCGGAAACGCTCTGCAACCTGTAAAACCAACTGCAGTTTTTCCCCTCATAGATTTTAGGGCGCTCATTTCCATACCCCATCCAGACAGGTTCTCCTGCCAAAGTGAGCGGAACAGATGGATCTTTTTTCTTAATCTTTATCCAGTCAATTCTTTGATATGCCACCCTTTCTTCATAATCCTCCCACACAACTCCTTTTTTCTGTGTCAAAATAAACTGCACGGAATAATGTCTGATAACTGTCTGGTTCTAATACCCCGTCAGCTACTACCGGAGCACCACCTATTAGCTTTGGGGGAAATTTTTCCTTACTATTATGTTTATCATATGCACGTATACAATAAAAGAATGCCAATGATTTCCCTGCCCACATATGCTCCTTAGGAAATGCGATCTGAAAGAAAAATGTTAACGGTTCCCCGCAGATCTTACAGACCGGCAATGGTATATCCTTCGGTATGCAAGGCTTCCCCCCCCGATAAATGAACTGCTACCATCATCCTTCTGCTCACACTTTGTTAAAATACAATGCCATCCCCGCCTCATCTCAATCTCCTCTCTAATCATTCAATTGATATTTGGAAAATCTTTCTTATTGTCAGCACTTACATGTCCATCTGAATAATGAACTTCTAATACACATGCTCAGGAATGTCTTATAAACTAATCTTTAACCTTATTTAGCCAATCACTGAATCTCAACTTGAACTGTTTTTCAAATTCTATAGACGTATAAGCCTTATATTTTCCAAAGTGCTCTACCCAACGATTCAGCTCTTCCTCAAATCCATAACTGATCTCTGCTATGTTTATTTTTTTCCCTTCATATTCTACTATTAATTGAATGTCTTCATTTTGTTCAAACAACCAGAGTATATTCATTACCATTCCATATGTAATCCATGGTATCAACTCCTGAAGAACCCCTATCTGTTCTTCCGATAGACTTTCCAATTTTCTTCTTACTATGTCAGACTTGGGATTAGCAACCTCTTGTATATAACCTTCATTTGTCTTATTCAGTACATCTTCCATTATCCTTTTCCCGATATAAAGCAAGGCGGAATTTCCTTCAATATTTTTATCTATCGACATTTTTACCTCATTTCTATGTTTCCTGTTGAACATTTATAAACATCGCGGTCATAAACTGGGAATATTTTATTTTGCATAACATTTCCACGAAAAATGTAATCAGTCATTTTTAAGCTACTCGTTAAAACTATTTAACCAATCACCATATTTTTGCATAACCTGTTTCTCCGCCTCAATAGATGCAAAATCTCTGAACCTGCCAAAACGCTCTATCCACCCAGCCATATCCCCTTCACATCCATCGCTGATCTCTGCTATATTTATTTTTTCACCCTTATAGTCTACTATAAGCTGAATTTCTTCATTTTGTTCAAACATCCACATCATATTTGAAAATGCTCCAAATGTAATCCACGGTATCACCTCTTGAAGAACATTTAACTGTTCCTCTGAAAAACAGGTTAATCTCTTCCTTATGATATCGGTACTTGGATTGGTTACTTCTGATATAAAACTCTCATTCGTTTTATCCAACGCATCTTCCACCAACTTTTTCCCGATATAAAGCAAAACGGGATTCCTATCAAAATAACTATCCATCGACATATTTATATTCCACCTTTCTATGAATGACACCAACGTGGATATGATACTCATTTATTGCATTCTGAACACACTGAATCATTAATTAATAATTCCATCACACGTCCTAAACAGGTGTTTTGCATCAAATATTTAGACAAATGATGCAAAACACTCTATTTCATGGACAGCATGCGTTCCTCTTACAACATGGCTACGGAGTACCCGACCCAATACAATTTACCTGATGCAATCATTATTGCCATGGTATACGTGTCGGTGCTGTTACTCCTTTTGAATACATATCTATTAATGCAAAGTCCACTATGGCATTTGCAAATTCTTGTGGTGCGCCTCCTCCTATTAATGAATCTATTGCTATTTTTTGATGCGCTGACATATTATTAGGTCCTTTATAACCTTCATATAATACCCTTTGCATACCTGAAACTGAAGGAGGATTTTGTTTGTCATTGTGATTTATTCCATATTGTTTCATATATGCTTCTGATAAGCAAAAAGCATCTCTATCATTATACAGGGGATTTCCCCTAAATGCACTTTTGATAAAAACGTGATGACCCGAAATCTTTCTACTACCATATCTTCCCGTCCCACTCGGATATCCAAACGGATTTTCTCCAGTACTTAATGCAATTGCTTGAGCAACTGTTAGTCCTGCTTTTCTTGCATCCTCATATGGCATTTTCTGATAAATAACACCTTTATTTTTTGATGTTGGAATTGGTTTATTCACATCCTGAAATGGATCTACTCCATTTTCGATCATTTTTGCCTGAACAACTGTTAATCCTGCCTTTCTTGCATCCTTATATGGCATGCCTAAATAAATCTCATTAGTTGTATTTGTTTTATTCAACCTTTCAAGACGTTGGGTAAGCTTATACTTTTCGCGAGCACTTAATTTCTTAAACTCATTAGGAGAAAAAAGTATATCTTGAATTTCCGCCATATGAGCAAGTCTATATATGTCTGCATCTGATATATCTGATGAATATTTCTTACGAAACTCTTTAAAATATTCCTTCCAACATTTATGTCCACTCGGATCTTCATAATAGACCGGATTATTTAAGCAATACGCATACAGGTTCAGCCCGTCCCCGCGGTAGGTGTCCTCCTGGGTAAACCGCGCTATGACTGGGTTGTAGAATCTTGCGCGCAGGTAGTACTGCTGAGTGATGGGATCGTACTGCTGTCCGTTGAAGCGGAAGCGGTTTTCGACTGTCTCCTCACAGACAGTTGTGTTTCCCCATGCGTCGTACTCATAATGGTTGCGGACATCTGTCCCTTCGACCACATGAGTGATGCTACTCATCTCGTCAGACGCATAATGGTAGTAGGTTCTTGCGCTCTCGGCGTCGGAGGCGATCAGGTCGTAGCCGCGGATATAGCGGATGACGCTGCTGTCCTTCTCCTCTGCGGCAATCTCGTCTCCGCGGAAGA
>CAMWXE010000177.1 GCA_947178145.1 uncultured Lachnospiraceae bacterium | reverse complement strand
TGTCGGAGAACGGTTTTGAATGGTTAGGGGATTATGAGATTACCGCTGATGAAGTATTAGGCGGCATTGCTCCCAAAGCAAATAAAATGGAACAGGCAAAGCGGTTACTTCGGCAATTGGCAGAAACAAACAATGCCATGCAGAGCAATGAGATATTCAGTCTTGCGGACGAACAGGGTATATCGAAGCGGACACTGGAAAATGCAAAGAAAGAGTTAGTTGTCCGGGCAAAGCGGATAAACAATACATGGTATTGGGAACTGGATAAAATCAAACAGTGACGGACAGGCAAGGTAACAGCGCAACAATGCAGGGTATTAGAATTTTGCAGTCTTGGAATTACGTTCTTGAAGATTGCAAGGTTGCAAAAAGTATAGACATTGCAATGTTGCGCTGTTGGGAGAAAGCCGGAAAGCGGCGGTAGAAAGGCGGCGTAAAGCCGCCCCGTCCGTAAGGACGGAAAGCTCCCGGCAGGGCGCAAATGCACTTTTGATAAAGCGGAGCGTGTCGAAAGTGCTTTTGCGTTACTTTCGGGAAAGTAACAAAGCCTTGCGCCTTTCGGCGCAGTAAAATTGGTGGCATAAATATATAGAATGTGGAGGATATGCTTATTGGAAAGGACAATTAGCGGCATGATGGGGAAAGGTTCGGTCAACCACAATACAAGAGCCTTTACAGCTAAAAATGTAGATAAGGAACGTAGCCGGGATAACGTGGAATTTTGCCACTCGGATATAAAAAAGGTCTATCACAATCTTTTTGATGAAGCACTGGAACGCTACAACGCAAAGCAGAAACGGAGTGACCGAAAAATTGATGATTATTACGAAAAGATACGCCGGGGCAAGCAGGAAAAATTATTTTATGAAGTTATCTTCCAAATCGGCAACAAGGACGATATGAACGTACAGAGCAATGAAGGGCAGTTGGCGAAAGATATTTTATGTGAGTTTATGGAGCAGTTTCAGAAAAGAAATCCGAACCTATTTGTATTTTCTAGCCACTTGCATATGGACGAGCAGACGCCGCATATCCACATTGATTTTGTTCCCCTTATCCGTAACAGCAAGCGTGGACTTGATACGAGAGTTTCCCTCAAAGGTGCATTAGCAGAACAGGGCTTCAAAGGCGGCACAAGGGGAATGACGGAATGGAATGAATGGATTGAAGCGGAGAAGCAGGAACTTTCAAAAGTCATGGGGCGGCATGGCGTACAGTGGAAACAGTTAGGCACACATAACAAGCATTTGTCCGTACTCGACTTTGAGAAGCAGGAACGGCAGAAAGAAGTTGCGGAACTGGAATAGACGATTTCCGGCAGTAAGGAAGAATTATCTTCTATTCTTTATCAGCAGATAGCGGCAGGGCAGGAAATGGAGCAGATACGGAAAGAGGGCGAAGCAATCCGGCAGGAAGTATCAGAACTTTCCGCTACAAATCTTCTTTTGAAAGAGCAGACGGAAACACTGGCAGAAGATAAAGAAAAGCTGTTATCCGAAAATGAAAAGTTGGAGAAACAGCAGAAAAAGTTACAGCAGGAACTTAACAAAATGGTACAGTCAAAAGAAGTCATGGAGAGGAATATTCATGCCTATGATGAAGATGTGAAATGGCAGTTGGCAGAGCCGGGGGCATTGATGAGCGCAAAGGCATACCGGGATAAAAAGGCTTTACCGCTTGTGGAGAAATTAAAAGAGGTGGTAAAAAATCTGACTATCAAATGCGTACAGCTTGCAGAGCAAAGCAAGAAGCTGACCGCCAAATTGGACGGACAACAGAAACAGATTAGCCGCTTGACGGATAAGGTCATGGAGCAGAGCGACATCATAGACCGATTGCAGGAGAAAGCGTCTGATTTTGGGCGTTTGGAGCGTCATTTAGGCAGAGAGCAGGTGCAGTTGATAGTAGAACGGTCAAAGGCGTTAGAACAGGCGGAGAGGGCAAATAAACGCCCGAAACGTGCCTTTGAAATGAGCCGATAGGAAAGGGGATTGATAGGATATGACGGATATGGAAAAGAAAGTCATGGTGCGGCTGTGTGCTAAAATTGTGGCAGAAACAGACCTTTACAAAACAGATAAGGAAGTACAAAATCTGATAGACTGGGTATGCCTTTCGGAACAGATAAAGAAAAACAATAATACAATCCGCAATCTGACCGGGGAATATAAGAAGATAGAGCCGGATTGCCGGGAAGGAGTGCGGGCGCAGTTGGAGCGCATGAAAGAACTCTGCAAAGAGCGTAATAATCTGTATGAAAAGCAGAATGGATTGAATGAGCAGAAGTGGAAAATAGAGAAATCGTTAGAACGATAATGAATGTGGGGCGTGGCGGTTGCTATGTCCCATGTTTTGTTGCAAATGAGGAACGGAAGTGATATAATCAAATAGACAAACCGGAATTTTATGGAGGATATGAGTGAAGACATTTGATGAACTAATTCTAGTGAATTATTGTTATCCAGATTGTATTCCATTAAAGAATATAATGAGACTTCCACAAAGAGAAGCATTTGCATTGGCTTCTGCGTTTGCAGAGTCACATCCGGAAACTACAGCTTTTTATCGATTTTCAGATTTTGAAAATTATTATGCATTACGAAAAAAACAAGATGAATATTTATATTCACGATTCATTGAATTAGGTGGTACGCCGGAAGAAAAACATCCACTCTCTTTTGTAATAGAAGGAAGCGATTATCTTCTTGATTGGTTTGGAAAAGGAATAGAATCAAGATTACGTTTGCAGGATATTTTGCCTTGTCATATTAGTTTCACAATAGGGGACAGTGGGGCTGATTACAAGAAATACGGAAATATAAAATTACTGACAATGGAGGATATAAAAGAGCAATTACTGAAGTATGGTAACAATTTTTATACTTTTTTGGAAGCAATAGGTAGGCATTATGTAGAAGCACAGATTTGGACAGACAAATATATTACAGAGGAATACTTGATAAAATAAAAGTCGTAGATATTGCGGAGAGAATATATGATAAATTCAAACATTTTTTTCCTGTTAGGTTGTCCTTGTTCGGGCAAAACAACAGTTGGCAATATATTGGTACATAAATATAACATGTTTTATTTTGGCGGTGATGATAAGAGATTTGATTACTATAAATTTGCAGAGAAAGAAAAACATCCTTTTATGACGATTGATGCATCTAACTTCTGGAATTGGACTCTTGACGAAATGGTTGCGTGGGAAAAAGGGGTTATTTCAGAACAAACATCATACATACTTAATGATTTGAATGAATTATCAAAAAGCAATAATTTGATTCTATTTGAAGGAATGCTGGATTTGAAAACTGTGAGTAAAATTGTGCCAGACAATCAAATTGTATATTTGTCTGTTGAAAAGTCGATATGTGAACGCGATTTTTTTACAAGAGAAGACCATCGTAGTATGATGGAAAATATTTTGAATACATCCGGTATTAGCGAAGATGAAAAGCAGAAGAGGATAGTTTTGCGCAAAAAGGCTGCCATTAACGCATTTTATGAGAATGCAAAAGAGTTTGGCATAAAAACATTTATGCGTGAAGATACAAGAACAGCGTATGAAATGGCTGAACAAATAGCGAGACATTTTGGATTAACAAAAGAAAGATAATACTTTTCCAAGAAACTCATCTGTAAATCCCTATTTATTACTGGTGGTGGCAAGGACAAATAGCTTTTCCTTGATTATTACTTAGACATGGTGCTAGCACCATGTAATGAGGGTGGATAAGGAGAAAAGTATTTTGGTGCCAAAACGGTGCCAAGAAATCATGCAAATAAAAATACGCTACACAAAAACAACGAATTTACGCTGTTTTCCGCAATAAAAAGCATAGAAAATACCACAAAAAACGCTATTCAAATACCGTGAGGGTGGTAGGACTGTTGGTTCTGGTCGTGTGGCTACTATCATCGAGTAATTATTAGAATTACAGTAAATTCAAGGGTTTCGGAGATTTCTCCGGAACCCTTTTTACATGGAAAGCAACCTTGTGTGTTGCTTATGCTTCTATAATGCTTCTAAAATATTCGAAAAATGATAAGTTGTAGAATTGTGCTTCTATTATTAAATTAGCATTTTAGATAGATTCACAATATTGTATCGTAAACGGTAAAAAGTACGTACCGTGCGCAATAGAAGAAATTTGTATATAATG
>CAMWXE010000176.1 GCA_947178145.1 uncultured Lachnospiraceae bacterium | reverse complement strand
ATAGCGCGGTTTACCCAGGAGGACACCTACCGCGGGGATGGGCTGAACCTGTATGCATACTGCCGAAATAATCCAGTATATTATGTGGATCCAAGTGGACGCTGGTGTGATAAAAAAGAAAAAGTGTTCAAGGATCTCATGAAAGAGCGTGGGATAACAGAAGCGGATTTTGCAAATGACCCTGAACTAAAGCTGCGTATGATGGCAGAAGCAGCAAATATCGTAAAAGCAGAGAAAAAGAATAAGCCTCAAACTCCACAGGCACAAGTTCCTGATGATGAAGGTACACAGACAAAGAAAAACAGTAAGGAAAATGAGAGGAAACAAACCGGTGACACTGTAAATCAGACTAATGCAGATTTTATTGTTGGGGAAAACGGGACTGTTGTGTCTGGTAAAGTATATAATATGTCTAATGCAGATTTTATACAGGAAGTGGCTGATATTGCAGAGATGAGCAGAAATGAGGAACTGAGAGAGGCTGGACAAAAAACAACAGGACGTAGGGCAGGAACTTTGAAACATTCTACAGCAGAAAATATTGTAAAGGACTATCAGAATAATATAGCTGACAGAAATTTGGACACGGAAATTTGTTATCAAGGACATGCAACTACTGTGGGTAATGCGAATACCAATGGATGTACACGGATTGATGTACATGATAAGGGAACAAATCAGGTTTATGACTATAAGTTTGTAATACATCCTGGACAGGGGTTATCTCAAAATCAAGTAAACAAGATAATTCGGGAAGGGCCTGCTGGATTAACATCGGCAGATATTCATGAAGTAAATCCATCAAAAAAGGCCTGCGAAGGGCGATAAAAATGTTGGTCTTTCTGGCTGTTATAGTTAGTAACAATTGGAAAGACCAAGGTAATGATGAAAGGGTTAAAGGATAAATGAAAAGCTAATTCCCCAGCTATGCAGGGGTGAATAGGGTAAGAGGAAGCGTGGAGGATAACATAATAAAGTCGCCTATCAGATAATGAGGATAAAGTCGCAAGCTATACTCAGAGTACTTTCAGAAAGTAGGTAGATGAAGTGAGAGATAGTGTCAGGTAATCTATGAAAAAACTGAGCCAAAAAACAGGCTCAATCGAACCTTGAGTATTGCAGATAATGATGATTTAAGACCTTGGGGCGTTGCCCCAAAACCCACAAGGGATTTGTCCCTTGACCCATTACCTGGGCTCTGCCCAGCCCCATCCCCGCAGGAAGCGGGAAAAGGGCGCAAAAGCCTCTTTTCCAAATATAGGATAATCCGTGAGTTTTATGTCAATGAGCTTTTGCGGCATATCCTCGCGCTGGGGCGTTCCGGTATTCCACGGATCCATTGACAACAGTCCTGCTCCATTTACAATCCAGCAAAACGGTTTTGAGAACCTGTTTTCTTCTGGTGAAAAGGCGGTGAGCATACCTTGTAGAGGATCTGGCCTTTGGAGCCGTTGTTTGTATACAGGTACGGCTTGGGCGCGTTGCAACGGGGGCAGGTGCATTCATCAGGATGTCGCATTCTTTGCGGCGTACAACAGGCAGAACCTTTTTTAGTAGACTTGACACTACCTTCAAGAAATTGGAGGAAAGTGCATGGAATGAAAATCAATTAAATACTATTTTTGAAACCGAACTTAAAAAACATAAATTGGAAAAGATTCTCGAATGCATAATATTATTTTAATATTTCGGGTTTTTATTTTCCGAAGTCTGTCTCAAGGAGTTTAATTAATAAAGATAATATGTTTTGTACTCCACAGGTACAAGTTCCTGATGATGAAGGTGCGCAGACAAAGAAAACCAGTAAGGAAAACGAGAGGGAACAAACTGGCGATATTGTAAATCAGACCCAGACAGATTTTATCGTTGGGGAAAAAAGGACTGTTGTATCTGGTAAAGTATATAATATTGTTGTTGCTCTCTTGGATTGTCACAAACCTACTCTCATACACTGTCACAAATTTTATTTGAGAAAAGGGTATGGAAATGCCAGAAATATATTTTCAATCGCCTAGCTACGCATACACTCTGGCCGCGATTCACAAATTAGAGAGCAAAAAATACTTTTTACCCATAATCTTGTCAAAATGCAAAAAATCCACCCACAGTTGCCTGAAAAATGCAGCGAAAATGGGCACGACACTCCACCATTGACATTGAATCAGAGAAATGGGCTATTTTGACAAATTAAGAGGTTCAATTTGTTACATCTCAAGAAGTTATTAACAATAATATATCTAAAGTAGATTTTATACAGGAAGTGGATGATATTGCGGAGATGAGTAGAAATGAGGAACTGCGAGATACGGGAAAGTAGATGACAGGACATAAGGCAGGATCACTAAAACATTCCATAGCAGAAAATATTGTAAAGGACTATCAGAATAATATAGCTGACAGAAATTTGGATATGGAAATTCGTTATAAAGGACACACAGCTACTGCGGGTAATGCAAATATCAATGGATATACAAGGATTGATGTACATGATAAGGGATCAAATCAGGTTTATAACTATAACTTGAATCTATGAACCAATTGGGTGAACAAGTCAAAATACTATGTTTTTGGCATCATATTTTTAAAAAACACTTTCACCTTTTGGGTTCACGGATTGGGGTATAAGTTTGTAGAGCATCCAACAAAGGGATTATTCACAACGCAGACAAACAAGATTATTAGAGAGGGGACTGCTCAATTAAAAAATACAGATATACATGAAGTGAATCCAAGTAAAGAAGCCTGTAAAACCCAATGAAAAGTATTAATCTTTCAAATTATCATATCAGTGCTGATTAGAAAAGTCAACGAAGTAATAAAATTACCTATCTTTGAGGTAAGTAGGATATTCTGGCAGCTTGAATAAGTTTCTTTTAAAAGAACTCTGATAATAAGCAGACAAAATTTTCTCTTTTGTTTATGAAAAAATAGTTTGTTACGATTCTATATTAACATGAGTGGAGAGAAATTTGTATGACAAAGATAAAAAACGCGACAAAATCAATAGGGCAGGTAATTTAACAATTATCCAAATTCAGAAAAGTAAGGAGGTACACATATGTTAGGAGAGATACATGTGTCAGAAGGAAAATATTCTGAGCCATTTTATACCAAAGAGGATAAGAGTATTGTAGCAAATGATTGGGATGAAGAGATGAAGCCATTAAGAAGGCGGAGGGGATTGTCATGGTTTAACAGAGTAGGGCCATTGGTACTTGATCTTTATTTAAACATGAATGCTTTCAGTAGAATTTATTATCCAGAATATAGCGTACATGATCTGTGCAGGGAGTTTGAGTGTCTGACAGCAACATTGAGAATTCATAGAGGAGGAATTAAACCAAATCAACATAATGAGAGATATATGAAAGAGGCAAGACTTATAAAAGAAAAAGCATATATTCCAATTGAAGGCGATTTAGAGATAGACCAAGTTATTGCAGGATACGAAAGGTATTTCGATGATATTGCTTCCATAAACTACCCTGGGCATTTTGTAGAATTTGAGGACTTTGTTCTTGTATGTGGCTGGACTAAGAGAAAAGAGAAAGTAAGATATGCGTTGGATGTTGTATATAAAATTCTTACTTCGAATGATATATGGTATTCTTTGTTTTGCATGGAAAATGGACAATATGTAGAAGGCGGATTTGATAAGTGGTTCCAAAAACTGGAAAAGTTGGCATGGGATGGCGATAAATTAAATTCCATATTTGAATCGGAACTAAAAAAACATAAACTGGAGAGGATTCCAGAACGCAGGATATTATTTTGATAGTGATTCAGAGATGGATTGGGTTTATGTTTTGCCAGTATGATTGAGGGTTGAAATGTATCATTAGAAAAAGCGTAAGTGGGGGACGCTGCTCGCATACGGTTGTGACCTAAACGGCAATTTAACGAGCCAGCGCGACGTGACAGGAAAAGTGACGGAATACACCTACAATGCGCTTGACTTAATCGAGAAAGTGACAGACAATGGAACTGTGACAGCCGAGTACAGCTACTACCCGGACGGCAGCATCAAGAGTCTGAAAAACGGCAGCCTGTATACAGAGTATGCATTTGATGCAGATAAGAACCTGACAGGCCTGAAGACGACACTGGGCACAGAAGTACTGGCAGACAACCATTATACCTACGACTTAAACGGAAACAGGACAGAAAAACGGCAGATTA
>CAMWXE010000175.1 GCA_947178145.1 uncultured Lachnospiraceae bacterium | reverse complement strand
ACTCATATATACGAACTGAAAAAGCTGATTTCATTGCAAGAATATTATATAATTGATACTGGGTAAATCTTTCTTTTAATTCATACAAATATGGTACTAAATCTTCATCTATCCGAATTTTTACAATCCCACTTTTCTTATAAGTGTTAACTTTAGCAAGCCAACCGACAAGACTTTCTGAACCATCAGGCATAGTCAACCACATTGAGCGATCACGAAGATGTTTTAAAATTGATTTCACGTCTGCATAATTTTTTCCGGCATCATAATCAATCCCACAAACTTTGCAATAATCACGAATATTAAATTCATATTCAAGTTGATAGGGTACTCCCGTTATACTATCTTTAATATCAATCGGTTTAATCATAGAACATATATATGCAACTGTCTTTTGTTCTGTCAAAGATAATTCAAAACGATTTTTTTGTATTAATTCATTACCTTTTACAACTAAATATTCTCTTTTCTTTGAAAGCTCTGTCTTTTCGTCCTTATTCAAATTTCTATCCTTTCACCATTTTTAATTATTGCATAGCTATTTCCTAATGTAATTTCGTATGAAACAAATTCCTCTGCAAGTTCTTTGCTATAAAATATTGCAACAATATCTTGTAGTATTTCATCATTAAATCTGTTAGTTTTATAAATTTTATATTCTTCCATTTTTATTCTCTCTTTCAAATTTATTAATCATAAAAACATAATATCAAACAAAACCTAACCTTGTCAAGTATAAGTTAGAATATCCGTACTTTAGGTTAGGTTTCGTCAGAAGGAAACCGAACCTAAAGTTAGGGAAAACCGAACTAAAAGTTAGGGAAAACCGAACTAAAAGTTAGGGAAAAAAACCGCATAACCACGCGGTTTGTAGGTTTTTTTGTCCCTTAAATATATAAAATAAATTAAATAATTTATCTCTAAAAAATCACTCAAAAATTCATCAAAAAAACTGTATTAAAATTCCCAATATTTTTTCGCCTGAAGGTAAATTTCACAATTCAAATTCATTACGCTGCTTAGGTTTATTTTTTTGTCGCATAGCATTTTTTGATGAACTGCGGACACTCGGGCATTATAATAAAAATTCAAACAAAAAATTAAAAAATGAATTGTTAAGGGCATACCTCCCCTACCTACAAAAAAATGTGACCCCTGTCACAAAATTACGGGAGAGGGGTCACAAAAAAACGTGATACGTAATACTAAGAATACTACATAGATCACAATTATATATTATCATCGTCATCTAAGTAGTTTAGGTATATGGTTTCCAGTCTGTTGTTTTTCCACCAACGCTTTTTGTATTCTCTTTTGGACATCAGGATATTTTTTTAATTCCTGCTCATATATTGCAACTTTTTTTTCCAGCTTTAATCGTTCCATTCGTTCCGGGATAGGTTCTTTATTTTTTTGCTCTGCCTGCTTTAAAGTGTTTTCTGCTTTTTGTAGATAAGCTTTTGCACTCTTATAGATTTGGTCTGCCTGTTCTCCCAAGAGTGCGGACTTCTGCAGGCTGGCGAGATCGCTTTTATTGATCTTGACCTTTTCACTGTCCAGTATTATGCTTTCAGTTTTTATATTTTTAATCTGCTGGCTGGAAAGAACCTGTCCCTGTATGTTCTTCATGTTTATCAGGGCTTTTATTTCACGGTCTAATGCATTTTTTTGTTTCAGCAGATTGTTCAGTTCATCTCCCTGTGCATTCTTTGTGTCTTTCAGAACTTCTATTTCGCTTTCTAAGGTGTCTTTTTGCCCTTTAAGGTATTTTATATCAGACAGACTCTTTTTCGTCGCTCTACGAGCCTCCTGAAGCGTCTGACGGGCTTTGTACGTTTCAGTGTGCATGTGTGCTCGTTTTTCTCCAGCAGGGTGATCTACAATCAGATCATGAGCTTTACAAAGAGTTTCGAGGGTATCATTTTCACGATGCTCCCACAAAATTTGAGCTGTAGCCTTTCCTTGTTTCTGAAATCCCATTTCACCCAATGCTTTTACAAGTCCTGTTTGCGTCTCCATTCCGCGTGTGTACCTATGCGCAACAGGAACATAGTCACAATGTACGTGCGGAACCCCTTCTTCATCAGCGTGGTAGTATGCCCCTATAAGTTCCAAATTGGGATTGCGATCGCCCCATGAATCTACAAATTCCCTTAAAATCTGTTTTCCTGTCTGTTCATCAATGGCGTTGTCGCGGTTCCCAATAGAGACAATCATTTCATAGACAGGGTGTTTCTTTGCATCTTTGCAGATGTCGTTATAATAGCTTGTAATTTTGCGGTCAGTCCGTGTTTGTTTATTGTTGTAATCCTCAACAGCTTTTCCAAAGAGCCGTTCATATGCCTGACGTGGTTTTTCGTCTATCCATGTTTCATGAATCCCATCAGGATTGATGTGGCTTTCCTTGGAAACAACTTTTTCATTCCTGATATTGTGATCACGCGCTACCGCCGAACCGTTATGCGTTGCAATTGTATAGCCCAAAATGATTCCCCCATTCCAATGATCAATCTTGCTTTATTATATCAAAAACCTGTCGGATTGCAACGCCTACCGTGTCAACGGTAGTAACTCAATACTACTTGTGGCATAGCCACAAGTAGATTTTCGCCCTACGGGGTTTTAAAAAGTCCTGGATAAAC
Organism: uncultured Lachnospiraceae bacterium; assembly: GCA_947178145.1. Taxonomy (GTDB): domain Bacteria; phylum Bacillota; class Clostridia; order Lachnospirales; family Lachnospiraceae; genus COE1. The sequence goes on along the minus strand of CAMWXE010000175.1, from coordinate 1,564 downwards.
CAGGGACTTTTGCTGCAGGCGGACAGTTCTGCAAAACGCTTTCAGGTTCTGCAGGCGAAAATTTAAAAGGGCATTTATAAGGCACGTTGAAATGAACTGGCAGCACAAAGGTATCGCCGCGACTGTCACATATGCGCTGCCTGAAAGTAATCACGATTTACAGAATGGCTCTATCCGGGAATTAATCGAAACCGTCAAAGGCTACGCTTGCGCTATATGCGAACCGCTTTGCGCTCTCGCATTTGGCAACCGAAAGACAATGGCAAATCCGGATTCCTGATAATGTGCCGGCATTTTGATATTGCTATTAATGGACAAAAGTGTCCCTTGGCAAAATCGAATTTGGTACTTTTGTACTAAAAATACACTGGAGTATTTCCGATCAGGGAAAGCTACAGTGTATTTTTTATCGATATTGCATGAAATATAATCTGTTGTCAAATGCGAGAGCGCAAAGCGGTTCGCATATAGCGCAGCGTAGTTATTGGCGGTTCCGATTTAATTCGGGATAAGCCATTCTGTAAATTGGGCTTACTTTCAGGCAGCGCATGTGTGGAAGTCGCGGAAGATGCCTTCATGCTGTCAGTTCCATTCAACGCGCCTTATAAATGCCCTTTTATTTATTTTCCCTTTTACGCGCAATTTCTTCACGAATTAACCGTTTTATAGCTCCCTGTTTTGATGGTTGCGCCCATAGCCATTGGATAATATCTAAATCATTTTTTAGATTTAATTTGATATAAAGCCCTTGTGTATGCTCTTTATCATACTTTGATTGTGCTTTATTTCTTGATTCGATAGAGTCTAACCAATCTTTCATTTTAACCGCCGTTCTAATAGGTATATACCTATCAATTTTCTTCACCCTTAACCGCCAACAAATCTTCTATCGAGACTCTTAAGATAACACTAAGACGATATAAATTGTCAATAGATGGCAATGTATAGCCATGTATCCATCTGTAAATAGATTGCGGACACTCTAAATATAGCATTTCCTGTAACTCTCTGATACTGTAACCACTTTCTTTGATTGCAGCATGAATTTTTTTTCCAGACAGTTCCATATCCACTGTTACGTTCGTTTTTTTCATACATAGTACCTACCTTTCTTTTGCCCGAAAGATGTGGTACAATAAAAGAACACCTTTCGGGGTGTTGGTTGGGGCTTCCTGATGCTTTGGTCGGCTAGAGGGAAGCCCCCTGTTATTTAGTTTTTGGCTGTATTATTAAGCCGGTCATTTGCAGTTGCGCCGGCAATCGCCCTATCTATTGGACTTTTCAATTTAATTGAAAAATTAATTTTTACTACTTTTGTGCCTTTTTTTATTGTTTCATAACTGATATTTATATCTGTCAATTCATTTATTTCACGCTCTGCAACTTCAAGAACTTTTTGACGGAATGGAGCAAATTCTTTATATGATTTTACATTTTCAACGCCAAGTAATTGTTTTAATTCTTCTAAATCATAAATTTTATTTTTTTGATATTCATACGATTTCATCAACTCATATATACGAACTGAAAAAGCTGATTTCATTGCAAGAATATTATATAATTG
>CAMWXE010000174.1 GCA_947178145.1 uncultured Lachnospiraceae bacterium | reverse complement strand
TGCATTCTCATTAGAATTTTCAGGGTTGCATTACTGTTTATTTGTCAAGGTTCTTGTCGCTTGCTTTGTTTGCGACAGCTCATTTACTATATCACATGTCACAATATGTTGTCAAGCGCTTTTTTCTTTTTTTTGAAATCTTTTCTCATTTCGAAAAGACTCAATATTGTTGTCTGCATTTCTCAGCGACGTGTTTTATCATATCACCCTTTTTTGCAGTTGTCAACAACTTTTTTCAATTTTTTCCATATTTTTTAAACCGCTTGAAATAGAACTTTTCTCAACAATTCGACCAGATAATTTGAATAATATATCATGGTAAGAAAACGGCTCTGCTCTACTTGTTCGATCACCCATGCATTGAATCCCATGAAGTCAAAAGCACCTATCAACAGGAAGGCCAGCCAAATGATAAAGACCGCTTCCGCAAGCCCCAATACAGCTCCTGCCAGTTTGTCCACCAGCTTTCCAACTGGAATTGCGCGAACCAATTTGAATGTGTCTGTCAGGAATTTGACGAGTCTATATATCATTCTGATTGCCACGAGCAGTATCAACGCCATGATTACTTTTACATAGCTTTTCTGGATGAAGCTTCCGATGCCCTTTGCCATCACTATGAGTACTAGTATTCCCAATGTGCAGGAAATTATGCGTATTATGCTCTCCAAAAGGCCTCTTTTCCATCCCCATATTGCCCCGATGATTAATATGAGTACAACGATGATCAAAAGCAAATTGATATCCAAACCGGTTCCCTCCATTATTCTTATTGAAGCTGTATTGTTTGTATCGCATCTTCTGTGACAAGTGTATGCCGTGATATGCTTTTGCCTGGAACAAAACAGGTAACACTTTCCTCAAAAATCCCCTGATATTTCAATCTGCCGCCCCAATCGTATATCAGACATTCATTGTCATTGTATATGATAATCCCTGATGTATCAAATAAAATTTCTTTATATTGCATGTCAAATGCAATCTCGCAGACATTTTTTGCGTTGGTATCATAGATTTCTATGCGGTAGGTGGTCTCTGCTGCAGTATTGTAAAAGACAAGACCTACATGGTTCTCATCATAAAATACGCTCTGTATTTCTTCTGATATCATGTTCTCCGAAAAGCTTTCGGGCCTTTGTCGTCCCCGAAAAAACATCAGGCGGTTATCCGCCACCGCAAATACAGTATCGTTTCCCATAAAATGAACCATGGGGATAACTGCCTCTGGATATCCATAGCCGCTTACAAAATTGTCTACATAATCTTGACCGACCGCCGAAAAATTGTAAAAACCAATATCAGATACCAATTTCCCCTTTTCGGCCTTGATATAAGAAACCGCTGCCAGGCTTCCATCACTCGAGATATCAAGCGCAATCGGATAGCCGGAATTGCTCATTCTGGTCTTGAAATCTGCAAGTGCTTCCCCTGTCGCAGCATTATATAAGTATATGGCTGTGACCGCCGAATCGTCCAAAACTGCTGCCACCACGCCGTTTGACGACACACAGAAATCCCTGATTGGCATTGTGGTCTCTATTGTTCCGATCATTCCCTGTGTATTGGCAACATAAATTTTTCTGCCATTATAATCTCCGACTGCAACGGTCCTCCCGCAAAGCCTTATCTCTGGGTTCTGCATCTCATAAGTCTGGTTCCAGATTGTCTTTCCCTTTAGATCAGCACAGCTCATCCCATCATTGCTATATGTAAAAAGCGTGCCTTTGATATTGATGCTCTTTGACTCGGATGCTCTGACCCATTCGCTCTGCTGGATGACTTCATAATCTATGTACACTTTATTTTTCCAGCTGATATAAGTTCCTGCTGCGACAACTGCGACGAGCGCCAGTATCGCCAGCACTGTATACAACTTTACCTGCCTGTGTCGTGCTAACATACTATCCATAGATTTTTTTTCGCGGTCATTCTTTTTATCTTTGCTCTTCTTATCGACTCCACCCTTTAAAAGGTATTGATTTCTGTTGAAATCTCTTATTTCCGCCATCCGTTTACCTCGATTACTGCTTATAAAAATACTGTATCTGTTCAAGCATGCCATCGTTTTATGGTTGAACAGATACAGTATAACATTATTTTCAGGGAAGTAAAAGCTTTTGTCCATAAAGAATATTATTGGGGTTATCGATATTGTTCCACTGGCATATCTCATCGACGCGGGAGTAATCCCCATAGATCTCATAACAGATGGTTCTGAGCGTGTCCCCTTTGCGAACAACATAGTACTGTGGAGTTGATGACTGCTCCTGAGTTGGTTGCGCATTGGTATCCATGACTGGCTGTGTACTATTATCCTGTGCTTCTGACACCACTGCCTGTGCCAACGCCTGTGTTGTCTGTGGTGTTTCCTCCGACTGCATCATCTCCTGTGCGGGCTGGGAATCCTGGGCAGAAGGTTCTGTTTCCACTGTGGGAGCCACCGCCTGCGTCACGTCTGTATATACCTCATTTTCCTGTGTTTCTTCCTGCTTTGCACTCACATTTTCAGTCTGCACATTTTGCTGTGGGGACGAAGCTGTCTGCGTCGCATTCATGTGAAAGGAAGTGTTCTCCGCGACAAATGCCAGGCAGTAATCGATATTGGCCTGCATACTCTGCATTTTGTTGTAATTGTTTACAGAAATAATGCCATATGCCATGACACACACCACAAAGCCAAGACAGAGAACGTTCATGACATTCCACATAAAGCTGACTTTTGCCTCCTCGCGGTTGTATGCCTGTGTGATTCTGCTGAGTCGTGCCGCATCACTTGTATTGCTTCTTACACGTGTGTCATGTTCTGTCGGAGACAAGATCTCTTTACTCTTGTCGTTCTCTCTTGTGGTATTCCACTCTATCAGATAATTCTGCATCTCCTCGTTCTGGTCATAATATATGTAAAAATCATCCAAAATCACTTTTGTGCTTCGCAACGTCAGTTCCAGCCGCAGTCTGGAATCCTTGTTCAGGCTTATCCCCGCATTTCCAATATAGGCGCATGATGGAAAATAGGTGTCGTTCATCTGCTGGATTTTCTCGCGGCCTCCATCCAAAACAGCCGCCCCTGATATCACAATCCGATATCTTCCGTTTTCTTCTACAGATCTGCCATATAGCGCAATATCCTGCTGCAGGGTTTTTTCTATTTGGTATTCCTGATTTTGTTTTTCTCCCATTGACACGCATTGTGTATTGTTATCCGACAGGAGTTTTTTGATAAATGTATGTACATAATCTTCGAGGTATAGAATATATATTCCCTCTGGTGCTCCTATTGTACGTGTATTTACTGGTATAAAGTTTTGTGTATTTGTGAGTATATTTGTTTGCTTGTCCATCCTGGCATCTCCTTTGCATCCTTTTGTTTTGAAACTATCAATGTTATCTTAACACTTTGGATGTAAGGAATCTGTCGAAATCAGGCAGACAGAAAAATATATTTGAAAAAGGTCCTGCACCCGCAAGACCTTTCTCTTCCGATATTTAATTATAAAAATGATAGATTGTGGTTGTCTTGTATGGTCTGTCCGGCCCGTACACGACATCCTGGAAATTCTCCTGATTGATCGCATTGGGAAAGCACTGTGTCTCCAGGCAGAGACCGCTTCGCTTGTCATATGCTGCACCGCCCTTGCCGGTCTCTGGTTTGATACAACTGCCTGCATAAAATTGCAATCCCGGCTGGTCTGTATACACATCCATCTTTCTGCCTGTTGTGGGTTCCTCCACGGAAGCGGCCTTCCTAAGTGTTCCGTCAAAGTCATCCAATGCAAAGTTGTGGTCATAGCCTTGTCCATATTTTAACTGTACATCATCTGCATGGATGTCGTCCCCCACTGTCTTCATCGTTCTAAAGTCAAATGGAGTGCCTGTCACATCTGCCAGCTCCCCAGTTGGAATCAGACGCTCGAAAATCGGCGTGTAATGCGATGCATGAATGCAGAGCTTATGTGCCTCGATATTTCCAGAATTGTGTCCTGCAAGATTAAAATAGGAGTGGTTGGTCATGTTGATCAGGGTCTTCTTGTCGCTTGTCACCTCATACGCAATCTTGAGCCCGTTGTCGTCTGTGACAGTGTATGTCACCTGAACCTTTTTATTTCCCGGAAATCCCATGGAACCATCCGCGTCCTCGAGTGTAAACACAACGCTGTTGTCCTTTGCCTCTGCATTCCATACTCTCTTGTGATACCCTATGTCATCGTCGCTGTGAAGATTGTTGGTGCTGTCGTTTACTGCAAGCTGATACGTTTCACCGTCAATGGTAAAGCTTGCATTGTCAATGCGGTTTGCGCTTGGGCCGATTGTCGCCCCAAAGAAGCTGCCGTTTTTGAAATACCCCTCGACACTGTCAAATCCAAGTACGACATCCGCCGTATTTCCTTCTTTGTCCGGCACAAGAAGACTGACGAGAATGGCGCCAAAATTTGTCACCTCCGCGGTGATGCCACTGTCGTTTTTGATGGTGTACAGGCTGACTTCTGTTCCGTCAGGCGCTTTTCCAAAGCTTTTTGTTGTGATTGCCATTTGTTTTCCTTCTTTCTTTATATATGTATTTTTATTATACTTTATTTCAGGGACGCTATCCACACTATTTTTATAGATTTTTACCGCATAAACAATAGCGTTGTCCTGTTCACGCCATCTGATTCTGGAATAATTTTGTTTATTGAAGGCGTAAAATTTGGCGCATGATTCCCACTACTTTTGTGGATGTCTGAACCAATGTCATTTACTTAAGCAGGTTTCTGTTAAAAATCAGAAATCTGCTTTTTTC
>CAMWXE010000173.1 GCA_947178145.1 uncultured Lachnospiraceae bacterium | reverse complement strand
TCTAAGAGAGTTGGGAGACTAACATATGTTGAAGACGGTGAGCAGAGTAAAAAATGTGCGGCGGACGGGGAAGGGAACACCACCACATATGAGTACAGCGGCATTAACCAGATTTCGGTGATGACTGATCCTACAGGAGCGCAGGAAGTCTACCACTATGACGCGCTGCTGGGGGCAGACACCCTCGTGGATAACCGCTACACCTATGACGGGAACGGCGACAGGCTGGAGAAGTATTAGAAACACGGCACGACAAGATACGGATACGACAGCATGCGGAGACTCGCGAAGGTGGAGTACCCGGACGCGACAGAGGAGCTTTTCTATGACAGGGCAGGAAACCGCACAAAACGGCTGTACAACGGCGCGGAGGAACTGTACCAGTATGACGAGCGCAACAGATTAATGGCGCACACGAAGGGAGGCGTGACATCGCAATACGAGTATGACAATGCAGGAAACCTGTCAAAAGACGGCAAGGCGCGGTATGAGCATGATGCCTTTAACTGCAACACCAAGGGGGAAAACTTTAATGGCAATATCCAGATCAACCGCTATGAATATGACGCATGGGGGGACCTGACCACCTGTGAAGAAAAGGTCCATAACCGCTTTAATTTCAACGGCCAGCAGTATGACCCAGTGAGCCAGCAGTACTACCTGCGTGCGCGGTACTACAACCCGGTTATAGGGCGGTTCACGCAGGAAGACACTTACAATGTGGATGAACCTGTATGCTTATTGCAGGAATAATCCAGTATATTATGTGGACCGAGCGGGACAAGTTTCGAAAAAGAAAAAAACCGAATTTTAAACAATGTTATAAAAACTAGTGTAAATGATGAAAAAAGAAAATTAGAAGAACATATTAAAAATAGGGAAAGAAATGGTTCATCATATGCTATAGAAAATCAGAATTTAGTGCTAACAAATTATAGTAATGGACAATATAATGATGATTACGATGACCAATATGATGAACCAAATAAAAACAGAAACAGAAGAAAAAAGGGAAAAGAATATAGAGGAGGAGATTCCTTGTATTTTGACCGTTTATAGGCAATATGTGTATAATTTTTTGGAGATTAGGTTGTAACTGATTTGAATTGATCTAAATACTCAAACTTTAGATTAAAGCTATAAATGATTTTTTATAAATCCTAACCTGAACAAGCCAGAACCAAAAATTTTGTCATTTTGCGCAAGATTTCATTGTTAAATGCCTAAAGTCGTATAATATATTCGAAATGATTTCTGTACAAATACAGGATTTAGAGCCATTTGAGGATTATTTGAGTATATATTGTACGACTTTAGAGATATAAAGGTAGTAATTCTGACGAAACTGAACGAAATGGGATTGTCTGATAGAGATAGAAAGGAATAGAAATTGATAAAAGACAGAAAACAGTATGAAGTGCCCCAAATTTCACACACACAAACTGAAATAACTTTATTGGAGACATTTACTGCCATTCAAAAGATTCCCATTCCAGAAGAAATTTGTATGGAATGGCTGCTCCCGGATATGAAAATTGAAGTGGCAAGGATTTTTTTGCAAAGTCTGAAAGATAAAGGTGCACTGCAGTTTGACGAGAATCAGGCTGAATATACAATACAGTCTGCCTGGGTGCAGCCTGTCTGCAGCCAGGACCGGTTAAAAGAAAATTATAATCGGCTTGTGGAGCTTAGCGGAGACAGTATGGGGAAGCGTGATTTCTTAAAAAGCAGAAAATACATGGAGTTTACAGAGTCCGTACTTGAAAATATCGAACCTGTAAAAGAAACGTGGTACATTGACTTGATCATTTCATTTGTGCGTGTATTGGTACTTGTCCCAGAACTGGAGAAGGCCGAACAATGGTACAGGCATATACTGGAAATACAAAAGGAACGATATGGGGAATCGCATTATGAAATGATAAAATGCTATGATGGGCTGGCAGAGATTTATGTGAGCAGGGGGCAATACAAAAAAGCGCAGGAATTGTGTATCAAAAGCCTGAAAATAAGGAAAATCCCATCAGGTGAATATGCTTCTGATATGGTAAGAACATACAGCATTCTGGCAGAAGTTTATTCATGTATGGGAGAGTATGAAAAAGGAGAACACCTATTCCTGCAGATTTTGGAGATACAGAAAAAAACGGTTGGATTGGATCACCCTGATGTGGTAAGGACGTATGGACTTCTGGCGGAGATTTACAAGAGAATGGGAGATGAACCAAGAGCATGTGAATTGTGGCAGAAAAACTTAAAAATACATGAACAGGTATTTGGATTAGAGCATCCAGCGATCGCAGGTATCTGTAATAACCTCGCCAATACATATCAAAGAATGGGGGAGTATGACAGGGCAGAAGAATTATGGCAGAAAAGTTTAAAGATCAATAAAGAACTGTTGGGGGAGAGTCATTCAAGTACAGCAATCAGCTATGCGAATCTGGCGGGTATCTATCAGAGGAAAGGAGAATATGCCACCTCTGTAGAATTGTATAGGAAAAGTATGGATATTATCAAGGAGGTATATGGGGAAGACCATCCCTGCACTGCAGATCTCTATGATGCATTTGCGGGACTGTATGCAGATATGGGAGAGGAAGCCAAAGCAATCATACTGTTGGAAAAATGCCGGGATATAAGAGAGCAGTTGTTAGGGCAGAATCATCCGGACACACGGAAGGTCTATTATGCGCTGGCTGAGAGTTATCAGGAGCTGCAGGAGTATGAAAAAGCAGAGGAAATGTACCTAAAGCTTAAGGAAATCCTAGAGAGGACAGTAGGGGAGAAAAATTCCGATTTTGCAGATGTATGCAGTGATCTGGCAGTTTTATATGAAGATATGGAAGTGTATGAGAAGGCAGATATACTGCATAAAAAAGCTGTGAAAATAAGAGAAGAAGTGCTTGGAAAAGATCATCCTGATACAGCATACAGCTATAATTATATGGGAATCATGTATGCGCGCAATGGAGAGAAACAAAGAGCATTAGAGTATTTTTTTAAAGCGTATCATATATGCTATCTGAAATTGGGAGCTGCGGATGTGAATACGAAAATATATTTTGATAATATGGCTTTATTGTATCGCAAAATGAATCCCAAAGGTGATTATAAGCAGTGGCTGTCAGATCAAATGAGATCCTGATGTATTTTTACAAGGAATGGATAAGATGAGTTACTTTTTATTTTTGTTTTTTGCATGCGGACGCTGCTGTCGTTCCAGTATGACCTTAATGGCAACCTCACGCGCCAGACAGACGTGACAGGGAAAGTGACAAAGTACCGCTACGATCTAGGAACTGAATAGTTCCTTGCAGACAATATCCGTGAGGTGTGGGACAACGGCAAGAAGATAGCAGAGTATGGGTACAACGCCGACGGCACCAAAAAGCATGTGAAAAACGGCAGCCTGTACACAGAATACGACTACGATGCGGACAGGAACCTGACGGGACTAAAGACCCTGCTGGGTGCGGAAACCATTGTGGAGAACCACTACACCTATGACGGGAACGGAGACCGGCTGGAGAAATACCAGAAACACGGCACGACAAGATACGGCTATGACAGCATGAGGAGACTTGCGAAGGTGGAGTACCCAGACGCGACAGAGGAACTCTTCTATGATAAGGCAGGAAACCGCACAAGACGGCTGTACAACGGCGCGGAGGAACTGCACCAGTATGACAAACGCAACAGATTGACGGCGCACACGAAAGGGGGCGTGACATCACAATACGAGTATGACAATGCAGGCAACCTGTTAAAGGACGACAGGGCGCGGTATGAGTATGATGCCTTTAACCGCAACACCAAGGTGGAAACCTTCAACGGCAACATCCAGATCAACCGCTACGACGCGGAAGGGCTGCGCCATGAGATGGAGGAGAACGGGAGGCTTGTGTCCTTTATCTTCCGCGGTGACGAGGTTGTGGCAGAAGAGAGCCAGGAGGATAGGATCCGCTATATCCGTACCAGTGTATTGCTGGCATCTGACGTGGAAAGTGCAAGAACCTACTACCACTATGCATCTGACGAGATGGGTAGTATTACCCATGTGGTCGATAGTGAAAATGAGGAGATTCTCAACCGCTATGAGTACGATGCATGGGGAAACCTGACAACATGTGAAGAAAAGGTTCATAACCGTTTCAAGTTCAACGGTCAGCAGTATGACCCCGTGAGCCAGCAGTATTACCTGCGCGCAAGGTATTACAACCCGGTTATAGGGCGGTTCACGCAGGAAGACACTTACAATGTGGACGGGCTGAACCTGTATGCATATTGCAGGAATAATTCAGTATATTATGTGGACCCGAGCGGGAATATCTGTGAGAAACGCGCAAATGAAATTGTAGACAAATTTAACTCAGGCGGTGAGTTGTCAAATAGTGAGAAGAAGAAACTGGCAGCATATCTCCGCAACAAGGGGCGCAGGACAGAATGTGGTCTTACCGATGCAGAATCTCAGATTCTGAATCAAATAGATAGAAAAGGTAAAAAGGAAGAAGATGCTAGGGCTAGACGTATCTTAGGACCTTATTATGATGAGATTTTGAAAATGCATGAACAAAATCCAGAGCTTTATGAACATCCTAATAAGTATAGGATTGTTGAAGGAGAAGAGTACGATAATACAAGGAAAGAATACGATAGAATGACTAGTCGTGGTGATTTGCCTCGAGGACATCATAGATTAGGTATTGCGGATGGTGGAAAGAATGTACCAAGCAATATTGCTTATACTAGGAGAAAAATCAATTGATCGGAGAATGTTTCCACAAATTGTTTTAGATTATTATGATTCCTTGAGAGTAAAAAGTTTGTACCACTAAGAAGCCAGTGAATCCCAGTAGATTCCT
>CAMWXE010000172.1 GCA_947178145.1 uncultured Lachnospiraceae bacterium | reverse complement strand
ACTATATACATAAAATCATGACTTATCATTACATTATATTACATAATAAATACTGGAAATATGAATGTAAAATAAGATAAAATGTGTAAATAATCCATGATTTTCAATTAATAAAAATATTAAATTTAAATAATATTTTGTCAGAATCAAATTTACATATTATTTTTGGCTATTCCTTAGTTATTTTCTTTAGATTCTGCATCTGATGTGTATATTTATATCAATATAAATATATCTATAATACATAATAAGTTAATTATATATGTATTATTTCTCCTTTTTGTGTATGGTTAATGCCCTGTCGGGCTCGGACAGTGTATTGAAATAAATAATAAACATAAAAGGAGATTTTATTATGGCACAGAGAAATACGATTATAGGGAAAATTGCAAGCATCCGTGTTAATGAAAATAATAACTGGGTTCTTTGCGATGCGGTTACAGGCCTGAATGGAGGTACGAAGATTTTTCTTACGATTGCTGACCGCTTCTGGTCAACAAAAGACCAAAGCATGCAAACCCGCTTTATTCCATTTCAGGCTTTTGTATCAGAAGGTACAACGATCTGTAAGGGACAGCTCATCGCAGCTTATTTCATTGTTAATCCGTATATTGACAAAGATGGATATACATCGATCGCTTTTGATGTCATCAACTGGGATTTCAGTCTCGGCATGGGAAACAGCGGCGCCCGTATAGATCCAGACAGGGGAATGCGCGTTGCAGGCGGTCAGTTCAATGATAATGTGGGTGACAACACAGGGGGCAGCATAAATGATGACATGAATAACAGCGTTCAGGAAGAAGATGCCAGTGACGGTTTCCGTAATATTCCTGACGAAATTGATGAGGAGCTGCCATTTTATTAATTATTGTTATACTCACGACAGATGAAATCTGCCGTGAGTATCGCGCCAGCCGCAGCCGCGAAGCGGCATATTTCCTTATGCGGCTGTGTGCATAACTTTATACTGAGCGGTCAGTCTTTTCGACCGCCAGTATAAGAGGAACCGATGTAAGTGGACCCTCTGATACATGATGTCAGATGGGAAAGCGCCTTGTCAGGCCCGAAAGTTATTTTGGTAAAAAATATAGAATAGGAGAACAGAATTATGCAAAGAAATGCAATTGTAGGTAATGTGGCAAAGATCATGGTAAAAAATGCTGATGGGAACTGGGATTCAGTACAATCTGTCAAAGGTGGTGAAAAAGGTACGAAAGTATTTGTTAATATCGCTGACCACTACTGGAATAAAAATAAGGGTGAACAGATAACTAGGTTTGTACCAATGCAGGGATTTGTACCGCAGAATCTGACCATCGAAGTGGGAATGCTGGTAGATGTTGAGTTTGTCATCAATACATATACAAAAGATGGAATGTCAAATGTTTCCATGGATATTACACACTGGGATGTATCCCTGCGGTCAGCAAATAAACAGCAGGCTCCGCAGCAGATGGAAGTCAGTGAGGAAGCTCAGGAAGAGGTTCCTGAGAAACCAAAGGAAACCAAGCCTCAAACGAAGGCAAATGCAAATGCAAAGAGATCAGCATCTTAATATTTCCAGATCAGGCAGAATTCCGGTTTTGCCTGATCTTTTTAAAATAAACCAGAATTTTGAAAAATTAGAGGAGTGAAACAATGATGGATTTTACAAATTTTGCAGAAATGGTAAAAGATGAAGTTGAAAAGACAGCAGGCAGCAATTTTCAAATAAGTCTTAATGATGTCAGTAAAAACAATGGGATAATACTTAAAGGGATTACCATTGTGGAAAATGAAAATAATATTGCACCGACTATCTATCTCAATGATTATTATCAGGATTATATTAATGGAAGGACAACATTTGTCAAGGTTATCAATGATGTGATGGGTACATACCATAAGAACAAAATTGATCAGAGTGTAGACATGAGATATTTCTTAAATTATGAGAAAGTAAAGCAGAGAATTGTCTATAAACTGATTAATACAGAGAAAAATAAGGAATTGTTGAATGACATACCGCATATTGAATTTTTGGATCTGTCGATTGTTTTTCAGTATCTGGTTACACAGGAAGACCTTGGAATGGCAGCTATACTGATTCACAATGTACACCAGAAGTTATGGGGAGTATCCATAGAGGATTTGTATCAGGCAGCAAAAGAAAATACGCATACGCTTTTGGAATATGAGATTAAAAGTATGTCAGAAGTCTTATGTGAAATCAGGGAAGAAGAAGGTTTGGAAGAGTCTGATGATGACTATATGATGGAAATATCGGGAAGTGTACCAATGTATGTACTCATCAATAAACAGAGAGTAGAGGGTGCAGCATGTATGCTGTATTCTGATCTGCTTCATCACTTTTCAGATAAAATCGGGAAATCTTTTTTCATTATTCCATCTTCTATTCATGAATTGCTGCTTTTACCGGCAGATCATGATGTGGAGGATTTAGAAGTTAAGCGTATGATCAAAGAAATTAATGATACACAGGTAAGCGCCGAAGAAATCCTTTCCTATTCGTTATATTTTTATGACAGGCAGTCGGAAGAGGTTGTGAGATTATAAGGCTGGAGAATAAGGATTTATAGGAGGCATGGAAAGTGGCGCTTTATAAAAAGCTCGATTTATGGTCCATATCTGAAGGATTAGATGAAATGATGGATTACTATTACAGCGGAAATGAAAGGAGCAGTCCTTACTGGGATCATTATAGTGACCAGATTAATGAATTATGTGATATCGCATCCAATCTGTATGTAGAGCTGCAGTCCGTGAAAGACAGGCTGTGGTATCAGATGCCTGTAAAAAAGATTGCTTTTTGTGGTGAAGATGACAGCAGCCAGACTGCAATCGCATGGTTTAATACAGCAGCGGCAATGCTATCTGACACTGACATGACAGAGCTTCTGGAAAATGAAAATATTTATGGTGCAGACATTCTTATGGAAAAGCAGAAACGAATTACTGCCCTGACCAGATTGACGAAGCAGCAGCAGCTTTTTCTCTATACTGAAGTTATTGGTCTTATTACCCGGTATCTTGAATTGTCTGCTGCGTTTGATACCATTAAAGCTGTTATAAATGAGTTGGATTATCACCAATCAGTTTTAAAAGGGCGAGAACCGGAAAATGTTGCGTTGCCGCAATCGTTACAATTCACACCAACGCCAGTTTTTATCAGCTTATAAGTAATTGAGGTGTGAATCAATGTCAGTAACTTAAGGAATTTGACCAACAAATTGTGCTGGAAAATGCCCAATAAATCATTGCATTTGTTCACAAATCCTAGGTATTAAGGTCTTAAGTTAATGACATTGGGTGTGAATTATAACAGATTTTGCACACAAAATGCTAAAAGGCAAGCATTTTGGCGCATGATTCCCACTACTTTGGCGTAGGTGTGAAAAGTAACCCGCAATCTGCATATATATAAAGAAACATAAGTGATATTTTGACATTGTGGGATTACGTGATATAATGAAAGGGAAAGAAAAATTTCCTTTCATTAACCGTTATCCGGAAAAGAAAGAGAGAATTATATTATATGGACAAACTAAAGGAACAGACTGTTTTGGGCATCGTTGAACTGCTGAAAAAAGAACAGGCTGCTGAACGTGCAAAAGAATATGAAAACCAGCTTTTGGGAATGCTTAAAGAACAGGACCGGAAAGAAATCACAGAGGTGCTGGCTGGCAGAAAACTGCCTTCCCTGCTGTCAGATATTATTGCAAAAAGGATTTTCAGTGCTGATTCACACAGGGAGCGTCTTACATACCTTTTAAAAAATGTGGTACAGGACGATTCCATTGAAGTTGAAGGTAGTTATACAAATGAAGGATTAATGCAGTCAAAGAATTCTAAAAGGGTTATCTTTGATGAGCCGGCGAAATTGAAAGACGGCAGGCATTCTGATACGGAGTTTCAGATATCGCTGCAGGAATATATATTCAGAAGGGCGGAATTGTATGCGTCTGATATGCTTATGTTTTCATACAGTGTGGAAGAAGGGCAGAAGAAATCGGAAGTTTCTTATTCAAACACAGCAAGCGTTCTGCTTGTTGTACTAATGAAAAACAGTCCGAAAGAATTTAAAAAATTCAATGAAACAAGCAAAAGATATATACACAGGTTTATGAAAAGGAATGCTGATTCAGGAATTTCATTTGATTCCATGATGAAAATAGTATTTGTACAGCTTGATGAATGCCTCAAGCAGTTCAGGGAAGGCAGGAACGGGGAACATGACAGTACTGGCAGCCGTCTTGATGAGCTGCAGATTTTATTAAGTCTTATAGCTGACATTAATGATGAAAAGGTACTTAAAACCGCAAAAGATAATAGTTTAATGAGGGAAATCATTGCGGAGGTAAAGGAATTGTCTGAAAATAAGGAGGTAAGAGCCATGTTATTAGCAGAAAAATATGCACAGGCTGACATGAATGCAGTGAGAAGCTATGAACGGAATGAAGGCAGAAATGAAGGAATACATGAAGGGCTGGCACTTGCGGCCAGGATTATCGCTGAAAGTAAATCGGGTACATCTGATGAACAGATTGCCTTTAAATATGGCTATAGTATTGATGAGATTAGGGCAGTATTAGGGCATTCTTAGAAATTGATTGATTTTAAAAGATATGGAGCAGTTTTTGCAGTAAATGTGAAAGCTGCTTTTTTGTGTGGTCAATTGTAATTGATAACAGCCTGCATACAGGCTCGGACATTATTCTGGAAAGTATAAGAATACAGCAGTAAAAGAGAATGGGAGCTATGTGAAAGTATCGAAGGCATGTTCCGTCACTCATTACGCAGGCCGGGAAAGCCGTGGCAGCCCGGAGGTAAAAAATAACACAGTATTTAAGAAGGGAACACTGTTTTGGTGTTTCCTTTTTTAGAAAAGGAGAAAGATATGAGCAAATTACATGAAATGACACCCTTGCAGAGACAGTTTGCGGAGAAACACCAGAATGTTGTATCCCTGTTTCTGAAACAGAAAGCTTCCTGTATACTTTAAATAGGTCAAGAGATTGACACAAAAAAATACC
>CAMWXE010000171.1 GCA_947178145.1 uncultured Lachnospiraceae bacterium | reverse complement strand
TGTCCCTGGCGGCTCCAGTACAGATTCTCATGTCTGCCATGGGGCTTGGCATTGCTGTGGGACTAAATGCGGTCATCTCCAAAGCATTAGGAGAAGGGAATCAGGAAAAGGTGAAAAAGACGGCATCGGCCGCACTGGTGCTGGCTTTTCTGGCATGGGTACTGGTGTCTTTTCTGGAAGTGTCCGCTATGAGGCCGTATTTCAGGTGGCAGTCTGGAGGGAATGAGACGATTATGGACTATGGGATTCCTTATCTGCGCATATGTATGCTCGGTTCCCTGGGAATGATGGGACAGTGGGTATTTGACCGCTTTGTCATGGCAAGCGGCAAATCGTCCCTGTTTTTATTTACACTGTCAGCTGCATCCATTACGAATTTGGTTTTAGATCCGATTTTTATTTTTGGGTATTTTGGCATTCCGGCAATGGGAACGGCTGGAGCCGCCCTCGCAACGGTAATCGGGCAGTGGGTCGGGTGTTTTGCCGGATATGGGATCAACTGTCGGTGGAATCGGGAGATACCTATCCATTTTACGGCAAAGGCGGATAAAGGCTGCATGGCGGCTATTCTAAAGGTAGGAATTCCCAGTACACTGGTGCAGACTGTTTCTTCGGTACTGGCCATCTATGTAAACTCCGTTCTTATGGTTATTACTCCAACAGCAGTTGCGGTGTATGGTGCCTGTGTAAAGATTCAAGGGCTTGTGACGGTGGGGGTAAACGGCATGGGAAGCGGACTGATCCCCATCGTAGCTTACAACTACGGCGCCAAAAAGCCAAAGAGAATTTACCAGAGCTGCAGATGGGCGATGCTTTATTCTGTGATATTTTACAGTATATTTTTCCTGATAATGGAGGTTTTTCCGGAATGGGTGCTGTTATTATTTGATGCTTCTCCGGAAATGCTTTTCATCGGTGTAACGGCACTTCGGGTCTTGGCGGTAAGCCATCTTCTTTCCAATGTATGTCTTATTTACTCGGCGGCATTTCAGGGACTTGGACTGGGAGTACAGAGCATGCTGCTTACGTTGGGCAGGCAGGTGGTTTTGCCGGTGGTATTTATTGCAGCCTTATCTCATTTTGGAAATCTGACGTTGATCTGGCTGGCATTTGTACTGGCAGAGGCCGTTGTAATACCGATTGGAATCTTTCTTTGGCGAAGAGAGTCGGATAAAGTTTTAAAGAACTTAAAATGGGAAGAAAATAGAAGACTTGAAGCACAAAATAAAAGCAGCAATAAATTAACTGGCAGACAGATGCTTGTTCGGTGAATGGCTTTATAAGTACAATTTTTTATCATAGACATCAGGAAAGAACAGCAGGATGGGAAAGAAAACGCAGAGAAATGTAAGTTAAAAAATTTTAGATAATCAGGAGGAAAAATTATGAAGACAAGAGAAATCAGACAGGAGTATTTGACAGGAGAAAGAGCATTATTCCAGGGAGAGAATTTGAAAATCTATGACAGCATTTTTGCAGATGGAGAGTCGCCGCTGAAAGAGAGCCATGATATCGAACTGGAGGGCTGCATGTTCAAATGGAAGTATCCTTTCTGGTATGCGAAGAATATTACAGCCAGAAACTGTACCTGGTTTGAGATGGCCCGTGCAGGGGTATGGTATACAGACAATATCACAGTGGAAAATGCGGTGATCGAGGCTCCGAAGAATTTTCGCCGTTGCCGGGGCGTAAGCTTACGAAACGTAAATTTTCCCAATGCGGCCGAAACATTCTGGAATTGTGAGGATGTGACAATGGAACATGTGACGGCTAAAGGCGACTACTTTGCCATGAACAGCCAGAATATGGTGCTGCGGGATTTCCAGCTGGTGGGCAACTATTCCTTTGACGGGGTAAAGAATATGGAGATTCATAATGCCCGGATGCTTTCCAAGGATGCTTTCTGGAACAGTGAAAATGTGACGGTATATGATTCCTTCATTTCCGGAGAATATCTGGGCTGGAACGCAAAGAATCTGACACTGATTAACTGCACCATTGAGAGCCTGCAGGGGATGTGCTACATCGATCATCTGGTTATGAAAAACTGTAAGCTTCTCAACACCACCCTGGCTTTTGAGTATTCCACGGTGGATGCAGAAATCACAGGAAAGATTGACAGTGTGATGAACCCTTCCAGCGGTGTGATCCGGGCAGACAGCATTGATGAATTGATTGTTGAAAAGGATAAGGTAGATCCATCAAAGACAAAGATCATATGCAGAAGAGAGCTGAAGGAGGCGGTATGAGCCTGTTTTTGAAGGGAATTCTGATCGGGCTGCTCTTTGGCGTACCTGTGGGGGCTGTCGGAGCCATGACCGTGCAGAGAACCTGGGAACATGGGATAAAAGCCGGACTTCTTACAGGAATGGGGTCTTCGACAGCAGATTGCATATATGCGGGAATTGGGGCTTTTGGGCTGACCATAGTGTCAGATTTTCTTCTGGAATACCAGACGGTTATCCATTTGGCAGGAGGAAGCATTGTCCTGCTGATGGGAATCCGGCTGCTTCTCCGAAAAGGAGAGGCAGCAGAAGTTCCGGCAGTGTCAGGAAGATTTAAGATATTTTTGTCGTCCTTTGCCGTAGGGATTACGAATCCGGCAGCAATATTAACTTTCCTGTTTGCTTTTTCCTGGTTTGGTATTGCGGGAGGCAGTGTAGGAAAAAATGGCTGGCTGGTGGTTTTAGGAGTATTTGTCGGAACCTATTTCTGGTGGGGAGGGCTGACCGCTGTGGTTGCTTTTGCCAGAAGAAAGAAAAGGACAGAAAGTTTCCAGAAGATGAACCGGATTTTCGGGGCAGTTTTAAGCTTGTTTGGAATCCTTGTTTTTATTTGGGCAATTCCCATATGAATTCCTTATTAATAAACAGAAAAGTGAAAAGAGGAGTGGACGAAAATGAAAAAAATATGGATAGTGCTGTGGGTTATGTTTATCTCATTTTCTCTGACTGCGTGCGGAGAGGACAACGGGCAGGCTGGGGCTTCCATTTCAGCACCAGAGTCATTAAGAACAGAAAGCATGCCACAGTCTGCCGTTCATCAGGAAACGGAGAGTGCCAATGCACAGGAAGCGCAGTCTACAGATACAAATGCAACAGAATCCGTGGCAGAAGACATACAGGAGAGATCTGTTTCTGATTCAACAGGAAGCACGGCAGAATCAGCGGCGGATATAAGTGAAGCAAAGCCTGTACAGGAAACAGAAATGAATGAAGCAGGTGGAATGGAAACAGATATCCAAAATGATGGAGAGGAGAATACAGTGATGAATATGAAGGTACAGGTTGGTGATACGATATTTTCAGCCACATTGGAAGAGAACGTGGCGGTGTCTGCTTTGGTGGAAATGATGCAGGAAAGTCCGGTAGTGCTTCAAATGAGCGACTATTCCGGCTTTGAAAAGGTAGGCCCTTTGGGAACCAGCCTTCCTGCAGATAACAGTCAGACCACAACCCACGCTGGAGATATTGTCTTGTATAACGGGAACCAGATTGTTATATTTTACGGCTCTAATTCCTGGAGCTATACAAGGCTGGGACATATTGATGATCTGACGGGGTGGGAAGAGGCTCTTGGAAACGGGGATGTGACTGTGACATTTTCTTTGGAATAAATACGATAGAAAGTTTGGAGGTGCAAGATGCCTTACAATTTTGATGAACCTGTCAACAGGAAAAATACCCATTCACTGAAATGGGATGTGAAAGAGCAGGAACTGCCTATGTGGGTGGCAGATATGGATTTTCAGACAGCACCGGAAATTCAGGAGGCAATCCGGGAAAGGGCAGCCCATGGTGTATTTGGCTATTCCATTGTACCTGAAGAATGGTATCAGGCATATATGGGCTGGTGGGAGAGACGGCATCATTTTTCCATGGAAAAGGAGTGGCTTGTTTTCTGTACAGGAGTGGTTCCGGCTATTTCCAGTATGGTGCGCAAGCTGACAACAGCGGGAGAAAATGTTCTGGTTCAGACGCCGGTTTACAATATTTTCTTTAATTCCATTGTAAATAACGGAAGGAATATTGCGGAAAACCCACTGCGATATGACGGAAACACCTATCAGATGGATTTTGAAGATCTGGAACGAAAACTTTCTGATCCCCAGACCACGCTGATGATTCTATGCAATCCCCACAATCCGGTGGGAAGAATCTGGAGCAGAGAGGAACTGAAGCAGGTTGGCGAGCTGTGCAGGAAATATCATGTGACCGTGATTTCCGATGAAATCCATTGTGATCTGACCAGTCCCGGTCAGGAATATATTCCCTTTGCCTCGGTTTCGGAAAACTGTAAGAATAACAGTATTACCTGCATGGCTCCCACAAAAGCCTTTAATCTGGCTGGACTGCAGACAGCAGCAGTGGCCGTTCCAAATCCCAACCTGCGGCATAAGGTCTGGCGGGGACTGAATACGGATGAGGTGGCAGAACCGAATTCCTTTGCGGTGGAGGCGGCCGTGGCTGCTTTTACGAAAGGGGAGGCGTGGCTGGATGCTTTAAGAGAGTATATTCAGGAAAATAAAAACTTTGCAGGGGATTTCTTAAAGAAAGAAGTTCCACAGATGAAACTGGTTTCTTCACAGGCTACTTATCTTTTGTGGCTGGATTGCCGGGAAATGCAGGGGTGTGCTGCTGAATTTACGCAATATTTGAGAGAGCATACAGGATTGTATCTGTCCGAAGGAAAACAGTATGGGGAAAATGGAAGCTCCTTTATAAGAATGAATATCGCCTGTCCCAAGTGCCGGCTGGAAGATGGGTTGAAATGTCTGGCAGAAGGAGTCAGAGTCTATGAGGAATGGGTGCGTACCAGATGTTGATATAAGATTTCGACGTTTAATTTATCCGAAAGCAGTTCCATAACCTTGATATGACCTTTCGGTCTTTTTGGGTTTTGGTGAAAAGCAGATTGCCGATATTACGGCAGCTGATATCCAGCGTTGGCAGAACAGCCTTACGAAAGAAGGATATTCACAGAACTACTTGAAGACGATTAATAATCAACTGAGTGCAATATTTAATTTGGGACTAAGGAACTGTAGGAAAATAAGTGATACAGATTGCGCAGGATATTTCTTCGAG
>CAMWXE010000170.1 GCA_947178145.1 uncultured Lachnospiraceae bacterium | reverse complement strand
CTCGAAGAAATATCCTGCGCAATCTGTATCACTTATTTTCCTACAGTTCCTTAGTGCAAGAAGATGATGTCAGGAAAGCTCGCTAACGCTTCAATGACAAGAAAAAAGTTTTTAGGATCACGAAAAAGGCAGATTGCATGTCTGCCTGCAGGTATGTTATACTATCAATGCCAGTCTGGTTTTATACAAAGCGGTAGGCGAAACTGGCTGGGACCTGGAACCTTAGCTGGCGAGCGTAGGTTCTGTCCTGCCTGACCGGCGGTATATGCTGACTGATCAGGCCGGCTGCATTTCCGGGAGCTACACGGTCCTGCAGAAAAGCAAAACATATCTTTATCGCCATCGAAAGGTTGACCTGATATTCCCATTTTTCTTTCTTTTTCTTTTCCGGAGCAGCTTCCATTGTTATAATCGTGGCGAAATTGTAAAGGATCATTCGGCAGATGATCTCAAATTCAATGTACTCCACAGATTTGGAATGGAAATTTGCGGTCCCGATCGTATGTTTTAGATCACGGAAGGATGTCTTGATCCCCCTTATGCCGACATTTTTTTAATGCCGATATTTTCTTAAAAACCGCATAGCTGCTGATATTTCCTTAAAAATATCGGCATTAATCTTTATTATGGAAAGGTAACAATCAATTCCATAGTAAGGAGGTTTTTATGATCCAAAAAGAATGGGATATGCAATCCCTCAGCAATGCTCTCCTGCAGTCAGTCAGGAGATACGGCATCAAGGAAGTAAGCATGGGACAGTACGAAGCCGTCTGTAAGAAGATAGTCCATTTTTCATCAGAGCAGGGCTTTAGTACCTACTATCCGGAACTTAAAACGGATTACGATGCATTTATCGATGCAAAGATCAATGATTCCGGAATGTCACGGCTTGAAATTTTAGAAAAAAGTGGAGGAATTCATAAAAATGGAGTTTTGAAAGCCATATAGAATAAGGTTTAGAGATTCCGAGAGTCTATAAAATTGAAATGGAGTATCATAACTCAGAAAATTGTGAAGTGAAGATAAAAATATAGCGATAAAATTTCCGTTTTAAGAGAGGTAAAGATAGATGATTTATAAAGAAGAAGTAAGAGATTTATTTTCTGTTCCAGAGGATTATTATTTGGCGCATTGTGTTAGTGCTGATTTTGGGATGGGAAAGGGTATAGTAGTTGAGTTTAATAAAAGATTTGATATGAAAAACATACTTCAGAGTAAATATCCTGATTATCTTAATCAGTACACTCGTTGTAGAATCGGTGGGGACTGTATCTTAGAGGGCCGAGTATTAAATTTGATTACGAAAGAAAGATACTTCCATAAACCAACAATTGTCACAATGAGAATAGCTTTACAGAAAATGAAGAAAATTTGTATTAAATATGGAATCACTAAAATTGCCATGCCAACAATCGGTGCTGGTTTAGACAAACTTTCCTGGAGTACGGTTTCTGATCAGATTAAAATGATATTTGATGATACAGATATAGAAATTCTTGTATGTAAACTTAAATAAAACGAAGGTTTCAAGTACAGGAGGAAATGGAAATTGGGATTAGATAAAAAACCAGTAAGATTAACTTATGCTTTGGGAATGGCAAAAGAACATTGTAAACCAGAAACATATAATCATGCACTCAGAGTTATGCAATATGTAGCTGATAATGAAACTATACCATATGAATATCAAGAAGATTGCTTGGTACTTGCTGTAATACATGATTTGTTGGAAGACACAGATTATCCAAGAGGTTGTGGGTTAGGAAAAAATTTTACTTTTGAGGAAATGGAATCTTTATTATCATATTCAGGATATCAATTAAAAAAGGCGGAACTGGCTCAGGAGTGAAATTCATAAAAGATAGAAGCAATGAAGTGATAAACTTTCATAAACTACATCCAAGCGGAATATTAAAAAGATATGTATTAGATCAGGTTATAGAGAAATTGAGGAAGGATGGTTTGTTATGAGTAATTTGTTGTCATATAGGAATTATGGTGATGAAGTTTCTTTTGTGAAAGTAATAGAAAACGAAACAATGCTTTCCGAACCAACAGAAGCGGGAGATTTTACAGTATATAAATATTGGAAAGCAAGCAGGAAAAGGGGGTATGACGTTGGCGAAAAAGTTGAAAAAGGGCGTTTTCGTAATTTTGGCAGCGGCAATATTATATTTTCTATACAGCTGCATATATTTTCAAAGAAATAAGCCGGATTTATTACAAGCGGAAGAATATGGTTCTTTCACGCCGGACGATGTGGAAAGCTTTGACGGTAAGTTTATTGCAAAGCAGGAAGTAGAGAAGCATGCGGGTGTCAAATATGTGCGGGTATACATATATGATATCGAGAGCGGCGGACTGGCAGGGGATTTTTTTGCGGAGAGAGCATGGGATTTCTGGGGAATCTGCTGGGAAAAGGATAATTACAATATCTGGATTCAGTCGGCAGATGTAGGAATTTATTGTTACCGTTATGAAGATGGAAACTAGACCAGAGATGAGCATGCCAGGCAGCCGGAATATATTGTGTCAAGGTGGGAAGCAAAAGAGGCCGCCAAGGAATGAAAGGTGTCAGAAGTCTCCTGAAGTTGCGGGATAGCAGAGGCAGGAGACTTTTTGATTCATAAGGACACATATATCCTTTACAAATGAAAGACAGTTTTTAAGGAATCATCTTCCGCGAGTAGCTTTTTGGCCAGCGTGCGGTATTGTTCCTCGTGGAGATAGGTATGGCGGAACGGTTTGATTGAGGGTGCGAGGTCAATTGCTTTCTCATAGTCTTCCACATTGAGGTTGAGGGTGGCGGCATAGTCCCAAAATCCTGTCTTTGTAAAGACGGTGTTCACACGCTGGCAGCGGTGGTCATGGACGCGGCTCATGAGGTAGGCTGCGATGCCGACCTGGATGCCGTGGAGCTGCGGGACTTCCAGCATCTTGTCCAACGCGTGGGAAATCAGGTGTTCACTGCCGCTCGTGGGCGCACTGCTGCCGGCAATCTCGTTTGCGATGCCGCTCATGGCGAGGGAGTCGAGAAGCTCTTTTAAGAACAGTTCCTCGTGAATGCTGTCAAAAGGTGTCCGCACGAAGCTGTTCACCGCTTTCTTGGCAATCATGAGGGCAAAGTCGTTGACCTGCGCGGCACCGTGTGCCTCCTCGAATTTCCAGTCGTAGAGTGCGGTGATTTTGGATACCATGTCCCCGATTCCTGAGTACAGGAACTTTTCCGGTGCACTCCTGATGACAGCAGTGTCTGCAATAATGCCGTATGCGAGGCGTGCGGGAACGGAATTTCTGCGGCCGTTTACGATCAATGATGCGCTGGCACTGGAAAAGCCGTCGCTGGACGCGGAAGTCGGGACGCTGATAAAAGGCAGTTTGCGCAGAAAGCCAATGTATTTTGCGGCGTCAATGACTTTGCCGCCGCCGAGTCCGATTACGGCCTGCGTTGAATTGGGAAGCCCAAATGCCAGGTTGATGATGTCGTCAATGTTGACAGTATCCAGCTCACAGTACTCCAATACTTCGACCTTTGCATCCCGCAGGGCGTCTAATACCTTGTATCCAAACATGTCGATCAGACCGTTTCCGAAGTAAATGACTACTTTCCTGAAATCACAATCCTTCAAATATACACCAATATTTTCCAGTGCATTGGGCTCAATTTTTAAGATTGTGGGGATTGCAATGTGGCTTGCGTTAAATTTGTTCATGATAGTATACCTTTCTTTTTGACAAAATTAATTAAATACATGTTCTACAATTTTGCTAATTCAAACTGTTCAAAACTTTCATATTGTTTAATATGTCCGCCATGATCTTCAACCAGTTGTACCAAATCTCGTTCTATTTTTTGAGTCGTTTCTGAAAGTTTGTAAAGCTCTTTATAGTTAAAATTACTCAATAATTCGTAAGTGGGGCACCCTGCTTCTTTTGCGTCATCCAAGTCTCGCTGAAGACATACTGCGGAAAGAAAAGCCAATATATAATTTCCTGTTTCACAACACACATATATTTTATTGAATGTGGAACTAATTTCTTCATATAATGATGCAAGCCATGAAGCATCTACTTTATTTACTGTTTGGCTTTGGTGTCCATGTATTTCTTGCAAAGTAAATGTTACATCCAAATATGTGCATACATCTTCAAATAATTTCATCGCATATTTTGTAACATCACCAATATCTATTGCTTTCACTACATTCTGATAGCCATCTACAATATTGCGGGGAACGTTTGGAATATTATTTTGTAAATCTTCAAATTGTTTCTTCAGTCCAAAGTGATAATAATCATGATTATATACAGCCACCGCATCAGCAAGGGTCATGATAATGTTTCCTGCTATTTTTCGAACCTCTGATGTGCTATGATTTTGATTTAGCATGGTGCACAGCCTGCCTGCTTCTTCACATCGCTTTGCAGCTATTTCTTTAACATATTTATCATTTAACAGATTACTTTTCAACTTTGCCTGCATAGCTTGAAAACGTTCTACATCCTTTGCACTATTGGAGTAAATGATATTAGCATCACCAACTAGTGGAGATAACCCTTCAAGCAAATCGGCAATTTTTTCAACGCTCTCCCACGATATCGGAAATATATCATATCCCACACCTTCTATAATAAAATCAACTGCTAAATTGTATCCATTCTCTGATTTTGGAATATAATAACAATCAACATCCGACTTGCTATTAGCAGTACCATTAACATATGAACCATATATTAATACAAGGCTGACATCATTGGCATATTCTGTTCTTACCTTATTCAGTATCCACTTCACTACATTGTCATTTATCTCTTTTCGCTTTTCCATAGTCAGGTTCTCCTATTTAGATCAATATTCAAATAGAACAGCTGAATCTTGCATGTGAACTTGCCAGACTGATCAGGTATTTTTTCCTGTTCTGTTCCCGCTGTTAAGGCAGCTTCCAGATCCGAGACACCAGAGTTTATATCACATATTCTGGCAGTGTGCTTCTTATGACCCGCATCCTTTCCTCTATATTTTACATCAGCAGCATGAGGAAAACAAGTGAGGAATTTAATTCTGACATAATGATCGAAAATATCGGTTACAATTCACACCCAATGTCATTTACTTAAGGAGCAGCTACGGTTCAGAACA
>CAMWXE010000169.1 GCA_947178145.1 uncultured Lachnospiraceae bacterium | reverse complement strand
GGGCATCAATTTGGCGCATGATTCCCACTACTTTGGCGTGGGTGTGAAAAGTAACGTGTGATGCGCTACAATGCAAACCATCAAAAAATCCAATAGCGAAATATAGAATATATCATTTTGTGATTTTTTCAATTTCAGCATTAGAGAGCAATATATCAATGACTGGCACAAATGTTGACTTTATCTTAGAGGGTGTGAATAAATACCTTATGTCGCCTGCAAAGGAACAGATAAGGCTTGCTTTTGAGCAATCAGAGAAAGAGGTACAGGACTTGCAGCAGAGAACGAAAGAGGGCATAGAACCAGCGAGATTAAACGGTAAACAGATCGGGCAGAAGCAGAGGGCAAAGCTGACAACAAAGAAATCTATTGAAGCAAAGAAGCAGATACAAAAACATAGCAAGGATTTTGATGGTACTTTGTCAGATACAGACTGCATGAAACTGGTGGGACTTGCAAGGAATACATTCTGCGTCCTTTCTTTTATCTGTAGGCTGGTGGGTGGGAGTCATGTGTGCTACGTGACACAATTTTAGGCTACCGCCGACAACCTATGTCAACGATAGCCCTTGATTTTACGCTATTTCTTAGAACTTACCTTCCTTCGCCGCTTCCTCAATCGAAACTGCAACTGCTACGGTAGCGCCAACCATCGGGTTGTTGCCCATACCGATGAGTCCCATCATCTCCACGTGAGCTGGAACGGAAGAAGAACCTGCAAACTGTGCATCAGAGTGCATACGTCCTAAAGTATCTGTCATACCGTAGGAAGCCGGACCTGCTGCCATGTTGTCAGGATGGAGTGTACGGCCTGTACCACCGCCGGAAGCTACTGAGAAGTACTTCTTGCC
This sequence comes from uncultured Lachnospiraceae bacterium, assembly GCA_947178145.1. Taxonomy (GTDB): domain Bacteria; phylum Bacillota; class Clostridia; order Lachnospirales; family Lachnospiraceae; genus COE1. The sequence goes on along the minus strand of CAMWXE010000169.1, from coordinate 4,302 downwards.
AGCTTCGTTTCTCTCCTTCTTGTATGTACCTGCAACCGGGTGCTGGAATCTTGTAGGATTGGTTGAGTTACCTGTGATGGAAACATCAACATTCTCTTTCCACATGATTGCAACGCCTTCACAGACATCGTTTGCACCGTAGCAGTTCACCTTGCCGCGAGGACCTTCCGGATCAGAGTAAGACTTTCTGAATACTTCCTTTACAGTGTTTGTATAGGGATCATACTCTGTCTCCACAAATGTAAATCCGTTGATGCGGGCGATAATCTCTGCCGCGTCTTTTCCAAGACCGTTCAGAATAACTCTCAGCGGTTTCTGACGAACTCTGTTTGCCTTCTCAGCGATACCGATTGCGCCCTCTGCTGCCGCAAATGATTCATGTCCTGCAAGGAAGCAGAAGCACTCTGTCTCTTCTTCCAAAAGCATCTTGCCTAAGTTGCCATGTCCAAGACCAACCTTGCGGTTGTCTGCAACGGAACCAGGGATGCAGAATGACTGAAGTCCCTCACCGATTGCTGCCGCTGCATCTGCAGCCTTTTTGCAGCCCTTCTTGATTGCAATTGCCGCACCTACTGTGTATGCCCAGCAGGCATTCTCAAAGCAGATTGGCTGAATCTTCTTAACCTGATCATATACGTCAAGACCTGCGTCCTTTGTGATCTTCTCTGCCTCTTCGATGGAATTAATACCGTAGCTCTTTAATACCTCGGTAATCTTATCTATTCTTCTTTCATAGGATTCGAATAATGCCATAATTATTTTACCTCCTTATCTGTTCTAGGATCAATAATCTTAACAGCATCCGCAACGCGCCCATACTGGCCTGAAGCCTTCTCCCATGCTGTATTCGGGTCATCGCCCTTCTTAATAAAGTCAGTCATCTTGCCAAGGCTTACAAACTTGTAACCGATAATCTTGTCGTCAGCATCCAGCGCAATACCGGTAACGTAGCCCTCTGCCATCTCCAGATAGCGAGGTCCCTTCTTCAACGTACCGTACATAGTACCAACCTGGCTTCTTAAGCCCTTTCCTAAGTCCTCAAGGCCAGCGCCTACCGGAAGCCCTTCCTCAGAGAAAGCGGACTGAGAACGTCCGTATACGATCTGCAAGAACAGTTCTCTCATAGCGGTGTTGATGGCGTCGCACACAAGGTCAGTGTTCAGTGCTTCCATAACCGTTCTGCCCGGAAGCAGCTCTGCTGCCATCGCTGCGGAGTGTGTCATACCAGAGCAGCCGATTGTCTCGACCAGCGCTTCCTGGATGATACCTTCTTTTACGTTCAGGGATAACTTGCAGGCGCCCTGCTGCGGTGCACACCAGCCTACGCCGTGTGTAAAGCCGGAAATGTCTTTCACTTCCTTAGCCTTTACCCATTTCGCCTCTTCTGGAATCGGTGCACAACCATGATTACCGTCACGTGCTACTACACACATTTCTTCAATTTCCTTTGAATAAATCATGTGAAAACTCCTTTCGATTACTTAACTTATATTTTCAATGTGTGACAGATGTCTCACATTTAATAACTTATCAAACGTTTTCAGCATTCTGTGAAAACTGACTTTGATATGTTACTCACACATTGATATTTTCGCACATATTTAGAAAAATAGCAATTAAAAATTCAAAATTTTGTCAAAAAGTTGGGATTTGTTGTTACTGTTCACAGGAATGCGCATTCCGTGAGAAAACGTAACGTTTGAAATCAAAAATCCATTTGCATGGATTTTTGCCCGTTACTGGAACGGAGTGGACAGTAACTTTAGAATACCAAGTTTTTCTGGCGGAGAATTATCCTATTGACTTTCGACATTTAGTCTGCTATCATGAAAGCGTGTACTTGCATGAAACTGTTTGATAAAGACAAACTCGCAGAAAGGGGGGCAGACTGTGGATGAAACAAGTCAGAAAATAATTGACGCGGCAATGACATTAGTCCGGGACAAAGGATATGTCGCAACAACTACGAAAGAGATTGCAAGGATAGCTGGTGTAAATGAGTGTACCTTATTCCGAAAGTTTGAGAGCAAAAAGGATATTGTTTTACAAGGGGCAAACCAGACTGGCTGGCGGGCAAATGTCACACCGGAAATTTTTGAAAATGTAACATGGGATTTGCGGAAAGATTTGGAAATGTTCATGAGGGCATATATTGACAGGATGACACCAGATTTCGTTAATCTGTCAATCGGTCTGAGGGCGCCACAGCTCTATGAGGAAACCAAACAGCTCATTATGAAAGTTCCGCAGGCTTTTTTGATGACATTTACCGATTACCTGAATAAGATGTGTGAGATGGGAAAAATACCGGAGAAAGATTTTAAGGCACTGGCATTGACTGTATTTTCGGCAACATTGGGCTACACATTTCTAAATGCATCGTTCGGGAAAGAGCTTACAGATGTTGAAAAAGAGGAGTACATTAAAGAAAGTGTGCAGATGTTTATAGAAGGAATCAATCCGTAAGGTTTGGCGCTGTCGGATGGCAATACAATAGGAAACGACACTTGTCGTTTCCTATAAAAATAAATAATATGCGTGCAAGCACACGCATTAAGAAATGGAGGAAGCTATGAAACAGATTACAGGTGCAGATTTATTTGTAAAAGCACTAAAAAAAGAAGCAGTTGACACATTGTTCGCTTATCCGGGGGGACAGGCGATCGATCTGTTTAATGCACTGTATGGAGAAAGAGAAATAGACGTGATCCTGCCACGTCATGAGCAGGGCTTGATCCATGCAGCAGACGGTTATGCACGTTCTACGGGAAAAGTTGGTGTCTGTCTTGTGACAAGCGGACCAGGGGCTACGAATCTCGTCACGGGCATTGCTACCGCAAATTATGACAGCGTACCATTAGTATGTTTTACGGGACAGGTGCCGACACACCTTATTGGGAATGATACCTTTCAGGAAGTGGACTTTGTGGGCATCACAAGAAGTATCTGTAAATATGCTGTGATGGTACGAAAGAGGGAAGATCTGGCAGAAACGATCAAAAAGGCATTTTATATTGCAAGGACAGGAAAACCGGGTGTAGTAGTTGTTGATCTGCCAAAGGATATTCAGAGAGCTTACGGCAGTGATTTTTACCCAGAGGAAATTATGGTGAAGGGTTATAAACCGAATACTTCCGCACATATGGGACAGTTAAATAAGGCACTGGATATCTTGAACCATGCGTTAAAGCCTGTTTTCCTGATAGGCGGCGGAGTAAATATTGCCCGTGCAAATAAAGAAATGACACAGCTTGCAGAGCTGACAGGCGTACCCGTTATTACGACTATCATGGGAAAAGGGGCAATTCCTACAACGAACAGTTTATATGTTGGCAATATAGGCATTCATGGGAGCTATGCCGCAAATTCAGCGATTAGTAACTGTGATGTTCTTTTTTCAATAGGAACACGGTTCAATGACCGCATTACGGGGAAAATAGAAGAATTTGCGGTAAATGCAAAGATTATCCATATTGATGTGGATGCGGCATCTATTTCCCGGAATATTGATGTAGATATTCCTATTGTTGCTGATGCGAAAAAGGCGATATGTGCTTTGCTTGAAAAGGCAAAGCCGCTCCATATCTCAGAGTGGACAGATGAAATCAACTGTTGGAAAAAGAAATATCCGATTACTATGGGGAAAGTCGGTTTGACGCCGCAGATGATTATTCAATCCATAAATGAGTTGTTTAAAGATGCTATTGTTGCTACGGATGTAGGTCAAAATCAATTATGGGCAACACAATTTCTTGATATTGATGAGAATAGGCAAATGCTGACATCGGGCGGCCTGGGAACAATGGGGTATGGTTTTCCTGCTGCAATCGGAGCAAAACTTGGCAATCCCCATAAAGATGTCATTGTCATATCTGGTGATGGCGGTATGCAGATGAATATTCAGGAAATGGCGACTGCGGTTGTTTATGAACTGCCAATTATCATCTGTATACTGAATAACGGATATTTAGGGAATGTGCGGCAGTGGCAGGAAATGTTTTATGACAGGCGGTATTCGAGTACCTGTATGCGTTATCGGAGAAGCTGTGAAACAGGCTGTAACCAGCCTGATCTTTGCTGCCCGGAATATACGCCAGATTTTATTGCACTGGCAGAAAGTTATGGTGCAAAAGGAATCCGTGTCACAAAGGCAGAGGATATAAAATCAGCTTTGAACAGTGCGAAACAGAATACAAAAACACCTACGGTGATTGAATTTATCATAGACAGGGAAATCAATGTCATGCCGATTGTTCCGCCGGGGAACTCCCTGAATGACATGATTTTGGAAAGTGAGGAAAG
>CAMWXE010000168.1 GCA_947178145.1 uncultured Lachnospiraceae bacterium | reverse complement strand
AGAAAGGTCAAATTCTTCCATGGAAGGTATGCCCTCTTCTTCGCTGGTGCGTTTCGTTGAGCTCGTGCTGGGGATAATGAGGGATAAGACGGGGCTGTCAAGCGCCATTGTATTCCGGCTTGTGGCAGGGACGCTCCGGGAAAGTGTTTTTTCACAGATACAGTGGGCGATTGACGCGCTCGGAGTATCACACTTGTGGAAAAGCAAAGTTTCCCCCATGCAGTTTGAGTATGTCAACGGCGCACAAAAAGAGCATTACCCTGCTAACGGATTACACAATGATACCGCCGGAATGGCTGGGGGAAAGCTTCATACTGGAAGCGGAACGCCTGAAAGATATAAACCTGACGGCATACCGCCATGAATACATGGGTGAGGCGGTGGGGACCGGCGGCGAGGTTTTCCCGAATATCGAGGTAAGGGACATTTCAGATGATGAACTGAAAATGAGGGGAGATTATATTTTCCAAGGGCTGGATTTTGGTTTTGCGGTAGACCCTGCGGCGTTTGTCAGGGTGTATTATGACAGCAGGAAAGAAGAAGTTTATTTCCTTGACGAGATTTATGTGCGTGGGTGGAGCAATGCCAGGATGGCGCAGGAAATCAAAGGGCGCAAGTACAACAATGACTTTGTTATATGCGATTGTGCAGAACCGAAAAGCATAGCGGATTTAAAGGACAATGAAGTCTGGTTTGCGCGTGGGTGCTATAAAAAGCCCGGATGCGTGAATGTCCGTATCAAGTGGCTGCAGCACAGGAAACTGGTATTTGACCCGCGCCGTACACCGAACGCTTATCGGGAGTTTTCCACATACTCTTACGATATAGACAAAAACGGCATTGTGCTTTCACAAGTGCCGGATAAAGACAAGCATACAATAGACGCTGCGGCCTATGGGCTGGACCCGGTTATTTTCCGGCGTGGGCACAGCGCATAGAAAGGAGAATGACAAGATGGAGTATTTAAAGGTAAAGTGCCACTGGTGTGGCAATAGTTTTCATCTCTATAACAGGGATATGAGTTATGAGGAAAGACCGCCCATGTGTCCCCATTGTCTGACAAGAATGGACAAGACGCAGTGGGAGCGGCTGATTGATGCGTATTTTACATTTGCAGAGGTCAACAAGAATTTCAGAAAGTATCATGAAGATCGCGGAGAACCGCTTTTTCAGGTGGAGCTTCTGACGGAAAAGAAGTATGTTAAGCCGAAAAAGATTGTGTTAGATGACGATTTCACACAGCAGACAGGCGCAGGAACGAGCATGGAAGAAGCCTTAAGGGTGATGGAGAAGCCTTTTGCAGATATTGTGAGGAATCCGGTGCCGAACAGGGATATTGCGGATTACGAATAGTGGATTATTTCGAAATGCCCTATACAGGGCTTATAAGGGGGTAAATTGGGCTTGAAATGGTGCGAGGGTAGAAATATAAGGGCAAGAAGATAAAAGCGGCAAATGGGCTTTTAAAACTTAGTATAGGCATTGTCTGCCAAAGAAATGTGTGCTATACTCCATTCATGGGAAAATCATAGAGCCAAAGGCGGCTACCCTCTTTTTCGGAGGGTATAACAGCCCTCCAGACGAAAGAAAGGAGGGCGATACAATGATTACATACTCGGAGCTTATTCAGACTGGAATATTCATTGTTGCCCTTGTAAGTTTGTGCTATACAATCTTCAAGGGAAGAAAATAGCCGCCAACTACCGCGAATAGTTGACGGCTTGACACTGTAAAATGTCATAGCTTGTTTTTCGGAGGGTAGCCGCTTCTATGGCTTTCCCTTTTTATGTCTATAATATAGCATATCCAGCAGCAGGATTCAAGAGCCAAACACACGTTTATTGTAAAGTGATTGCAAAAGCTGTCTGCCTGCTGCCCTCATTCTCTTATCGGGTGATTCCACTTTTCAGAATACCCACAGGACGCGCCACAAGCCCTATATTTGAAATTTAACAGCATAGAAAGTGGGGGTTATCAAGCAAAGCAGACAAGTCCGATATGGGGCAGATAAAGCCTTGCTGGGGTAGTGCTCTGCTGCCGTTCATAACAATATGATTGCCGCTTCCTATTCTTCGAATAGATAGGAATGTGTGCCAGTACGGTCAAGATATATTTCGTCTCCGTCTATTCGGTATATAAGCAGCCAGTCCGGGGATATGTGACATTCTCTCCGCCCAGTATAATTTCCCTTTAAAGAGTGATCTTTGTTTTTCGGGGGAAGTTCCGCTGGTATTCTTAATGTGTTTACTATGGCATTTAGCAGACTGATATTATAGTTGCGCTTTTTGCATAGCTTTAAGTCGCGCTTAAATTGTGTTGTCAGGTTGAGTTTTAGCATGGGCTATTCCTCCAAAATTTGGGAGAAAAATTCTTCTGTTGTCCCTTCAAAATGCTGCCCACTTCCAGTCCTTATCATTTCGTCTGTTTCTGCCATTGCCGCTAATGTTGTTGCGTTTGGCTTGAAATCGGGGTGTATGTCGAGCCCGGACATTTCCCCCAGACCTTCCAGCATATTGATAACGAAAATCATTTTATCATCTGGTAAGTGGTCAATCATGCTCTTGGCTATTTCCTGATAACTCATTATTACACTTCCTTTCATGGTTGTTGTATTTGGTTTTGGGTTTCATAATTATTAGATTTCCTCCCCCGTATCATTAAGTGTAAATCCAGCGTGATAAGTGCAATCAAGAACAGTAGCTATTGCCATAAGTTCTTTCTCATTGAAATTATCACGACTCATTTTATTTGAAAGATTTTGGCGAGATTGTGAAGTTTGTTCTGCTAGTTCACCTAATGTCATATTACGACGTTTAAGGACAATTTTAATTTTTTCGCCCATGCTAATCGACATATTAGAGTGTCCCCTTTCTTAGTATTTATATACTAAATATACATTATATAGTGTAAAAAGTCAAATAAATATTATAAAAAGAAATTAAATAGTGTAAAGTAAATATTGACATAAGAAACTTTAAAGTGTATAATTAGTTTAACAACAGAGAGGAAAGGGGTGCACGACATGAAGCAAATCACAAAGACAAGAAAGGCGGTGGCAACAATGGCGAACCAACTCCGCAAGCTGGGATATACGCTTTCAAATGCGTTTAGGACAGCTTGGAGGAGAATTAAAGAGGGTATCACTGTAAAGGCGGCAGGCGTGACATTCGGTAACAGACAAAAATTATTGCAGTTCATAGCAGGAAGAAAGCCGGAAGAACTTACCACATACCTTAGACGTGACAGAGCAAACACATTCGATAAATACGCCGTGGCTGTAGTGGTAGGTATAAAGGGAATTGGATATGCACATATTGGGTATCTGCCAAAAGGTATTGCCCGAAGCGTGGCGGTAGTTCTTGATAACGGTATGGAACTTCATGCAGATGCAAAGGTTATCGGCGGTTACGGACACAAGGAAACCTATGGTGCGCTGATTAATATTGCAGTATAAAGAAAAATCCCTTATCAAAGCTGACACTCTGATAGGGGCAAGTAACCCAACAACATTGAAAAATGGGTATGCAGATATTGTAACACGCTCTGCTGCCCTATGTAAAGAAAGGATTTGTTCAAAATGAGATTTCCACTTACAATAGAGCGGTTTCAGAAAGAGCCGGAATTTGAAAAGATTTCTGACAAGAAATTTTTACAGCTTTTCATAAATGCAGTAAATACAGCTTACGAAATAGGAAAGCAAGCAGCGCACAGCGTTTTTTGCCTTACAGCGGCAATGATTAAGGCATGGCAGAAACGTGAGTACAGGAGAGAGATGCGAGGAGAAACTGACAAGATGTTTTTAGATGTATTCACAAAATGTTCCAATGGTGCATACCAGCAGGGCGTAAAAGATTCAGGGAGAGTGTTTGACATTTCTACTGATGCAATAAAGATTTATCCGTGTTTTGCGGCACATTCCCCAAAAGCGGAGAGGATGGAGCAGAAAGAACAGTATTTCGAGGAAACCGGATCTTTGCAGTCGCAGATTATTCTGGACGGAAATGGTTATCTGATTGATGGGTTCACGTCATACCTGTTAGCGAAAGAGCACGGTATTCAGGTTGTCCCTGTCAGATATAGTAAAAGGCAGATTGTGAGGGCAAGTCATAAGCCTGGCGGTAAGCTGTATTCATGGGAGCTGCCGTGGATTCTCATTGACAAGGTACATACAAGGGACAGGGTGCTTGTGCGCACGGAGAGGGGCGTTCAGGCAGTTACTGTGGCGGCGGTGGAGGAATATGCCGGAAATGAGCCGGAGCCGCTTAGAATGGTTATCAGAGTGAAGCAGACAAGCAGAGTTTGAAAGGAGATTTTTATTATGTATGAAATAATTGACGAAACATTAAAGATTGCAAGTTGCGGTATTAACGATTTAACACTTGAACAGGCTTCCTCGTTCCTATCCCAGTGGGAGGACGGGGCGACTCTTGGAAGCCTTACACTGTTTATCAATCGTAAAACAGGATATCTTGTTTTGAACAGGGACAATCCGCAGTATGAACATAATTTGAAACTGGCAAAGACAATTTTATCTGCAAGCGACGAGCAGGTTGAGAAATACAGGGACAAGCTGGGCGGCAGGTTGAGCGAGACAGTGGAGGTTATAGACAAATTCAGAAAGTACAAGCAGATACAAGACGATTTGGAGGTAGTCGAGCATCAGGGGCTGATGCTCACTGGTAACTACATAACCAGAAATGTCTTATTATCGCTGGAAAAGAAACAGATTCCCACATGTCTTTTGATGTCACAGGCATATTCATATGGGGTTATGAACGGTAAGCGCATGGAGAGGGCAAGGAGAAAGGCGGTGCAGGCATGACAGAATACGAAGCATTTGTTATGTATATTCCGCTGATTGCGGAGATAGTTACAGAATTAAGACATAGTGATATGTCTTTTGAGGAGTATCAACAATGGCGCAACGAAACATTACCAGTTGTAAAGTATTATAGAAACGGATTTGCTGATAAAATACTCAAGACGATAGACCTTTATGTATGGGGATATGTTACGGATACTATAGAGGTAAACGGCGCAGAGGTGCGTTTGTATCTTGCACCGATTGATTGTGAGGGAGGTAATGCAGTATGAGAGACGAGAGAAAGTTCAAAGAGGTTATACATACCATAAAGGGAGCAGAGAAAGATAAAGACAAGTTCTGCAAGGCGGCGCGCATATAAAAGGAGCGTCTGTTGATATGAAATTTGATGGGAAGGGAGAAACATAGTATGAATGACGTGTGGATAAAAATGGCTGAGTTTTTAGGCAGGTTAAATGGGGAGAGCGTAAGCAGGGAAACTTATGAGGGCCTTCGTCAATCCTGTTTTAAATAACTGAGATGTCCTTTGATAAAATTAACAACATCCCGCTCCCATCGTC
>CAMWXE010000167.1 GCA_947178145.1 uncultured Lachnospiraceae bacterium | reverse complement strand
TCTAAGAGAGTTGGGAGACTAACATATGTTGAAGACGGTGAGCAGAGTAAAAAATCGAGAAACCCTACTGTACAGGGATCCCGCCGTCCGGGTAATGCACCCTGATCGCCTGGTTATAGCCGGCGTAAATGTATTCTATGCCTGCCCTGTCATTTGTCCTGCTGTCATAGGCATTGGGGCTGATCAATACGAGTACGACGCACTCGGGAACATCACGGGCATCACGGACGGCGCGGGGAACCATACGGAGTACATCCTCGACAAGTGGGGCAGGATCGCGGAGATCCGGCAGGTGGACGGGAACGGTGACCGACTGGAGAAGTACCAGAAGCACGGCACGACAAGGTACAGTTACGACAGCATGAGGAGACTCGCGAAGGTGGAGTACCCTGACGCGACAGAAGAGCTCTTCTATGACAGGTAGCGCATGGTGCTGAGTACCATAAGTTAAATCTTTGTGATATTAAACTTATTGAAACGGAATGAATACATTTATAAAATGATTTCATGATTGGTATGCTAAACGGCAATATAACGAGCCAGCGCGACGTGACTGCATTCAGGCAGAACAGATATCGTGGAGGTTTCATAATCTGATTGCAGGTGTCGTTCCCGCTGTGCTATAATAAATACAAATTCCACATTGCTCTGGAATTGAGAAAGCAGTATCAGAGAGGAGAAGGCATTGGCAAAAAACAAGATAAAACAGAAAAAGAAACACAAAAAAATACAGAAGGTGATTCCTGTAAACCCGAAAGCTAAAGATACCTTTTTCAAAAGAGTGTATGAGAAAGAGGAACGACAGCGTGAACTTGTGTCCTTCCTGCTGGGTGTCAGTGCGGAAAAGGTGTCAGTGGCAAACGTGCGTCCCGTGCTGTTTGGAAACAAGGAGAATGATCTTGCATGCATGTGTGACGGAGTGCTCTATGTGCTGGCAGAGGCACAGGCCTCCACTTCGCCGAACATTCCGTACAGGCTGCTGGAGTACGCAGTGGCAGGGCTGCGGTCCACGGTGGACAGCGAGCAGCTGCTGTATGGGAGGACACGCGTGTATTTTCCGATTCCAAAACTCTATGTACTGCAGACCGGGCTGGAGGCGAAGGCAGGCCGGCTGCCAGAAAAGGCTGAGTATGACATGCACCTGAGTGAGTCCTATCTGTCCGTGAAGGAAAAGTACGGGGAGTGCGGACCGGAGCCGGATCTGGATGCCACGGTCCATGCCTATGACTTCAGGATGACACTGGAGGAGGTTTTAAGTTATATAGAGCAGGGAAGCCTGCCGGAACGTTTCAGGGGGTATGACAACGACATGAGGAATTACGCCCTGGTGGCAAACGGGATAACCTATATGCAGAGGATGGGGAATGATGCCGGATATGCAGTGCCGGCAAATGTATCAACAGTGGCGGGATTTCTGCAGCTGATGCTGGACAGAGGGATATTTGTGGATCTGCTGTCAGATAAGGAGGTATGTGATATGACGATGGCGCAGTTTTCAAGGGACGATATGCTGATCTATCAGGGCCGCGAGGAAGGTCGTGAAGAGGGCCGCGAGGAAGGCCTTAGGGCATTTATACTGGACAAGGTAGAAGACGGAGTGCCGGAAAGTACAATTATACAAAAACTGCATAAACATTTTGCGTTGGATGAAAATACAGCGAGGCAGTATTATAGGGCATATGTAAAATAAAGCATGGAGGTCTCAGAGGGGTGCAGCTTGAACGGATGCACCAGTGCGTTTTATTGTGTGGCAGATATTATTTTCAGAGTGAAAAAACAGGGGGATTCCAAGGAAACGGGATTCCCCTTGTTTTGCGGCAGGACAGATCAAAGCGGCATTATGATATGGCTTGTTTTTAATATATTTAGAGCGCCGGCGGCAGGGCATTGCTTACATACAGTTATGACCTAAATGGCTATTTAATCACTGGAAATTAGACCCGAGTAAATATATAAGTGAAATGGAAGCAAAAGAATATTTTGAAAATAAAGAATATCTTCGTGTAATATATTTAAGTAATAACAAGCGGGTTTTTTGTATTGGATTTGAAATTAATTTTATTGTTTTAACAGTTTATGAGGATGAAAAGCCAATGTATGAATATGTTTTTCGATTACCAGAGAATAATTATTGTAAATTGGTCTTGAAATCTATACGTGAGAAACATATTACGTGTACACTACAAGACGATGGGTATGTATATATTGTAGAAAGGAGTAGCTTAATAGGAAAAGACAAAAAATATAAAAAAGGTATGATTATGTTTCTAGCAGGAGTAGTTATCTTTCTACCTGTGTGGAAGAATGGGTACACCGCCGTCTTTGCTGTCGGACAGTAAATTGACGGAGACGATAAAAGCAGATTATTTTTCCGCATTTCCTAGAATTGATTGCGCTATATTTTTTGAAAAATCACATTATGGTCGGGGATATGGCACATTTCCCAAACCTGAACAGAACAGACAATCGAAGAAGTATTTGAAAGGCCATGACATCTGTAGCAGAAGTCATGGCCTGTAGATGGCATCTGGTCAGTGGATCAGCGAGATCGTAGACTAGGAGGGACACAGCGAGACCTTTCGCTATGACAGGGAAGGACGAATGACACTCCACACTGACCGGAACGGGAACCGTACACTAAAGGCAGGAAGCTTTGCAGGCGTGGAGGACAATCTGTGTAATACGCTAATCCGCTGCCAGTATGCATGGATTTTTGCCTGTTACTGGAACGGAGTGAACAGTAATGATACAGCTGCGACCTGTGCGGAAACCGTCTCGAAAGGGTAGATAAAAATGGAAACGAGGTGTATACTTATGATGTAAAGAACCAGCTGGTCAGCAGAAAGTCTGAAAAAGCAGAAATATGCTACAGATATGACCAGCAGGGTAATGTATTAGAGGCGACAGGAACGGAAGGAGGGATACATTACAGCTATAACGCCTTCAACCAGCAGACCAGGATCCAGAAGCCCGACGGGAACTGTCTTGAAAACCAGTATGACGCGGAATATCTGCGCGCAGGGACAGTTGAGAATGGTAAGGAGTCCAGATTCCTGTACTACAACGGTGAGCTGCTTGCAGAACTAGACCAGAATCAAGAAACTGCAGGCCGATATGTAATGGGATACGGCGTGGCGGCTGGCTGGAACCATAAGAACGAGGGTTATCATTTCTGCCATCTGGACGAGCAGAACAGCACGGTCTATATCACAGGAATGGAAGTCGGGATTGAGAACAGCTACCAGTATGATGCGTTTGGAGCTAACAGAGACCGTCAGGAGAAATGCCCGAACAGAATCCTCTACACAGGACAGCAGTATGATTTCATCACGGAGCAGTATTATCTAAGAGCAAGGTATTATAACCCGACAGTTGGCAGATTCCTGCAGGAGGATGTGTACCGTGGGGACAGGCTGAATCTGTATGCGTATTGTTGGAATAATCCGGTAGTGTATTATGATCCAAGTGGATATGGATACCAGAAAGAGAAAGCGAAGGATGTACCCAATATGACCTATAAAGAAATAAAGGAAGCTCTATATGAACGCTATAAACATTTTATGAATAAAAAGGATAAAAGGGGAAAATTCAATGATCAAGTTTGGCTGATGATGAGCTGAAGTCATTACTATGGAAGGATGAGTATGGAACTCCTTATGAAAAACATCATATGCCTGCTGCCAATAATCTTCCTACAAGTATTCCATACCAAGAAGGAGCTTGTGCTAATGTACCCACAAAAATACATGATCAAACTTTCACGAATGGGCTGAGTCAGTCAAATAGACCTTATGATTATGCACTATAGAATAGCCTTACATATGAGGATAAGCAGAGAAAGGAGTCTTATATGAAATTAGACAATTTGAATGAAACAATGGAGCTTATTAAAAAGATATATACTTGTGAGATACCAATGTTTGACGAAGATGGTGATGATTGGACAGATGAGTATAGTGATTTTTATGATTCATTAGATGATTTGATAAAAGATCCAGGATATTTTGAGATCGAGTGCATACCTAAATTAATGGAGCTTTTTGATGACACATTAAATTATGATACATTGATGTCTGCGTTAGCAGATCTGGTCATTAATATAGCATGCTTTTATGGAAAAGATGGTATGCATAAACTGTTGGGATCTTTTGGATGTGTTAAGTCTGAGGGAGAGATGTATGGAAAGATGCATCTCGTGGGAGGATTGCTACACAATCATATTGAAGAACTCAAGGTGGCGTTGTCTACATCTACAGATGAGGTTCGGCAACAGTTCAAGTCAATCTTATTAACTATTGAATTTAAGAATCTGCTAAATGAAAAGGAAGAGTTATTAAAGATACTGTCATAGCGCGGACCTCCGGCCGCAACCAAAAAAGAACAAATCTCCTTGCTAATATGCTATAATATATATCATCAATAATCGGTAGCGGCCAAATGTCCTACCCAGAGCTAAGGAGATTGATTCTATGTGTAAAATGATAAACCAATACGCTGATAAAATCAAGGGGCAGTTTTCTTTTTTTGACCGCATGATCATCAATGGGGATTTCTGCCCTCTGTTATCTGAACAAACGCGGATTGGATGCCTGTACTCAATGGGAATTCCTCTGAGGGTTTTCACTGAGTATTTCAAAGGCGTTACCGACCGCCTGGCCGAACAGATTGAAAGCTGCTCTGAGCAACTCGGAGGCCCTGTTGTGTACCTTGCTTTCCCTAAGAACATAAAAGCTGTGAAAAAAGAAAATGAATATATCCTTGGAGAAGGCATGTGAAATTCAGGAGATTACTATTGAGGATTATCAAAATGCAGTAAAATTTGTTCAGGAGATGGAAGAAGAGAAAATGTTAAAGGCAGATAATTTATAAATAGTTCCGAAATGAAAAGGAGTGGATTATATGGACAACAATGTAAAAGATTTAGAGAATTTATTGTATGATGACAAAAGCGGATTTGAAATAGTCTTAAGAATGGGGCAGGGTATTGATGAAAAAAAGTTTATCGAAATATGTAATATACTTTTGGTATTGAAAGATAATTGGAGTGAATGTTCTCATGTTCCCAAAGAGTTCATGCAGATCTTTTTGGAGTTTAGAGAAAGCTGTGAAAATTCATTGACACTCTATGATGAAGACGAGCAAATCCGGATTTTGCAACATATAGATAAAATATTAGACTTGGTAAATGAGATAATATGTGAATAAATTTTAAGAAAAAAATGATACACGTAAGAGAGTTAGAGGTATTGGAGTGTCTCAAGATAATCGGCAGAATATAAATAATTCTTATAACAAAGATAGAACCGACGATAGAGCCAAATATTTCAATAAAACTTATAATAGAATGAAAGATGAGGAGTAAGGGAGGAGCGGAGCAGGCAAGAAGTTGTGTATTAGCCAATGATTTGGGAGAACCCGGTGACGTTGAATCTAGGACGCCTTGCAGCCCGCCAACTTCCTGAGGGACACGCTTTTCGGTGGAACCAGTTCCTCTACGACATGACCTCCATGGTGACAGACATCGTGTTCGACGTGGTGGGCGGGAAGGCGCTGATGAAGGCAGCAAAACTGCTGGAGATTGTAAAGAAAAGTAAGGAGTAGATAAAGGGAAAACGATGGTATGGGAGGTCGTCGAAAAGGCGATAAGGCACTTTGCGATTCATTGCCAGATGATGTACGATTGCAATTTGATAACGATGATGTAAGGAACTGTAGAAAAATAAGTGACACATCTTGACTTGTCTATTTCTCCGA
>CAMWXE010000166.1 GCA_947178145.1 uncultured Lachnospiraceae bacterium | reverse complement strand
AACGCTAACATAGAATATACCCCTTAATAATCTTTTTTAGAAGTATATCATATATAGCAAAGTTTGTCATTTTATTTGTTTACAGTTCCTAAGCTTGTTGCAAGTCCTGATAGTGAATGGAAACTTGAAGAGACTGCAAAATTAAAAAACGGTGAAGTTGTTGGGTGTACATATTCTTGTCCCATTAATTTGATTAGTTTTAGATCTAAGACACTAAAAAGAAATTTGACTGATATTCAAAAGATGGAAAAGCAAAAAGAATTGATGCGCGGGAGAATAGCATCAAAAATAATTCAAAAATCTATTGAAGAGTCAATAAAATGAAATTGTAAAACTATTTCAGCAGAGAAATACCCATTCAAAGCATTTTAAACGAAAAATTATTCAAGAAAAAGCAATGTATAATTCATCAGAAAGGATGTGGGATGTATGGCGGAAGTATACAGGAAGCAGATAATTGAACTGCTGTGTAAAATTGATGATGAGGACATAATCTTTTTGAGCCAGATATGCATTATGATCAAAACGCATTTGGCGGGGAAGGAAGTGTTAAGAGTTGGAACAGAAACATGGAATGGATAACCTGATAAATATGCAGCAGTGCATTGAATACAGGGACAGCATCAAGCGGCGCATTGATGAGATAAACAATACTTCGCAGCTTGTCACAATCAGGAACATAGTTACACACATAGCAAAGATAAGTGACACAAGACTGCTGATCAGCATTGAAGCCCTTGCAAGGAATCTGGCAGATTAGACGGAGGCGGTAGCATGACGATATATGAAAAGCTCTTCTATGTCCAGCAGAACCTAAAGGCACCGAAGAACCAGTATAACCAGTTTGGTGATTACCATTACCGGAGCTGTGAGGACATCCAGGAAGCATTAAAGCCCTTAATGGCACAGGTCAAGGCGCTGCTGCTTGTGTATGATGACATTGAACTGATCGGTGACAGGTACTATGTGAAGTCAACTGCGGTATTCCAGGATACAGAAAGCAACAGCGGCATCAGCAACACGGCATTTGCACGCGAAACGGATAACCGCCCAAAGATGGACGCGGCGCAGATCACGGGTTCATGCAGCAGCTACGCGCGAAAGTACGCCCTGAATGGTTTATTCTGTATCGATGATGCAAAGGATCCGGACAGCATGAAGAACGACCAGCAGGATAATAAAGGCACTACCAGACAGCCGTCAGGGCAGAAAAGCAGCAGGGAAAACACGCGCCCGGCAGCAGGGCAGACTGGAAGCACACAGAACAGGAGCGCCGGCAGCAGGGTATATGTCACACAGGCGCACATCAATACGATCAGGGCAGAGATAGAGCGTACAGGAGTCCATGAAGAATCAGTATGCGGGCGGTATAAGATAAACAGGCTGGAAGATATGACCATGGAGCAGTTCAAGGGTGCAATGGCAATATTGAAAAAGCAGCCGTCAAAGGAACCTGATACATACGAGAATTACCAGATGACACTTGACGGAATGGCGCAGTATGAAAATGAAATGCCGTTTGGCTAATGGAAAGGAGCTAAAATAAAATATGTATGAAGGACAAAGGAGGTTATGGAGTGGTATATCAAGATGTAACACGAAATAGGAATCTGTCAGCAGCGGCGAAAGGGTTATATGCATATTTGTCATCTTTCTGTGGCACAACTGATGAATGTTATCCCAGCGTGGAGACAATCATCAAAGAAATGGATATGGGAAAAGATACATTTTACCGTCATATTAATGCACTTGTTGCTGCAGGTGTTGTTAAGAAGCATCAGACTTTAAATAATGGCAAATTTGGGCGGACTATTTACCGCCTCACGCATGAAGTCACAATATTGGATTATCCGGTTACCCAAAATGAGGAAACGGAAAACCCCTTTTTTCCGATTACCGATAATAGGGAGGCGGATAACTCGACTACGGACAGTAAGGAAACTAACAATAACAATATATTAAACAATAACATAATAAACAATAATAATATATCTGTTTGTCCAGAGCCGGACAAGCCGACCTCTGAACTAAGCGGTATACTGCTGCCATTGAACGATAAATCATTCTATGATGTCCCACAGGATAAGATTGATTTATGGGTACAGACTTACCCGGCAGTCAATGTGATGCAGGAGCTTCAGAAGATGCGTGCATGGCTTGACAGCAATCCGACAAGGCGAAAGACCAGAAGGGGGATCAGCCGCTTTATCAATTCATGGCTTTCAAGGGAGCAGGACAGCGGAAAAGGGAATGCGCAGAACAGCAGACAGAGAAACCAGAACAGTCAAAACAACAGCTTTAACGACTTCCAGCAGAACAACTATGATTTTGATGAACTGGAAAAGCAAATCCTAAGCAACTAAAAATCGCCCCATAAGAAGCACCACCTTCTTACAGGGCAGTGTACAGCTGGAAAGCCGTTAAAACATAAGTACATAATACCACGGCTTTCTGGGGAAAGGAAAGATATTATGCAAAAAAGTAAAGAAAATTTTATATTTACTCTCATAAGTAGGAAGTTTACGCCGGAAATGCCTGACGACACAATGCTTAGTAAGCAAAACAGTACACATAAGGCATGGTTTGACAAATTGTATGATGATCTGTTCAGAATATGGGAGTACAAATAGGCAGGGAGTGCAGTAGCACATGAATATATGCACAGCAGTAGGCGGACAGATCTTGTAAATCTGCACCTGTGGTTTATTATGGGTGACAAATATTATAATCAATTTGTTACCTATGCGAAATATAAGCATGTAAGAACATGTATGGACGATTGCTTTCGAGATATAAAAAGAGAAAGCTGGGAAAGCAGGAAAGCAAAGTTTTGTATATGCATGAAAACTAAAAAAGAGAAAGGAATGGTTTAGTATGACAGAATTGGATTTGTTTTATCAGCATATACCAGACATTGCAGAAATGGTTGTCAATATGCAGGAAAAGACGCCAGAACAGCGTGAGCAATGGAAAAATAAATGCATGGAGTATGCGAACAGTTTAGGTTCAAGCGTATATGAGTTTATCTCTAAAACATTTATTATTGCTGATAAATATTTAAAGAATAACGATGGAGAACGGGAAAAGGGCAGAATGAATAATTGCGACGCCGCAATACATAATCCAAAGTAGACGTGTATATTCGTGCAACTACTTCACAAAACTTAATATGATTTTGAATATATGTTAACTATTGTTAAGGTTTACGCGCGTACTACTACAGAAAACTTCATGTTTGCACGCAGATACCAAGGAAAACTAGAGGTTGCAAATGATAAACAGAAAGTGGTGATAGATTGAAGATCAGGGTTGCATATACAGCAGAGGAGCGGGAAAGGAAGGAGCTGCATCAGAAAGCGGTGAAGATGCTGTTCCCTGATACTAAGGTTAAAGAGACAGCTGAAAAAGAGGGCTTTTTACATACGGTACTTACAATACCAATACCAAAGAATGCTGATGGCACTGGAAGAGTGGACGAACAAAATTCTTCTTGACGGACCTTCCTGTATGTGGTAGGATATGCGTAAAATGAAATACGGCATGAGTACCGCCCCAAGGGGTTAGTCTTGTAAATCAAGGCATGGGAAATAACCAGTATATTATGACTGGCTATTCTCATGCCTTTTTCATTTTCTGGTAATAGCCCACCTTGGGCGTAAAAAGAAGGGAGATCAGGATTATGGACGAAAAGAGCATGAACCAGAACGCAGGCCTGCCGGCCGATCAGGGAACTGGGGACAAGAGAACCTTTTCGCAGGAGGACGTGAACCGCATTGTGCAGGAAAGACTTGCAAAAGAAAAGGCAAAGAGCAGTGGAGAATCAGAATTTATGAAAAGGGAGCAGGAGCTTGCGCGGCGTGAACTTTACATGTCAGCTAAAGAACTGCTATCAGAAAAAGGACTGCCTGTACAGCTTTTTGAGGCTCTTAACTGTACTGACAGGGAGACAATGGAAAAGAGCGTTGTAACAGTAGAAAAATATTTTAAAGAATGCAGGGCGAATGCCACAAGCAATATAAAATTCAGGGGATTCCAGCCAGGTGCAGGCGTAAGGCCGTCTGCAGAAGCATCGGGAGATCTCGAAATAAGAAAAGCTATGGAGCTTAGCACCTGAAGAAAGGAAGCGTAAGACATGGCTATCAATTTAGCGTCAAAATTTTTACCATATGTGGACGAACAGTTCAGCACGGAAAGTAAAAAATCACTCCTGACAAACCAGGATTTTGAATGGACAGGAGCACACACTGTAAAGGTGTACAAGGTCAGCACTTCACAGATGAATGACTACAAACGCAATACACCAGAAGGAATGACAGGTTCCCGTTATGGTGTTGTGAAAGACCTGGATGCAACTACGGAAGAATTTACACTGCAGAAAGACCGCTCATTTACATTTGTCATTGACAAGCTCGATCAGGATGAAACAGTCCAGAATGCACAGGCGGCCTCTGCACTGGCAAGGCAGCAGCGTGAAGTTGTCATTCCAGAAGTGGATACATATGTCTATAGCGTAATGTGTACCAAGGCAGGGCACAGACCGGCAGCGATCAAACTGACAACAACAAATATTTTTACAGAGATCGCGTCAGCAAACAATGCGCTGGACAATGCAGAAGTGCCAGAGACAGACAGGATACTTGTAGTTTCACCAGACACATACACGCTCATGAAAAAAAGCAAAGATATCATCATGGAGACTGATATCGCAAACGAACTCAGGATTAAGGGTGTTATCGCCATGATTGACGGTGCAAAGGTCATCAAGGTGCCTGCAGTACGCCTCCCGAAAGATTTTGGGTTTATGCTTGCGCACCCATGTGCCACAGTGGCGCCGACAAAGCTGGAGGATTATAAAATCCACGTTGATCCGCCGGGGATCAGTGGTTCCCTGGTAGAAGGGCGTATATGCTATGATGCATTTGTGTTGGCGAACAAGGTTAAGGCAATCTATTATCAGGCACAGCCTGCGGAACAGGAAGCAAAATAATATTAAGCCCTCTGATTGCATTTAGCTTCAGGGGGCTTATTTACACACGCATTCAGAATGATTTGTTAGGAGATGGTATCGTGACAAATGAACAGCTTGTTGCACTCATACAGGACGGACAGAATGCGGCTGACCATATGCTTGAATTGTGGCAGAAAAATCAGGGGCTTATCGCAAAGATAGCCTCTAAGTATTCCTGCTATGAGGATATTGAGGATTTGAAGCAGCAGGGATATATAGGCCTGTGTAATGCCGTAAATGCCTACAAGCCAGATAAGGGTGTATTATTTTCAAGCTATGCTGTATTCTGGATCAAACAATCCATGTACAGGTATATTGAAGATTGTGGGAGTGTTATAAGGATACCAGGCGGCACAAAGGGACTCATGGCAAAGTATAAGCGCCTTACTGCTGCCATGCAGTCAGAGTATGGGCGAAGGCCGTCAGATCATGAAACGATGATATATCTCGGTATTAACAGGGAACGCATGAACCAATTAAACAGCGGTCTGGTGATGGAGCAGATAAAAAGTCTGGATATACCTGTTGATAGTGAAGGAAGCTGTATGCTGTATGAGCTGATACAAGGTGATACAGATGTTGAAAACGAAGTGCTGGAAGATGTGCAGGCGGAATACCTGGCATCAATACTATGGGAGTTAGTCTCAGCACTTCCGGGGCCAGAACCAGACATCATAACAGAAAGGTACCAGAATGGAAGGACAAGAAAAGAAACTGGCAATCTAATGAACACCAATGTTCAAAAGGTGCGTGATCTGGAAAACGATGCATTAAGAAGATTAAGGCATGGAAAAAAATCAGGGCTGTTAAAATCATTTCTCCCAGAGTATAATTGTATCATAGCATCAAAGGCCATGAAGGGAACAGGCGTCAAAAGGTTTCAAAATACATGGACAAGTGCAACGGAGCGTGTGGCAATGAATGAGCTATACTAGTACATCATTGCATAAATAACGGTGAATTAAATTGCTAAAGGTATCCCCGC
>CAMWXE010000165.1 GCA_947178145.1 uncultured Lachnospiraceae bacterium | reverse complement strand
CGGCATCTGTTAGTCTCCCCAGCTCTGCTGGGGGATTTATAACTGTTTCATTAAATAATCACGCTCTCTTGCCTCCCAGTCAATCACCTCATTGTCATACCTGCCTTTGCCCTTTTCAAATCCCATCTGTTGCAAAGCTTTGGAAATGCTATTCCTTGTTTTCATGCCCTTTTTATATCCGTCTGCCACAGGGATATAGTCTATATGCAGATGCGGCGTTGCCTCATCCAAATGCAGAACACAGTTAAATAAATATAAATTAGGGTTTCGTTCCTGAAAAGTTCTTGCATACTCGTCCAACAAATCAACTGCCTCTTTTGCCGCCTCTGTTAGATTTCCATCTTCGTCCACAACAGGCGTATCGTACTTTGTGCCAAGCTGTACAATATTTTCATAAAACACATTCTCCCCGTTGTCGGAATTTTCTATCTTTTTCACATAATTACTGATTTTTCTGTCATTGCGTTTCTGTCCTGCATTATATTCCCTGACAGCCTCACCGAAACATTTTTCATAAGCATCTGCTATGGATTCCCTGATATATGTTTTGTTCCAGCCTGTTCTTTCCGGACAGACATTATTTGCTATAAATTCCCTGTTGATGTGCGCCAGACTTCCATCACCTTTCGGAAAAGATATGGTTCTTCCTGCCATTCCTTACCTCCCTCCTAACTTTTCTGTGCATATCCGCTAGCTACAGTTTTGTTACTTTTGTCAAAAGTAACGCCTTATTACTTCTGACGCATACGCATCAGAAGTAAGGCGCTCTCCGAGGGTTTCTGCATGACGGCATCCGTAGTCTGTCGAAAAACACATCCGACAGACTGCTCATTCCGGCAAAAAGCCGCCGTCATTCGTTTTGGGTGACAGTACCGAATAAATACTTTTCGGCACCCTTCCGTAAGCTCCCTTTTCGGAAATGAGTACCGAATGTAAAAATTCGGAACCGCCTATTCACCCATTGTAAAGGCAAACGCCATCATATCCTCGGATAATTCTACCTCATGCGTCTGCCTTAATTCATTACTGTCAGTCATTTCCGCTGCCTTAACCGCGCCTACTTGAAAATCTGAAGTATGTTCCTGAAAGCATTTTTCCATATGTTCTGTCAAAATTACCTGTAAACTCCGAAACTTAGCTTCCAGCACCCTCGCAAATATTTCTTCAAACTGTTCAAATTCGTGTTCTGACTGTTTTAGTGAAAGAGCAAGTAATTCTTTCGGTTTATCTGCTCTTATCTCATTCTTGCTATCAAGAACCTCCACAAACGCATCAGAAAGTATCTTCCCATAAGAACCGTCCTTTCGCGTCATTCCCTGTAAATATTCCCAAGTCCTGCGCTGGTTTTCATCTTCCATGCAGAATTTTATATTACTGCATTTATAAATTTTTCTCATGGCATTACCTCTGTCTGCGCTGTTTTTGTGCCGCAAGATACTCATACCCCTTTGCATTGGCACAAATATCAGTAATAAAAGTAACTTTCGCTTTACCTGCCAATTCTGTATAATTCCGAAGCAGACATCCGCCTCCGCCAATCACATATAAATGCACCAATCCTTCTTTATAACCGTAATCAACCAAACGCTTTCTAATATTTTCTGCATACTGTTTTGCTATACGCTCTACTTTTACAGCCGTAACATCTGTTCTGCCCTGTATGCCATTCCAGAGAAGCGGTTCAATCAGCATTTCGGGTATATCCTCACCATTTTCTTTTGACAACTCTTTCTGTATCTCCTTCATGCAGATACCCACGCCAAATTTATCTGTCACAAGGCTCTTTTCCAATGGCTTGTTATCAATGATCTGCATCACGTTCATGGTTCCGTTTCCAATATCTGCCAGCATATTCATCCCCGGCATTACGCCCAAATTAACAATTGCTGCAAATCCCTGCGGGAACACCTCTGCACCGCACAGATGCACATGATATCTCTCCTTCCGAAACTCAAAGCGTAGCTCCTGCTCTTTCAACAGATAACGCTTAAAATCTGCCCCCTGACTTTTCATCCACGCAAGAGGAAGTCCCACCGCCAATGTTACATTCGCCTCATGCAGCCCTCTAAAACTCAATTCCTCCGCCAATGCCGCAAGCGTCAAAATATGAAAATCCTCAGATTCCGTTTTGTTGCCCTGATACACTAAATGCGACTCTCCTATTACATAAAACTTATCCTTGTATTTTACAAAATTCCTGCTTACAATCGGTTCTTCCTCCATACACTCCACACCCGTCTTAAATATCCTGTGTGCAGTCTTCATATTCCCATATCCATGATCCACTCCGATAATTATTTTTGTGCTGCTGTTAAATTTATGCATATAAAATACCCTCCTTAAATGCTCTGTTTACCTGTCCGTTTACACGTTTTGTTTACAAATACTCTTTTAAAAATTTCCCGTTTACACTGTTTACAAATCCTCAAAGCCTTATATTTACTGACTTTTCCTGTAAACCGATTTGTTTACTTTCCTGTCAACAGAAGCTTGTAAACAGAATTTGTAAACGAAACCTTAAAAACTTTTTCTTGTTCCGATACAGCCTCACTCTTTAGTTTCCTCGAATGGAGTTGATACATTCTCCGGCAATTTTCGGAATCCATTCTTATCCGTCACTCTCCGCCACCCTCTCTGTGTACCATATCCGGCAAACCTGTGAGATGAAACTTTCTCCCAGCCGACAATGCTATGGTTCATAACATTGTTAATCTCTTTCAGTTCCCAATCTTTTGGCGTATCGTACTCATGATGGAACGCTTCCTTATAAATCATAATGCTGCACACATAATCTTCTGATAACTCGTCCAGCCATAACTGGATAATTCCTACTTTTGCATCCTCCGGCATGAATTCCTTCTGCATTTCTTTCAAATATTCCTCTGTACCCCTTGATAATTTCAACTCATGAAAACCATTCCGATATAATACCATCGCCTCCGCCCATGCCTGTCTGATATATTCCCTTGCTTCTTTTTCATTTGCAAGAATATGTTTCTCCACTCTTTCAGGGTGTACCAACACAGGCGCAAAACGGCGGTTTCCCGTCCTGTCAAGCGGCAGAAAATCCATACTGTTGGAAGTTCCCACAAACACACACTGTCTTGGTCTGTCCTCCGGGTGTGTTTCGTAGGGAATTTTATAAGTTTCTTTCTGCCTGCTAATAAATGACTTGATATCTTCAATACTCTTGGCATTTACCGTTGCTATCATTTCCGACATTTCAATAATCCAATGCCCCTGCATCTTCCGGTAAACATTATCATCATCCATACGTTTCAAATCGTCTGTAAACCATTCATCATTTATAGCAAGAAAGCGGAAAAAAGTGGATTTACCTGCGCCCTGCCCTCCAACAAGACATACCATGATTTCAAACTTACATCCCGGCTCATACACCCTATGGATTGCCGCCAGCATCAGAAGCCGCATGATTTCTTTTGTATAACTGTCATTATCTGCTCCTAAATAACGCGGCAGAAGCTTATCTATACGCTGTTCTCCGTCCCATTTCAATTTCTCCAAGCAATCGCGAATTGGGTGATACCTGTTTTCGCTTGCCACAATGTTTAATGCCTTATTGATGATACGGTCATTTTTCACCCCATAGTTCTTTTCCAAATACCATTGAATCTGATAAACATCTGTATCTGTCACACTGGAAGATGTCCGCTGCCATCCTAAACTACCAACAACATCAATCTTCCCTGATAATTCATTCTTGCGGATTGCGCCCTTTAAAACCGGATCATGATGGAACACTATCATACAGTTATTAATCGTCTGACAAATATATCCCTTCTCACTTTTCGCCAAGTCAAAGCGCACATCTTCCACACTGTTCATCTCGGCATCCAGCACTTTCCCGATTTTCTCCCATGATTCGTTTTCCACTGCTTCTGACTCTTTGAACAAGTTTCTCCACCTCTCTCCTGTTTTTGATAAATAATTCCTGCTTTTCTGCTGTTTCTCCCATACACAGAATATCCATCCAGTAATTCATAATTGGCGCCGCATGAAGTATCTGCGCATAATCGTCCGAAAAAACAATATCCGGCGGTTTCTCCCATAAGAATTTTTCTATCTTTTCTATTACCAGCAAACAATCCCTTAATATATCAATACTTTGATTACACCACTTCCTAAATCGTTCTTTGATATGTATAATTCGTTCTTTTTCCGCCTTTTCTTTTCTGATCCGCGCCTTCTCCTGCTCATTGAACGTCGCTTTACCTCTTACTGATATTGGCAGTTGAAAATCCTCTATCAGTTTTAATGCCGCATCATACTGTGACAATTCAAACATACGTGAAACATAATCAATCGCATCTCCACCGACTCCACAGGCAAAGCAGTGATAATTTGTATCAATCTTCATGCTTGGGTGTTTATCATCATGAAATGGACAACAGGCTAAGCCGTTCCTTTTAACCTGCAAACCATAATATTCTGCCACTTGCCTTGCTGTCAGATATTCCTTTACTTCACTAAAAATGGACAAAATAATAGCTCCTTCCTTTGATATTAGGCATCAAAAGCAATCCACAAAAATAAAATCTATGGAAATTACATTTGCACCATTGTCGAAAGACCAAAGCTTTGCTATACTATATTTGCGAGATAGAGTATAGTAAAGCTTGACTTTCATTACTCGGAGATGCCCTTGTTACCAGCAGGGGCATTTTCCTTTTCCTCACTGTCATCTGCAATCAGATGATCCAATAAAGAAGCAACCTTTTTCTGCTCACTTGGATATAAATGACCATATGTATTGAGTGTAATCTTAATATCTTTATGTCCCAACCGTTCTTTTATAATCAACGGCTGGACACCCTGCTTGATTAAGTATGCGCAGTGGCTGTGTCTGAGAGAATGCACATCAATTTTCTTTACTCCTGCCTTGTCAATATGTCTTTTCATTGTATGCTGCACTGCCTCTGCAACCACTGGAAACAGCCTTTCATTTTTTGGATACTGATACAGCCGCTTCCAATAAGACTGAATTTCATTCGCAAAAAATACAGGAATTTCTATTGTCCTCACAGAATTATCCGTCTTAGGTTCTGTAATAATATCTGTCCTGTTCATACGATAGTAAGTTTTTGTAATATGAATCTGACAATTTTCCAAATCAATGTCTTCCATAGAAAGTGCCAGCATTTCACCTTCACGCATACCTGTCCAGAACAAGAGTTGAAACATCAGATAAGAACGGCTCCCTTTTTCAAATGTTGCTATAAACTTCTGATATTCCTCATAAGTCCAAAACTCCAATCGCCTTACATCGGAACGTCCTATCTTCTTTACCTTTTTACATGGATTGTTCCATAAATTATAAATTTTCTGTGCATGAGTGAATAAAGCGGTTACTTGATTCTGAAGCATTCTCTGATAACTTTCAGAAAAGTTCTTGTTACGGATTTCATTCTGCCATGCAATAATATCTGCCGGAGTAATCTCATTCATTTTCTTCTCTCCAAGATAAGGGATTACATGGGACTGAATCATGTATTTCTTATTCCGCTTAGAACGCTCCTTCAATTCTCCTTCCTTATCCTTAAAGTAAATATCCACAAAAGAAGCAACTGACATATCCATATCCGCACTTGCCACGCGCTTAAACTCACTCTCAAAATCCTGCGCTTCCTTCTTTGTCCTGAAACCTCTTTTGTATTTCTTCTTTCTTTTTCCTGTCCAATCTTCATAATAGAATTGGCAGTACCAGCTTCCACGCTCTGTGTCCTTATAAACAGGCATCTTTACTTCTCCTTTCGCTATACCGTTTCCATTGTTGTCCTGTTGCCATAAAACTTTGTTTCCCAAAAGGCTCTTGGAACTCTGCCGGAAATCACAATAAATCCCGCCTCTTTTAACTCCTTATTCAATTCCTTAATGATTTTGTATGCATATCCTTTGGAGATTCCTAGCTCTCTTGAAATGTCCTCCGCATACATCATGTAATTGTTGACTTTCACCCTGCCACCTCCTCTCTTGATTTCCTTGCAAGATATAATTGTTCGCTATTTATATCTTGTTTACAGTTTTATCATACACGTTGTTCAAAATAATGTCAAGCGGGTGCAGATAAAAATAGTTGGTAAATAGGTTTACAAATCTCCTTATAAATGATA
>CAMWXE010000164.1 GCA_947178145.1 uncultured Lachnospiraceae bacterium | reverse complement strand
CACTCTCGAAGAAATATCCTGCGTAATCTGTATCACTTATTTTCCTACAGTTCCTAAGGTCAGAAGGGAAACAAAACAAGGGAGGATGTATTATGGAAGAGATGAATCAAGGCTATTTTGAGGAGGCACTGTCGAATTTCACAAAGGATTTTGCATACGGCGGTGCCATCAGGCATCTGGTGGATCATGGATACACAGTGGACCGAATTATAAAAGAGTTTGATTATCCGATTTCGCGGGAATCTATTGAGAAGATTGTAAATCAATATCTGGCGCAGAAAAAATGAGACGACTGTTTTTCGGATTTCAGTCATATGTGACAGGTGATATTGATGCAGTGCACAGCTCTGTCCGGGACGCTGATGTGGATAAGTTCCTGAAATTTGAGGAGCTTTGTGCATATCTTAAGCTGTTTCATGCCAAATGACGGTGTATTCTTGTCTTTGTGGATTGCAGCTATGAGGAATTGGAAAGGCGGGATTATTCATATTCTGTTCTAATCGTAAATACTTCTGGTAGATTAAAAATGTCTGTTTTCAAGAATATGGGGTAAAAATATTCATCTGATAAGCGCTCAAAAGAAAGCCATTCAAAGTCATGTATATGGCAGCCTTCCTGAAGTGTAAACCGTTCTCCTTTTTCTAAAAGTTCAGTTTCCGAGATATCCATTAAAAAATAGATACAGATTTCATGGTAATTCAGTTTATTGACATCCTCAGTGAAAAAACTCTGGTTCAGCCATAAAGGACGAATGATTTTAGGAGAGACATTCAGTTCTTCTTCCATTTCTCGAATAACTGCGTGTTCCGCAGTCTCGCCCATTTGAACTCTGCCGCCAGGCAGATAATAATATGGAGAACACTCGTCATGCATTGCAAGGATTTTGCTGTCAGAGGTAATTATGGCACAAACTCTGTAATTAAACTTTTCATTATCTAAAACATATGATATGTCCATGCTTCCCACCTTTCGAATTTCGGCTTATCGAATTGCTGCAACTAAACTATATCGCAAATGCAAATGACTGTCAAGGTGCTCGTAAGCATTCCGTGAGAAAACGTATCGTCTGAAAGCAAAGATCCATTTGCATAACGAACCTTGTTCGTATTGCAATTTTTGCATGGATTTTTGCCTGTTACTGGAACGGAGTGAACAGTAACAATATGTTACAATGAAAGATGAAAAACAAGATTTTTAGGTTGTGGATATCGTTCACTCTATGCTATACTATGATCAACAAGGAGCTAACACATGGAAGATATAAAAGTACAATGGCATTTAGGATTTGCCTCTGCCATGAATCTGGAGCTGGCAAAAAACAGGCCGGATTTGACATACCACAGGGAATATAATCTGAACAAACAGGCATTGGAGGTTGACTTATTAGTCATTAAAAAGGACAACAATATATTAATTGACAATGAAATCGGAAAGCTGTTTCGCAAATATAATATTGTAGAGTACAAATCGCCAAACGACCATCTAAGCATTGACACGTTTTATAAAGCAGGTGCATATGCGAGTCTGTATAAGAGCTATGGAGATGCTGTTGATGAGCGTAAAGCGGATGAAATTACGGTATCTATCGTCCGGGAAATCGAACCTGTAAAGCTGTTTCAATATTTTAAGGAGCATGAAATTCACTATACGAATCCATATTTTGGGATATATTATGTGACAGATCAGGTTTTATTCCCAACACAGATCATTGTTACAAAGAAACTGAATCCTGCTGAACATATATGGCTTACGGCCTTGTCAGCAGGACTGGGAAAGCAGCAATTGAAAAAGCTGCTTGAAAAAATCGAGACATTTGATTCAAAGCTTGACAGGGAGCTAGCCGATTCAGTACTTGAAGTAACAGTAAATGCAAACTGGAAGATTGTGGAAGAATTGAGAGGAGATGAGCATATGTGCCAAGCGTTATTGGAGATTATGGAGCCGGAGATTAATAAAATCAAAGAAACGGTTAAAGAGGAGGTAACAAAAGAGGTAACAAAAGAGGTAACAAGAGAAGTAACAAAGGAAGTAACAGAGTCAGTAACAAAGGAAGTAACAGAGTCAGTGACAAAGGAAGTAACAGAGTCAGTAACAAAACAGGAAAGGCAGAAGGGAATTCGATCACTGGTCACATTTCTTAGGAGCAGCGGTCAGGAGGATACAGAAATTATGAATGCGATTATTAAAGTTTATGATGTTTCTGCTATAGAAGCAGAGGGCTATTTATAAGCTTTTTTAACATGGTAAAAAGTATGTATCTTTTTTATTGAATCATCTTTCGTATGAATGCCTGCAGGGGAATTTCATTCCCAATGGATTGGTACATGGATACCTCATCTGCGAATTGATGATTCTTTTTTAGTTTGGCTGCAGTATTGACGCGCACAATAAAGTATGATGAAAACAGGAGGGGTAACAGAATGGCATTGACACAGCTGCAGAAACTTGAATTGAACAAAAGGGTGGATAAAATCTTTCATTCACCCTCCAATGCACCGGCGAAAGGACATCAGCCGGAGATTGCATTTGTGGCGGATGTGTCGGGGAATATTGACGCGGTGCATAGTTCTGTGCGAGACGCCGTGGCATCGCTCAAGGCGCACGACAGGATGTTTCAGAATATGCGCAGTAATATGGTGTATTGGAGCAGCAACAGGATAACTTCAAAAGTGACACCAATGTCATTTATCCTGATGGGAAAAGCATTTGAAAGTGAGGAACAGCCAGACGAATCTGAAAAGGGGTTCATAGACATAAATGACAGCGAAATCGCGGACGGCTTTGCGGGAGACAGTAAAGTCGTGGGTAAGTCAGACGATAATGTGGATAAGTCTCTGAATTTCGAGGATCTTTGTGCATATCTAAAGCTGTATCATGCCAGATGCCGGTGTATTCTTGTCTTTGTGGACTGCAGTTATGAGGAGTTGGAAATGCAGGAGTTTTATATCACCGATAAAGACAGGGCAAAGCAGCAGCTAAACCCGTTTTTGAAATATAGATTGTTAATCATTACAAAAGATAAGATGCTGACGGGAAGCGAACTGATGATGAGATTAATTTTCTGATTTAATGGAATTACTTGTATCGTGCGGTAAGGAACTGTAGAAAAATAAGTGACACATCTTGACTTGTCTATTTCTCCGATTGTGCATGTCAAAAAGCCTCGCCGTAGCCCACTACGCCTACGTTTTTTGACATGCACCCTCGAAGAAATATCCTGCGCAATCTGTATCACTTATTTTCCTACAGTTCCTAAGGCAGCTTTATAAAAATTTGCAGAAAGTTTATGAGAGCATACCAGAAAATATGGGGAGGCA
This sequence comes from uncultured Lachnospiraceae bacterium, assembly GCA_947178145.1. Classification (GTDB taxonomy): domain Bacteria; phylum Bacillota; class Clostridia; order Lachnospirales; family Lachnospiraceae; genus COE1. Next base: position 2,944 of record CAMWXE010000164.1, on the reverse strand, counting down.
AAGTATAAGTATGATATATTTTACATCAGACCTGCATTTCTATCATGAAAAAATAATCAAGCACACGCATCGGCCTTTTCATACGGTAGAAGAGATGAATAAAGCATTGATAAAAAAGTGGAATGACAAAATATCATTTGCTGATGAGGTCTATATCCTTGGAGATTTTACGATGAAAGGTGCCGATATCGCATCTGCGCTCCTATATTCCCTGAAGGGCAAAAAGTATCTTGTGCGGGGAAATCATGATAACTTTGTGGACAGCGCTGGATTTGACCAGTCGTTGTTTGCATCGGTCCAGGATTATATGGAGATCACTTATCTGAACACAAATTTTGTATTGTTTCATTATCCGATTGCCGAGTGGCACGGATATGGAAGAGGAGCAATTGCGCTGCATGGACATCAGCATAACCATGAGGAATACAATATCAAAAATCGGAAGGATGGTTTATTGCGGTACGATGTTGGGGTTGATGCAAATGATATGGCACCAGTCAGCGCGGAGGAAATTATTGATTTCTTTTATTGTCGGTAAATGATAAAAGCTCCATATTAATGGATTTTTGGGTGAATCCATAATTGGCATACATTTTTTGGGCAGCTTCATTTCTGGCGTTCACCTGCAGTTCAATTCCATCATATCCCTTTTGTGTTCTCAATTCTTTCAGAAATTCAAAAAATGCATGTCCGATACCTTTTCCGCGGTATTGCTCGTCCACTGCCATCGAATCGATAAAAATGACATCTCTTGTCACTTGATTCTGACTTTCTATGTGACGATATTGGATGAACAAAATCCCTGCCACATGTCCCTCATACTCCGCAGCAAAAAAAGTTTCATCGCGTACAGCCTGTTCATATACTTCTATGGGAAGTACAGTTTCGCAGTATTTGTATATATCCGGCCGCCAGTCGATATGCATTTGCTGTACTTGCCGCATGATCGCCTCCACGGTCTGATAATCGTCAATGTTTGCATTTCTGATGTGAATGTTCATAATTTATTTCCTTCTTGATTTGCGAATTTGATGATCATAACTTAGGAACTGTAGGAAAATAAGTGATACAGATTGCGCAGGATATTTCTTCGAGAGTGCAGTACAAAAAACGCAGGCGTAGTGGGCTACGGCGAGGCTTTTTGTGCAATTGCTTTAGCAATTTGATATCGGAGAAATAGACAAGTCAAGATGTGTCACTTATTTTTCTACAGTTCCTTAGTAGTAACTATTTACAACGATAAAATTATAGCACACAATAAACTGGATTACAATGACATCACTTTCGTGTTCCAGACAAAATGACAACGGAAAAACCGCAAAGGCAAGTTACACCTTCACGGCTTTTGGTGATTCGAATGCGCGTGTCAACCGACAAGTCTGTTGAGACATTCCTGGTACAATTGTTGTGTTTGAATCAGGATTTTTTCAGGTACTTTGTCGAACTGAAATTCGCTATTTATTTTGTGATTCAAGAGCCAGTCACGCAGAAATTGTTTGTCAAAGGAATTGGGAGATGTGCCTGTCTGATACGTGTCCGCATCCCAATACCTGCTTGAATCCGGTGTGAAGATCTCGTCGGCCAGAACCAGTTTTCCCTCCTTATTCTGACCAAACTCAAACTTTGCATCCGCAAGGATCAATCCTCTCGAGAAAGCATATTTGCTGCATACTTCATAGAGCCTGAAACAGATTTGTGTGATTTGATCTGTCATTTCAGTACCGATTCTGGATGCAGCCTCTTCTATACTTATATTTTCATCATGTCCGATGTCGTGTTTTAATGCGGGGGTCAGAACTGGCTGTTCCAGTTTTTGGGCCTGTTTGTAATCTTTTGGAAGCGCAATACCACAAAAAGGCTCTCCGCTGCTGTACGCTTTCCACATACTTCCATATAAGTATCCGCGCACGATGAATTCAAAGGGGAGCATATTCAGTTTTTCAACCATGACTGTGCGTTCCCTGAAAAATTCGTTCTGAAAAAATGCGGGCATATTTGCGGTATTGTCATCGACAATATGATTCGGCACAATAGTTTTTGTCTGATCGAACCAGAAGTTCGATATTTTGTTCAGAATAATTCCTTTGTCTTTTATGAGTACAGGTAATATGCTGTCAAACGCAGATATTCTGTCGGTTGTCACAATCACCAGATTGTTGTCAGAGATATCATAGATCTCTCTGACTTTGCCGCTGTAGATCGGTTTCATGTGCGCTGTTTCCTCCTTCTGTTTTCTGTGCGATCAGTGTATCCATACAATGTTTATGCGGTGTTCCTCCACTGCTGCAGTCAAATATTTCTTCCCTGCAGGTGTGGAACAGCCAGTCGTGGTAATATCCGAATAATTCTCCCGAATACCAGGGGTGCCGCTTTTTCTCGTCTCTCCTACGGTCCGGGGCGCGGGTGATAAAAGGTTTTTGGACAAACACATTCAGGGCGTTGATGCCAGTGCCGGCGGTATGTGCTTTCAGGCTCTCACAGAGCTCTTTCCGCTCTGATTGCGGGATAAAGTGAAGGACTCCGCTGCTGAATATAATGTCATACTCCGTGTCAGGGCGATAGTCAAAAAGATCTGCCTTGAAAAGCTTCAGATTGACTTTATTGTGTTCAGCGAGCCTTTTTGCCTTTTCAATCCCCTGTTCGGAAAGGTCAAATGCAGTCACATCATAGCCGCATTTGGCAAAGAAAACCGCGTCCTTACCCTCGCCGCAGCCAATATCCAGCACGCGGTAGGGTCTGACTGGCGGCAGAAGTTTCATGATATCATAACAGATGCGGTTCGGCGCAAGCCCCCAGTAATACTCTTGTGTATTGTACCGTCTGTCATAGTCTGTCACCACACTTTCATAGCCGAGCAGTGCATCGATGGTGGTGTGGAGGGCAGCCGCCAGTTTCGGCAGCATTTCTATATCGGGATATGCCGAGCAGTTCTCCCATTTTGAGA
>CAMWXE010000163.1 GCA_947178145.1 uncultured Lachnospiraceae bacterium | reverse complement strand
AGGTAACAAAAAGAATGTACCTGGATATGAGCAAAAATCAAACACGATATATATATTAAAAAGAATAGGACAATCCATGGGAATATTTCAGAATATGGGAAGAGAAAGAAGGTGGTATTTTGAATCTGGAAGATTTCAATACATATGAACAAAATCAAAGAATGTATACAATGGAAATTGCCTGAATAATAAATGGGATGATACGAAGATGAAAGATGTTATGGCAGATATCAATAAGATGGAGGCGGAGACCTATAAGGCACGCAGATGTATATTTGAACTGCATGGAAAACGAGTGAATCGTACCATATAATAGAGAATATGGAATATTCAGAGTGTTCAGATGCAATACAAAGGCTCACGCCGAAAATAGGAAGCTGTATGGGAGAGATATGCGAAATGATAGATGAAATATCAGTTTTGTCAGAGATACAGAAACAATTTTTTATATTGATGATAACGCATCGGTATGAGAAAGTATTCCTTCCAAGTTAGCAAAAGATAACAGAACGTCAAAAATCAGGAAAGGATGAAAGGAATCATGTATATTGATGAGAATATAATCCTTAGGGAAGATTTGAATACTATTTTTCGAAAATATGGGATTGCATAGGGGGATAACACGTGGGCATTTATCTGAATCCGGGGAACATAGGTTTTTGGAAGTCCGTTCGTTCGGAGATTTATGTGGACAAGACTGGACTGATCGCATGTACCAACAAAGTGATCAATACAGAAGAACAGTGTGTTTGCGTTAGCAGGCCAAGGCGTTTTGGAAAGTCGATGGCACTGAAAATGCTTGCTGCCTATTATAGCCGTGGGTGTGATTCGGCTGATTTATTCAAGGGGTTTAAAATAGAAAGTAATGAGACGTTTCAGGAGCATTTGAATCAGTACAATGTGCTCTTTCTGAATATGCAGCAGTTTTTGATCAGGGCAAAGAATGAAGATGTGACAGAGTATTTGGAGCAGGAGATACTGGAAGAGCTTCAGGAGGAATATGGAGAGCTTTTAAAAGGACAGAACAAGGGACTGGCTGCGGCATTAAGGAAAATCTATGCGAAAACAGAGATGCAGTTTATCTTTCTGATAGATGAGTGGGACTGCGTGATGCGCGAAAGGCAGGAGTCAGAGACAATGCAGAAACAATATCTTGACTTTCTGCGAGACCTTCTAAAAGACCAGTCATATGTGGCACTTGCCTATATGACAGGCATTTTGCCAGTCAAAAAATACGGACAACATTCTGCATTAAATATGTTATGGGAATATTCAATGACAGACCAGTTTATTTATGAGGAATATACTGGGTTTACGGAGGATGAAGTGAAAGGGCTGTGCGAGAAGTATGATATGGATTTTGTGCAGGTAAGCAATTGGTATGACGGATATCGATTCCGACAGTTTCAGCATATCTACAATCCAAGATCTGTTGTGGCGGCGATGAAGAGCCATGTGCTGTCAAATTACTGGACTTCCACAGAGACATATGAGGCATTAAAGGTTTATATGGAAATGGACTTTGACGGGCTTCGGTCAGATATTGTGCAGATGCTCGGCGGGAATCGTGTTAAGGTCAATACGTTGAGTTTCCAGAATGATATGCGCAATTTTGAGGTAAAAGATGATGTTCTGACACTATTGATTCATTTAGGATACCTCGGATATGATGCGGAGACAAAAGAGGCATTTATTCCAAACAAAGAGATTATCGGAGAATTTGAAAATGCCATGAGTGTAAGCGGCTGGTCAAAGGTGATGCAGGTTTTAAAGGCATCAGAAAAGCTTCTCGAAGATACGTTGAGAGGGGATGCTGATAGCGTTGCCAGGGCGCTTGATCAGGCACATACAGAGGTAGCATCAATTCTGACTTACAATGATGAGAATTCACTTGGGTGCGCGATCGGTCTTGCATATTACAGTGCGAGGAAGGATTACAGGATTATAAGGGAACTGCCTACAGGGCGCAGGTTTGCGGATGTTGTATTTCTGCCGCTGCCGTCTGTAAACAAACCAGCACTCGTTGTCGAATTAAAATACAATAAGACTGCTGACACAGCGATACAGCAGATCAAAAGCAGACAGTATACACAGACACTAGAAGATTATGTCGGTGAGATTGTGATTGTCGGGATCAATTATGACAAGGATACTATTGTCAAGCCGCATAGCTGCGTGATTGAAAGGCTGACGAAATAATTCGGATAGAATGAGAAAAGAGGTAGCCATGATAATGAAAACAAAGATTCCTGTTGGGGTTGAAAATTTTGCTGAAATGCGCAGGGACGGATTTTATTATATTGATAAGACAGGAATAATCAGAGATCTTTTAGAGAATCCGGGAAAGGTAAATTTATTCACGCGCCCAAGACGATTTGGAAAAACGCTGAATATGAGTATGCTGAAACATTTTTTTGAGACTGGATGTGACAGCAGCCTTTTTGATGGCCTTGAAAGAGGAGACAAAGAAAGATATCACAAAACTACAAAATTTTTGCAGGGCGTTTCAGAAAAATGATGTGACAGCTATAGAGGAGGGGTTCACTTCATATTTGAGAAAGACGATTAGTATCCGTGACAGTTATGCCAGGAATGACATGAAGGAGAATTTTTACCACGGTATTTTACTCGGTCTTCTGGGAAGTACGACTGATTGGAAAATCAGGTCAAATGCGCAAACAGGAGATGGATACAGTGATATCTCTGTGGAAATCGTGGATGATGAGATCGGTATTGTCATAGAATTAAAGTATGCCGAGAATGCAAAGTTTGATGCCGCATGTGACGAGGCAATGAAGCAGATCAAAGACAGGAATTATGAGGAAGTTTTGATAGATGATGGCATGAAATTGATATACAGATATGGAATTGCATGTTATAAGAAGCGTTGTAAAGTGATTTCCGAATAAAAACCATCAGGGGTAAAATCCCCTGATGGTTAGATATTCCAGATGATTTTGGTGCTGCCGTCTTCGCTTATGATGATCTGGTGGATCATGATCATAGCAACCTCTTTTTTGCGGTTGTAGTCAGCTGTTTTCCAGGATTTGGCAAGATCGATGATGACATCTGCCTCGTCGTCCATACTTTTGAGCTCGTCAATCCGTTCATACAGAGCCCGTTTGTCGTTCTTAAACTGTGTAGCTTTTTGGTTGGCGAGTGACAGCAAATCTTCGTTAAAACCGCCTGACAGCATTGTATCCATAAGCTGTTTCTCTGATTTCTCAATCGTTTTGATCTTTAATTTCAGTTCATTCACTTCGGGAGAATGGTCATTTGGTGTTGTATGCTTTGCTTCCTTCAAATCGGATAATTTTTCGCAGATACAGTCATAGACCATGTTTTCCAAATCCTCAGCATAGATGGATACTTTAGTCCCAGTACAGATTTTCTTATGCGTTTTGCCTGTGCAGTTGAAGTAGCGCCGCATTTCGCCACGTTTGTTGATTTTACCTTTGATCGTAGTCATGGTATGCCCGCATTTTTCACAGATCACTTTACCGGAGATCCAGCTGGTCTGATTGCTGTAACTGTTTGTGATCTGCTTATTTTTCTCGAGCTTCCGCTGGCATTTGAGCCAGATATCAGAATTCACGATGCCATTATGGGTTAAGAGTACCAGCTTCATGTCAGACCAGTCGGGATTGTTGGGCTTATGTTTGGTATGTCCGTAGAGCTGTGCCCCATATTCCCCAGTAAACATTGATACATCAGTTACCATCTGAACCCCGTGCCGTTCATAGTAATCGTAGATATCGGAATCCGCTTTGACATAGATCGGATTTTTGAGTATCGTGGAGAGTTTGGCTGTAGACCACGCACTTCCGTTCAGGGGCAGCTTGTTTTCGGAGATCAGGATATCCATCAGACGCCGCAAAGAGACGCTTTCCTGCGCATATACCTCATATATGTATCGTATCTGTTCGATCTCTGAGGGAATGGGACTTAGCTTTTTTGTGTTAATATTATGAATGACTGTAGGAACAAGCTCAAATCCGTAAGGCTGCCTGCCTCCCATATAAAATCCCATTTCGCTCCGATGGGCATAAGCCTGGGTTATGCGGTTGATGATGGATGTTCTCTCAAATTCAGCAAATATCATTAGGATTTTGACAATCAGTTCCCCGTAGGGAGAGGATGTGTCAAAAGACTCCTGTGAGGATACAAACTCTACTTTATGTGTTTTGAACTCCTGCAGAATATTCACGAAGTCGGAGAGAGAACGGCTGATGCGGTCAAGTTTGTAGACAATGACTTTGCTGACCTTATCCTGATGGACGAGGTTCATCATCTTCTGAAAGCCGTCACGATTGATGTTGCCTCCTGAGAAGCCGTTATCCACAAGGGTTATGACCTTTTCGTTCCGCTCGTCCGGCTTGATGACAGACTTGCAGTATTCAAGCTGGGTTTCACAGCTGATACTGTTCTCTCGTTCGATTGATTTTCTCGCGTAGAGCACAATTGCCATTTTGATACACTTCCTTTTAGATCGTTATCTTTTTTGTAATACGTCCCATTTTGTGGGTTTTCGTTCCTTTATCGCCGATAATTTATGTGGTTCATTTTGTTCAATTGTGTCATTCATATTGACAAGTCCTTTCTCTGATGTTATCTATACATTGACTGAATATGGCATATACATTGAATAAATATTATCTACACATTGACCGGATATGGCATATACATTGATTTGAAATATACGTGACATAACATTTTTATTACTTAACTTGTCTTTTCAATTGTGATATTGTACTCCCCGCAGCAGGGCTGCGGAGAGTCAGTCAATGGACATGTTGTTTGATCATTGTGTAGAAGAATGTTTCCGTGGTCTGGTCAGAACACGGAACAGTTCTTCTACAACCTTTTCCTTGCCAAAATCCTTGTGAGATGATAAAATAAGATGCTCGACATTGTGTTTGACATTTTTTATGTCGATGTACTCTTTGGTTAAATTAGCCATTTGAAAACCTCCTATATCGCGCCACACAGAGGGGCAGTGTTGGAATCCAGATCGATTCCGTCTGTTACTATCATATGAGTAAAGTCGCAGCAAATTTCATGATTGAACAGATTTAAAATGCCCTCCTGGTTGTATGGAAAGAAACAGCTTGTCAACAACGGTGGTGTTACTTTGATATCCTGTCGCTTGTATTTTCGATCGTAGTAGTAACATTGATTGACAACCCCTTTGCCGTCTTTGTAGTACTGTAATTCGATAAAGATAGAGCGGTGGAGCTTGTTTTTCAATCGGGATGGTTCTATGGCGATCAGAGTAGCAGAATATGCGTTTATTGTTGCGAGAAAATTTGCAATATGGGACATTGGCCATGCAACAGTTTCAATGCCAAGATTTTCTGTTATATATATCAAGAAAACAGATAAAACGCCAAAAACAACGACAATCACTTTTGCATTTCCAGACGGTCAGACTGTGGATTATAAGTCAGATAACGTGATTCTGGAAGATTTAACGAAAGAATATATTGTTGAGGAAAGACTATTTCCATACATACCGTTTTATATTGCCCGGTATGAGGAAGCAGTTGCGTCTGGAGGGGCAGTCAATCAGGCAGTTGATGATCTGATCTATTTTCGGGATGAACTGATACGTCTGCATCAGGAAAATGAATTGTCAGATGGAGAAGCTATTGATCTTATGGGATTAGTCAATACTATTATTTCGCACATAACAAACGGAAATAAAAATGAAGAAAGGCTGGTAAGTATTATGGGAGGAACAGTGATAGAACTTGAATCAGAAAGAGTAATCAAGAAAAGCAAAGCGAAGATGATTATTGTTCATCAATACAATAGATGAGATGAATATTTACAATTTAATTAACTTACAACAAAAGGGAGTATTCCAGTTTAATGGAATGCTCCTTATTTAATTTTAGGAGGAAATGAGACAATGAACAAACCAATGACAACAGAGGATCTGTTTAACATGATTCAGAATATTCTGAAAGAGAAAGAAAAGCTCCCAGCTATTCTTGACTATGGTCTGTCGACACGCAGTCCAGTACCGATTAAAACGTATGAATTTGATCTTGTCAATAAGCTTGCCATGGGAGGCAGTGAAGGTATTTATCTGGATTGATGGACACACCTATGTTGGTGCACATCTTGACGATTTTACATGGGAGGGGGTGGATGTCCATGCGCTTGATGAAAACGGAGATCGTTACAGCTGGGGAGATACCTGCAGTGATATGGAAACAGCATTGCATAGGAAAGATGAACTGCTGAAAAAGTACCCGCAGGTAGTTGTAAGGGACAATGTGACAAGGAAAGAAAAGATGTTCAGTCAGGAGAGTAATGAGCTGAATTCTGATAACAACGATAAGGAACTGTAGAAAAATAAGTGACACATCTTGACTTGTCTATTTCTCCGAT
>CAMWXE010000162.1 GCA_947178145.1 uncultured Lachnospiraceae bacterium | reverse complement strand
TTTTTATGAAAAAATGTAGCGTTCACACGTCCTGCCACGGTCAGATAACCCTGCTTCTGCATTTCTGCGTTCAGTTCCCTTACAATCTGATAGGCTTTTGACTTCGACACACGCAGTTCCGCTGCCACTTCCTCCACTGTCATAAAAGATTTTTCCGTCATTCAGATACCTTCTCCTTTCAATATTTAACTGTTTTTGTTTAAGTATTGTATATAGAATACTAAATAAATTCCGTTAATTCAAGTGGTTTGCAAGAAAATCTTAACTTTTTTTATTTAAGTTGTTCTTGCTATTTCTATTGCACCGTGTTATACTAAGTTCAACAAATTTGTTTAAGTAAAGCACAACCTACTTGAACTGGCATGACTTTACAACGCAACTATACTTCACAATAACGGAGGTTTTATTATGGCAATCGGCAAACGTATCCGCTTTTTCCGCAACCGAAAAGGCATGACACAGAAACAGTTAGGCGAAATCCTCGGCTTTCTCGGAAAGACCTCTGATGTCCGCATGGCACAGTATGAAACCGAAGCGAGGACACCGAAGCACGACCTTGTAAAAGAAATGGCGAATATCTTTGATGTAAGCACCCACGCCCTCACCGTGCCGGATATTGATACCTATATCGGGCTTATGCACACGCTCTTTGCGTTGGAAGATATGTACGGGCTGAAAATCGGGGAGATTGACGGGGAAATCTGCCTGCGCCTTGACAAGTCCGACTATTCCACTTATACGTCCATGTTCGATATGTTCCACGCATGGCAGGAGCAAGCCGCCAAACTGGAACGGGGCGAGATAAGCAGAGAGGAATACGACCAGTGGCGGTACAAGTACCCGGAACTGGACACCTCAAAGCATTGGGCAAAAGTCCCCTCACAGACGGTCAGCAATATGCTTATGGAGGAATTTCAGAAAATCGAGAAAGAGAAAAAGAAAACAGCGAAAAAGAAAAAACAGAAATAAGCACAAAAAGACCTTGCCGATATTCAGTTACATATCTGAAAATCAGCAAGGTTTTCTTATGCCATTGATGTAATTATTTAGTGCGTGATGTGAAAAATGTTGCCAAATCGTTGCTAGCACCTAAACAAATTTGCTTGCAACACGCATAGATACTAGCTTCTTAAAGTCCATTTCATCACTCGAACTCTTCCCACATGGCTGTCATTTGATTTCCTAATCTATGATTTTTAGTCTTCCAATTCGCCAAATACACTGAAACACGAAGCCATTTTTCTGGTTCGCTGACATTTTATTACCAAAGTATTACCACACAGCAATAGTATTACCAGAACTTCTCTGCCCATTTATATAACCTAAAAGCGCGTTTTCAAAAGCATTTGGTCATTTTCTGACACATTCATTGCATTCATTGCCTGCTCGGCTGTCCACTTCATAGATTTCATAAGACTTTTAATAGAATTAGACAAAGTTTCTATCCTTGTTTCCTCTCTCACTTCCTCTCGCATTTTCTCTACCTTTTCATTAGCTCTTTTTTCTGCCAAATCCTCAAATATCTGACACATAATTTCCCGACCTCCTTCTGTCTCCTTGAAATATTTTACTTGTTTTGCTAATTCCGGATAGAACATGTCAACAGAGCTTACACATCTAAAGTCATGCATCAGCTTTCCAACCGGGTCATTATCATCTTTATAACTGCCGTTCACATATATGATATGGGAACCATCATTAAAGCATACACTCGTTTCTTCAATTACCCTTTTAATATGATACAAAGGTAACCCCGCTCCCATAACATCACTTGCTGTTATAAATATTACATAAGAGTCGTGAATTTCTTTAAAATCCTGCTTCGCTTTCAACATCTTTGTATCAATCATACTGCTGTGGAACCTCGCCCTATGGACATCTGCCCCCGCCGATGCACGCTGCACCTCTACGTCATAGACCTTGTCGTCCCCGTCAACTGCAAAAATATCTATGGTAATAGAACGCCCACCAATCATTGGGTTTTTATACTCCCGCTGTCCTATCACTTCCAGCACTTTTAAATCGTTCCTCTGAAGAATAACATTTAGCAGCAGTTCTGTAGCCTCTATATTCCTGTCGAACACCAGAGTCATCAGATTATCATCTAAAAGGCATAATTTTTCTATTGCTTCCAGCGTTTCTTTTCGTTTCAAATCATCTTGTTTTTCAGCGTCCATCAAATCACCTACCTTTTCTTTATTATCATATCATGAATCATTATTTCTTTCAATTACTCCGTTTTTACTCTCACTATGCTCTATCGCATGACGTAGCTGTTCCATTTCCAACTCCGCTTTCCAGTTTCTCCTATTTCCGAGTGATTCTTTTTCAAACAGATAGGCAGCTCCATTTACTATATCCACAATGGTAATCACAAATGCAAGATAATCTCTTTTCAATTCTTCATAGCTGCCGTCAGAAAGAGAAAACCCGCCAGACTGTAATTGTCTGGCGAGATCATTCATAACGCTCTGCATTTCCTGTATGGCATCCACAATACGCTGCACATTTTCCCTTTTGCCGACAACGACAATATTTGAATAGATACAGCTTCTTGCAATAAAATCCTTTTTGTACATACCGCTGAGTGATACCCTTTGTTCAATAATTGCTCTTTCCCACGCACTTGGGCGAAAAGCTATCGTAGGCTCTTTATGTTTTCCCGGCATTACTCTTTTCCTCCTCTTCATCAGACCCGTCTATAAGATTATCTAATTGATCAGCCAGATCGCGCGCCTGATCTGGGTATAAATGGGAATATGTTGCAAGCGTTGTCTGGATTTTCTCATGTCCGAGCCTGTCTGCCACAAGTTTTGGCTGCGCTCCCAGTTTTGAAATCAGCAGGGAAGCATGGCTATGGCGCAGATCGTGTAATCTAATTTTCTTCACGCCAGATAATTTGACACCACGGACCATTTCTTTTTCCAGATACGACTTTGTCACCATAAACAGACGGTCATTTCCCATCATTCCATACAGTTTTCCAACGTATTCCTCTATCTCCGCAACAAGAAACTCCGGCAGTGTGATTACCCGTCTCCCTTTGGCAGTCTTTGGTTCTGTTATAATATCTTTGCCGTTAATCCTCTGATAAGATTTTGTAATGGATAACGTCTTTTTTTCATCGTCAAAATCCGACAAAGTAAGCGCTAAGAGTTCTCCAACCCGAACCCCTGTCCAATACATGGTAAGAAAAGCATAATAAGCAACAGGCTTATCTTTCACGCATTCAATAAAAGACTCAAATTCGTCCTGCGTCCAGAACTGCATTTCCTCCGCCTTCCCTTTTCCCATACTCCCCGCCCGTGTACACGGATTTTTAGGCAGATCATAATATTTCACCGCATAATTAAAAATGGCGCTGAGATGGTTATTAATCGTTTTAAGATAAGTCGGCGCATATCCAGATTTCATAATACTGTTCTGCCAATGCCTTATATCTGCTGCGGTAATCTCCGCAATTTTCTTTTCTCCAAAATATGGAAGAATCTTTAATTCCACGATATAATCCTTACTCCGCATAGTATTTTCCCGAAGTCGTTGTGACATATCATCCCTGTATAACTCCCAGAATGATTGAAATGTCATATCCAGGTTGTGGGATTTCTGAACCATAAATTGCTCCGCCCATGCGACCGCTTCCTTTTTAGTTCTAAACCCACGTTTATGTTTCTGCCGTCTTTTCCCGGTATAGTCCTTATAATAGAAAAGAACTTCCCAATATCCTCGTTCCTCATTCCTAGTAACAGTCAAATGATCACTTCCTTCCATAAATATGCCCCGCGAAAAATCCGCGGGGCATTAAAACTATCAAGTCAGCCCGTAAAAGTGTTCTGCAAAATATTTTTTCGGCACTTTTCCTGCGACCACAATAAAGCCTTTACTTGCAAGTTCTTCATTGAGTCGTTTCACGATTTTGTAGGCATGTCCTCTCGATATTCCAAGCATCTCCATAACCTCGTTCGCTGTATAATACAAATTACCATTCATAATTTCACCCCCCCCCCTTTCGTTTGTCTTGACTATGCTTTATCCATCGTTTTTTCTACTTTAATCGGCATCAAAATCTTTCAACCAGCAAATTCCGTGCAAGACACGGACATACTCGTCCCCAATCTTTTCTTTTTCGCGCGGTTCTTTGCGCTGTGTAAATTTTTCCCGAATCTTCCTGCTAAAATCACGAAGCGCAAGCGGTTGAAGATACTCGTATGAATCCTTAATCCACTGGCAATATTCGTCATATATCTCTCTTACCGCTATAAAATCTGACGGATCATGCGTGATTTCGCATCTACACTCCAGAAATTCCTTCAAAATATCAAGACTGCTGTTTCTCCACTGGCTCATCAGCCTTGCCGACGAATCCGGCACTGTAAACCGATAGTTAGATTCTATCAACGGACCCGCAAACTCCGAAACCGCGATGGATGCAATAGCATCCAGTTCCCGTTTTAAATCCCCAAACAAATCCGACCTCTGGTTTCGCTGTGGAACAGAATGCAAGAATGGGACGATCCGCATTCGGTTCCAGAAAGCCGAATCCTTAACAGCAAAAGCCGTCGCGCAGTTTGTTGCAAACAGAAGTTTACAACATATGTACTCCCGTGAGGCGTCTATCCCTTTCCGCTCCACATTAACCGACTCTTCCCCTGTCATGAGTTTTATGTTGTTTACAACATCCGCTGAAATCCGTTCATCCATGCACTCAGGAGCAATATTTATCCGCTTGTCAGCCATTGGCGCCAGACCGAATCTGCCCGATATAGAAGTTATTGGGGAACGATTTACCACCGAATCCGGGAACATTGCTTCGATTACCTTTGCCAAAAGGCTTTTCCCACTGTTCGGGGCTGTCCCCATCACAAAGAAACATTTCCCGTCGTTAGAAGGTAGCAAGATATACGCAATCATTTGCCAGATCAAATCTTTAATCGCATCATCCCCATCGCCCACAACCTCCAAAAATGCTTCGAATGTTTCTGCTCGTGGATTTCTGCAATACTCCACTTCCAGCTTAGAAAAGAGGTAGAATTCGGGTGAAAAATCTAAAAATATCCCCTGCCGGCAATCAAATACACCATTCTGAAATGCGACCAGATACTTCATCCTGTTGTCCAGTTTCTTTCTATCCACTACTTGAATCCGACTATCGGACTTTAAATCAAACAACAATTTTTGGTAAAAGCTTGGATCGGCAATCTGCTGCACATAAAAAGCTTCCAAATTCCGTTTGACAAACTCCGCCAAAGATATAGCATCTGCTTTCTGGTAGATGCCAGCGGAATAGTAGTAGATGTTTCGCGATTCGTCGCGGATAAGCCTATAATCCCGCAAAAGCACGTCACCTATTACCGAATATAAAGACCGCTTCCTCGCTTTGGTTTTTTTCTCCACTTTGGATTTTTCATCCTTTTCAGTTTCCTTATCCTCCTCAGTTTTTTGTTCCTCGCTGCTACCTTTCTGACTACTATCTCTTCCCTTGGAATTGCTTTCAAAGGAAACCTCCCTTTCTGCATCTGCAAATCCAAACATTCCCCCCGGATGTATCTGCTGGTTTTCAAACGGTGTCCCATGACTCCCTTCGCTTTCTCCCGCATCTGATAATCCATACAGCTTCCCCGGACATATCTGTTGATTTTCAAACGGCATCCCATGACTTCCTTCGCTTTCTCCCGCATCTGATAGTCCATACAATCTCCCCGGACATACCTGCTGGTTTTCAAACAGCCTACCGCCACTTCCTCTTAGATCCTGTCTCTTTTTGCCTCCTTGCTGGTATGGATTGGTAACATGGATTATTCTCGTTTTCTTTTCCATCCCCTAATCCTCCAACTATGTTGGTAAAACTTTCAGTGAATACACATTCGTCTGTCCAAGCAAGTCATTCAGCACATGGTAGGTTGCGATCATGTGTGTGTTAGGTACCCTTCTGTCAAGGTTTTGCCTAGGGTCTTTTTGGGGAACCGCATGATAACAGAAAAAATCTTTATTGTTGCAAAACATCAGATATTCGCCGTCATAAGTCAACAGATAGAATAAAATTGACACCTTTCTTTCGGTTTCCCAGTTACCCCATTCGAATTCCATGTCATCATAATTTTTAACCGACACCCACACCTGTTGGTTCTCGTTATACCCCAGTAGTATATCTGAACCCTCAATCTGCCCAATTATCTCATCAGAGTATATGGTTGCCAAACAGTTTTGAATGCCTAAATTAACCATCGTCTTCTCACCTGACTGCAATCTCCCGTTTATAAAATGAAGCACGACTTTCTCCGGCTGCTTCCTTTGTTTTTCCTTTCCTGCAAAACCCGATTCTTCCATTCCGTTTTCCTCCTACCTCAAAATTTGAAATTATATGCTTCTGCGAAATCTTGAAATATTTGCATCCCATTTCGCCTCCAGATGCGTCTCTCCCTCCTCCCAAAATCAATTATATAGGAGTGCACATGCCAAAGCGATGTCAAAAATGGCTGCAGCATTGCAAATTTTCTTTGCAAAAAGCTGCAGCCATTCATGTAAAAAAGTCATTGACAAAATATTTTATTCGTTCTCAAATTCGGCGTTCCAAACCTTTTCCCACATATCACGGTACATATCTCTTGAATTGTGCATAAT
>CAMWXE010000161.1 GCA_947178145.1 uncultured Lachnospiraceae bacterium | reverse complement strand
CAGGGCATAGGCAGCCATCTTATCCGTGATGCCGGAATGCTTATTTGGAAGCTTCGTAAGCGATGAATAACCCACCGGTTTTACATCGTTGAAAATTGGTGAGATGATCTTCTTAACTGGAAAAGTATCTATCCGGTTCACGGAATGCTGTATCTAGGGCAGGTTACTTTATAACCATTCTGTTACCCTGTGCACATCTGATCCAGAATAACATTAGGAGAATTTCAATGTTGAAAAAACCAGCCGGGGCAAGAAGCAATGATATATGTAGAGAAAGGGCATTTGACGCTGAATGATGTTACTTTACAGAGGTGTGACGCTAATTATGGGGCAATTTGGGTTAATTCGGATGGCATTGCAGAGATTAACAGTTGTGTATTCGATAGCAATTATGCTTCATCTGGAGGTTATATTTTGTAAGCGGAAATGTTCAAATAACAAATTGTAGCTTTACTAATGGCTATGTTTATGACGAGGGGGGTGCAATTTATATTACTTTTGAACTGTGTTTATACTCTCCTGCATCATCAACAAAAATTTTTCCGCAGGTTTGGAAAAAACCTGATACTTTTTCCAGATCATATACATTTCAATCTCGATGGTGGGGTACAGGGGGCGGAAACAGAGTCTGCTGTCACCGGAAGTATTGATGATTCTGTCAAAGCAGATTGCGTACCCCAGTCCCTCTTCCACAAGAAGTGATGCATTGAACAGCAGATTGTAAGTCATAACAATATCCAGTTCCGATATACTGCATTTCATCCATTGGACAAGTTCTCCGCCATCTGCCTCCTGTTGGGATATCAGCAGTGGCTGCCCCCACAGGTCTTCGGGGGAAATGAAATCCTTTTCGGCCAGGGGAGAATCTTTTGGCATCAGAACACCCCATACATCCTTTGCAGGTAGTTTTAATGCTTCATATTTGGTCAGATCAGGCGTTCCCAATATAATTCCGAAATCAATCAGTCCTTTATCCAGCTGTTCCCTGACATATACAGCATTTCCGCTGGAAATGTGGTAATGGATTCCGGGATACAGCTTTTTCAGTTTTCCGGCAGCCTTTGCCAGCAGACGGACACCATCTGTTTCTCCGGCTCCAATGTATACATCTCCGATAATCACATTGTCAGAAAGTATAATTTCGTTTTCCGTTTTCTTTACCAGATCCAGAATTTCTTCCGCCCTTTTTCGGAGGATCATTCCCTCTTCTGTCAGCGTAACCTTGCGGGAACCCTTTGTGCCGCGGATCAGCAGCTGCTTTCCTAGTTCCTCCTCCATATTTTTAATCTGTGTGGAAAGAGTAGGCTGAGAGAGATGAAGGGACTCAGCGGCCCGTATAATGCTTTGTTCTCTTGCAATGGCAAGAAAGTATTGAAGTACCCGTATTTCCATATATCTGCTCCTTGTTGTCTGTTTATTGTCTGCCGCATGTTGAAAGAATGTCATATGTATTTCAGAGGATAGGAACCACTCTGCAGGACAGGTTGATTTTAATAAATTCTATCATAGCTCTCCATAGTTTTCAACTATACAAACGAATTATATCTAAATATTTGCTATTTACTATAGATGGCCTTATAGTAAAATTATCAAAAACGTCAGGGGGGTGCAGGTATGATAACTACAGGAAGCAGGGAATCTGTAATACAGAATCTGGAGGATGCCGGATGTGAAAACGAAATGATCCAGGATTTTATGGGATGGTTTGACAAGGGGCAACAGGCGAAACAGTTGGAACTGTTGGAACATCAGAGGGAATATCTGCTTGGAAGAGTACACAAGGATGAAAGAAGGATTTCCTGCCTGGATTATCTGATTTACCAGATTCAGGGAAAACAGGCAGGAAAGAGATAGGATGAAATCAGAAGAAAGCAGGAAAGTGAAGATGGTAAGCGATGAACAACATACCGTATTGCAGACTTCCATCACGGTGTTTTCTGACTGTTATAGTTATAATGGCAGTGGATCATGATTTTCCGGTGTAATATTTTCGATGTCTATTAAACCTGTACAGCGCTCCTTTATAAAGTTACTCCATGGCAACAGCATTTCTATGCCTGCGGGCTCATTTTTGTAGTCCGGCATGTAAAGCAGTACCATATAGAGATACTGGAACACATTCAGTTTGTTTGCTTTGGCTGTTTCTGTTATGCTGTACATCACAGCGCTGGCCTGTGCGCCTGCAGCAGATGTATGGAATAAAAACGCCTTTCTTCCGATAGCATAGCTTTTTGCTCGTCGTTCTGCAGCATTGTTGGATATCTCACATCTGCCATCCAGTAAATAGCTGCAGAGTGTCTCCCTGTGGTTTTGGGCATAGTTCACCGCCTTCTCCAGCTTGCTGCCTCCTGCAGGCTGCAGGCTTGACAGCCAGGTCCAGAATTCTTCCCACACTGCGGTTTCCTTTTCCTCCCGCCTGGCTTTTCTTTCCTCCGGTGCCAGATCCTTTAGCTCTCTTTCTAAAAAGAACAGCTTATTGCAGCAGGCAGGTCCTGTCTCCGCAGGTATGAGGCTTTTATCTGTCGGATCTTTGGGGATGGATGGTTCAGGAATAGCTTCTTCTGAATTTATGTCAAGAAGCTTCCATGATTTCCGGCGTTTTGCGGGGACTGCCTCATAAAACTTCCTCCTGCAGTGTGCCAGACAGCAGACAAGAATCACATCATTCACCTTGTTGTATCCCTGATATCCATCACACTGCAGCATTCCGGAAAAACCTTCCAGAAATTCCTGCGGATACCGGCCTCCCCGTCCGGGCTGGTAATCATAGCGTACGATCGGGCTGAGTCCGTCGCTTCCGCTCAGATAGATCCACATGTATGAAGTGGACTCTGCATCTTTTCCGTCCTCACGCAGTACCTGGCAGACAGTTTCATCTGCATGGATGATATCCCTCTTAAGCAGCAGTTCATGCATCCTTTCATATACCGGATAAAAATATTCCTGCGCACAGTGGATATACCAGTTGGCCATGGTTTCCCGGGGCAGGTTTAACCCAGGCTGGAGCAGGCCTGCCTCCTGTCTGTAATAAGGCGTCCCCATGAAAGTTTTATGGAACATAATATATGCGACAGCGGAAGGTGATGCCGGGGAATGTGCCATCAGGGCTGTCGGGGTGGAGGCTTTCACAAGAATCCCCTCACCATCTTTTTTGCATTCCGGACAGACCGCTGCTTCCTGCTTATATCGGATACGCTCTACGACAGCCGGTGTGATCCTGAGTTCTTCCCTGACGGTTGTATAGCCTATCACGCTCATCTGTGCATTACAGTATTCACAGCGGCGCTGTTGCTCTGACAGTGGGATGATGACATCCTTTACAGGAAGATTCGCATAAAGTTCCTCACGTTTCTTTTTGGGCCTGCGTTCACGAGTATGGCTTTTTACTTCAATCTTCCGGGCATTTTCATCAGATGCTTTATCGGTCTTCTTTTCGCTGCGCGTGCCGAAAAACTGCCTGCGGAGCTCTTCTAGTGTTTCTTCAAGGTTTGCTTTAAGAGACTGCAGTTCATTTACCAGTTTTTTTAAGTCTGCTATGGCTGCATCCTTTTCTGCCAGGCGGGCTTCCTGTGTCTGGATAAGCGCCTTCTGCTGTTCGATGACTGCCTCAAGCAGTCTGATCTGTTCTTTTAAAATATCCGTCCCGCCCATCCCCTGGATTCCCTCTTTCCTGTTTCTTCTGACTGTATTGTACCAGTATGGCGGTTTTTTATCAAACGGGGGCGGATCTGGCTGTGGGCATTCTGACGAAACCGAATCTGGTGGATATCTTTCGGGGATCAGGAGTCCGGGAGGGCTGTCTGCGCTCTGTTATCCACAACGGCTGTCCGTATGGAACCTCTGCACATGGATAACTTTTTCGTGGAGAGCAGGGACGGTGGATAACGGAACGAAAAAATAATTTCCAGCGGTATTCCTGCCGGGTGGGCAGGCGTGCCTGGGAGGCGTTTCCGGGCCACTGGAAACGGCCAGAATCCAGCCGCATATAAAGCAGTACAAAACCTGTTTTATCATGATACAGAGCCTTGATCCTGTCAGCTCTCTTTCCACAGAAAAGGTATAGGGTGCTGGTATAAGGGTCCATCTGGTAGGAATCCCGGATTATCGACATGAGGCCGTCGATGGAGAGCCTCATATCTGTACGTCCTGTAATAAGGAAGATCTTTGATACTCCGGAAAGGCCGCCTAACATAAGCTGCGCAGCGCACGAAAGGTATTTGTGATGGTATCCTGCGCTGCATGGTTGGATATCCCGACCATTATGCCATGGAAATCAATACTGAGAGCTGCACCACTGACAGCTTCTGTGGCTGGCCCGCGCGGCACTGTCCAGCCAGCGGAAACATTGTCTGCAATATTCAGACAGACGATCTCGTGTTTTTCCGAAGGGGCAGATGACATGGTTTTGTCAGGGACCGCGTATCCTTTTTTACGCAGCTGGTGCGTATGATAGTAAAAAGCTTTGACAGTCAGATCATGCCGGCTGCACCAGTCCCGGACAGTCAGGCCGCTGCTCCTGCAGTCCCGGATTAGATCAAACCATTCCTGATCTGTTAGTTTCATATGATTTTGATTCATTGGTTTTCTCCTTTCAGGTATAATTTCCCACGCAAAAAGGGAAGTATCTCCATCTTTTACGGAAATACTTCCCTCTGCTTAAAAATTTTTATTGCTACATCAAAATCATTACCTTACACAAGCTGCTTTCCATACTGCGTTAAATACGCTTTTGCCCTTTCTAAGGCCAGACCTATTTTTTCCTGCATTTTTTTAAATTTCCTCATCACTAAGTCCATACTCCTGCCCCATTTCAACAGCCATCTTCGCAGCTCCCTGATCCGCTCCCACACGCATCAACCTTTCAGATTCCGTTTCAATAATGGTTCCACCCATAATATTCACCAGCCTTTCTTCATTTTTATTGCCATTCGTAATATGTGTAATGATAGCGTTTACAAATCCCTTTAAGTCTACCAGCTCATCATCTGATAACTCGCCCTCCTGATGCAGACGCACCAGTTCATCCCTGAAATATGTCAGCTCCTCTACCACTTTTTCAATATTGCCCTCTGATGCAATTTCTTTCTCGTATCTTGCAATGTAAAATGGAATATACGGGAACAGCTAAGGAAAAATCGGATTAACGCTCTACTCAAATATAAGCTTGTCGATTTCGTTAGAAAAACAAAACATCTGCTTTTCCTAAGCATTGGCAACGCAAATTTCAAGCTCTCGAATTTTGTCACCTACATCTTCAGGACAATGAGCATCGGATGATGTGATAATTTTTATATTTTTCTTCTTCAAAACATGAAGTAATTCTTTATCCATTCCCATAGAAGAAGTTTTTGAACATCTTCGAGCCACGCCACTATTCTGATCTGCATACATATTACTATTTGAAAGTTCCTTTGCTAAACTTTCATAGTAACCCAAGAGTGAAAAGGACGGTCTATGACCAAATAGTTTTATTGCATCTGGATGACCAATGCCATCAAATAGTTTACTTTTTGCCAAGGAAATAGAGTCTTCAAAATACCTACGATATATCGTATCTACATCAATTCCAATCCAGTGTTCAGGCTTATGATCAAATGCAAATCTATCAACAAAGTGAATGCTACCTAGCAAAAAATCAAACCCCTTGTCTTTCGTCATCTCTCCAATAAATGTCTCATACTCTTTAAAGTAACATATTTCAAGTCCAAATTTTATCTTAACAGGATATTTTTGATATCTTACTTTTTCAATAAGTTCATAATACTCCCGTATCTTATGCTTTCCTGCACTTCTTTGAAACCAATTATCCACATATTTACTGTATGCGCATACTGAATCATACATAGACATAAACTCTTCAAATATATAACAATGTTCAAGTAACCAAATTTCATCAATCTTCATTTCAACTGCCTTGTTTACGAATTGTTTAATCCATTCTAACGAGTAATCCCCACGCTCAATATGAATATGGCCATCAATCATTTTTACCCTCCATATAATCAGCTAAATTTTAGTTTATTTCTTTGATTATACCACTTTTATTCCCTATTTACCACTAAAAATATGGGCATGGCAACCGCCACACCTCACATTTCTTATCGTTCCAACGACTTCTCAATCCTCCATTTCTGCCCTTTCAAATCATTCTGCTTTTCATACAGATTATTGCGCTCCTTGCAGAGTTCTTTCATGCGATCCAACTGCGCTCGTACTCCCTCCCGGCAATCCGGCTCTATCTTCTTATATTCCCCGTTCAGATTGCGGATTGTATTATTGTTTCCTCAAATTAGACGCTTTTTTCTGCAATCGGTCTATGGTGTCGCTCTGCTCTATGACCTTATCCGTCAAGCGGCTAATCTGTTTCTGTTGCCCGTCCACTTTTGCGGTCAGTTTCTTTCCCTGCTTCGTAATCTGTACGCATTTGATAGTCAGATTTTTTACTACCTCTTTTAGTTTTGCCACAAGCGGAAGTGCTTTTTTATCCCGATAATTCTTTGCACTCATCAATGCCCCGGCTCTGCCAACTGCCATTTCACATCTTCATCATAAGCGTGTATATTGCGCTCCATGACATCTTTAGCCTGCGCCATTTTGTCGATTTCCTGTTGTAACTTTTTCTGCTGTTTCTCCAACATTTCATTTTCGGATAACTTTTCTTTATCTCCTGCCAATGTTATAACACAAAAGCGGAACAAATTACGTATATAGTTAGAGCCCCTAAATTCTAAATA
>CAMWXE010000160.1 GCA_947178145.1 uncultured Lachnospiraceae bacterium | reverse complement strand
TATGCGGGTGTAGTTCAATGGTAGAACACCAGCCTTCCAAGCTGGATACGTGGGTTCGATTCCCATCACCCGCTTTAGCGGGGGATTAACTGCTTTAGCGGAAAGATTACCGCTTTTCACTAAATATTTTTGTGAAATGTGTTCGTAGCTCAGCTGGATAGAGCAACAGCCTTCTAAGCTGTGGGTCGGGGGTTCGAATCCCTTCGAGCACGTTTGAGATTGAGTTTGCCTTATCTCATATATGGTGGGTATAGCGCAGTTGGCTAGCGCGTCAGATTGTGGCTCTGAAGGCCCTGGGTTCGAATCCCAGTATCCACCTTTTTGGGCTATCGCCAAGCGGTAAGGCACAGGGTTTTGATCCCTGCATTCGCTGGTTCGAATCCAGCTAGCCCAGTTTTGTTGGACAAGACTGGTGTAACGAATCAATCCTGTAAAACAATAGAATCAATGTGGGATATTAGCTCAGGTGGTAGAGCACTTGACTTTTAATCAAGTTGTCCGGGGTTCGAGTCCCCGATGTCTCATGAAAAAAGATGGCGGAAAACCTAGAGAAATCAAGGTTTTCCGCTGTTTTTATGTGTAAAATATAAGTCAGATGTAAGTGGTTCTAAACTGGTGTAAATGACTCATTTTTGACTCACCTACAGACCTGATGACTCACTTTTGACTCACAAAACCATTGCTGCAGATACAGTCTCTGCCGGCTTTTCCTTTCCCAGTATTTCATGGTTGTACACCTCAACAACCATCTTGGGTGTGTCGCCCAAAAGCTCTGCGATTTTATTGATTGAGAGCGAAGGTATCTGATAGCAGAGCGTAGCACAGTAGTTGTGGCGGAAGATGTGCGGCGTCAGATTGCTGATTGGTTCGTCTGATACCTTTTGCATTTTCCTGATGATACGTGCCCACATCTTATCAAGTGAGGACTTTGTGATATAGCTGCCATCTGCCATATGGAAAAGGTTTGTGCATTTCAATCCCTTTAGGTAATCAACGATGACAGGATAGATTGATTCTGGAATAGGTACAGTGCGATGGATTCCGTTCTTGGTGTCCTTAATGTAGGGAGTGTTCACGTCGAACGCTACGGCCTTATTTACGGAGATTTCCTTTCTGTCGAGGGAAATATCGAACCTAGTCAAAGAAACGGCCTCTCCGCGCCTCAGACCGCACCCAAACAGTATGTAAACGAATGCCCTCTCCATAGGTGAGAAATCTGCTAATGGTATAGCGGCCTTTTCATGAGTTGCCAGAGGGCGTTTTTCAGGAGATTTGTACTTTATCTTGACACTGTCCTCAAATATCTCATCCAGGGCAGCAGGAGCGATCAGGCGGTCACGTACAGCGCTCTTGATGACCTGCTTGAATGTCATGGCTGCCTGTTGTCTGGTGCGGGCGCCTTCAATATTGTTGATGGTAAATACGTAGACGGCTCTGCTGACATCTCCAATGTGGCAGTTAATGTCACGGAAATGCTTTTCGATGATATTCTCGTACATTTTCCGGGTATTGAGAGACGCATCGGCCTTGTAGAGCTTTAGCCACTCACGGGCATAGTCAATAAATAGCGAATCTGAATCCCGGACAAACTCACGCGCGCTTACCTTTGCATTAAATTCGTTCACCATTGTTTCAAGTTCGCGGCTGCTCTTATTGGTTCGTAGGTTTACAAGATGTTTTTTGCCGTCCTTGGTATAGGTTCCGTCCCATACTTTTGTTTGGAAGTATCCATTTTTTTGCCGGGTATACTTAGCTTTTGCCATATGATCA
This sequence comes from uncultured Lachnospiraceae bacterium, assembly GCA_947178145.1. Classification (GTDB taxonomy): domain Bacteria; phylum Bacillota; class Clostridia; order Lachnospirales; family Lachnospiraceae; genus COE1. The sequence goes on along the minus strand of CAMWXE010000160.1, from coordinate 4,973 downwards.
CACTCCTATAATATTTTGGGTATAAAAAATACACCCATTGATTGCACAGGTGCAGGGAGATGTGGTACAATATCTTTGGTAGGAGTATTGTATCACATTTCTGCATCCGCAGTAATGGTTTACAGTTCCATGATTGCCCAGTGTTACAGCGCTGGGCAGTTTTTATATTGTTCTCTCATTGCCTATAAATAATCCTTAAAAATTGCAATGGGTTCTTGATATTTTTTATCTATAGAATTACGTACAATGGCAAATGCTTCATCTGGTGATGTGCCGCGTAGCAAAATGTTAATTAACTCTGATAACCAAAACAAATAAGTATTAAAGTCATAGACGTTTTTTGAAGAATGAAACAAATCTCTTGCTTTACATGCTGTTTCAGTGTTTGTTATGTTAGCTATCTGTGACAATAAATCTTGTTCCTGTACAATTTTTAGATCTGCAGGTGCTCGAGGAATAACCATAAGCGGCGATATCCCACCTAATAATGATTTGGTTAGAGTGCTTAATTGCTCTTTGTTGATACCTTGCATAATTTCCTCCTTAATCTAAACAAAATTTCCACCTGTTGCATTGCAATAGTTATTTTGTTATAATACTCCCATGGGCAATATCATAACGGTAGGCGGTTAGCCTTTGCTGGAATGTAGTTTCAAGAACTCCCGATAGCTTGCTATCATGAAAGGAGGTCTACATATGGGAAATACACACAGGAGAAAAGGCTTTATGCTGACGCTTGAAGGGCTGATTGCTGTCATTAGTTTAAGCGCGACAATGTTTGCATTAGGCTATGCAGTCGGCAGCAGGAAATAAGCATAAAAATAACCGCTGGACCTGGTAAGTTTGCGGTTATTTTTATAATCAATAACTATTAACAGGCTAACCGTCTATTGGTATTGCCTTTTCATTTTTACTATAACATATAGCCGCCTTGATATCAATATGCTGTTGTCAAATTATTTGTTTAATCTTCATCGTCAAGGTCCAAGTCGAAATCAGACGTGTAGACACTGTCACTTGATAGAGATTGACGGAACTCCTCAGCAAGCATAGTACGATTAAATTCAGCTGTTGGCTCTATTTCATAAACAAGCTGTTCAAGCTCGTCAATTGTAATCTGGAAAAATTCTTTACGCAGATTTACTTTGTTAACGCGTTTGTCGTTAAGAAGTTCGTGCAATTTTCCTTCAAGGCCAACAGCGTCATCGGAAAAGATAAAACTGTGTACATCAAATCTAAATGGAACGCTTGCGTTGCTCAATTCGTTAATTCGATCTTGTGGATCTTGTCTCCTGGTCATGCCAATCTTAAATACGTTTTCACCGAAAGAACCAAGATTACTTATTATGTATACATTTCCGGCTTTACCATTTTGTAGTTTGGTAATTTCATCTTTTTTAACGACAACACTTGAAAGTTGCGCCTCCAATTCAAGAATGCGCTGTCTTAATGCGTTTGCCACTGTATCATCTGATATATCGCTAAGTTGTTCATTGAGTTTAGTTAGCTCACTCTTATATTTTTCCTCCTCTTTTTCAATTTTAGCTTTTTCGGCAGCGAGCGCTTTTCTTTCTTCTGCTTCTTGACGCATCTGTTCTTTGATGGCAAGTTGTTCTTGGCGCGCCTGCTCTTTCTTGACATAGTAATTGTATTCAATTTTTACAGCGTTTATAAACAAGTATTCGATTTCGCCTATGAATTTTGTAAGAGTTCCTGCAATATTTTGATTTCCTTCGCAGGCGAGTTTCATATATTTTTGTGTTACAGACTTTACAGCATCTACAGAAGTATCAAGTTTTTCATATTTAAGGTTATATAAAATATTTTGCAGTTCAGAACGGAGTGCAATAACCATCAGATCATAAATTGTCTTGTTGGCCTTTGTAGTATATCTGGAAGAATACTGTTCGAGTAACTTTAGAATCTGCTTTTCATTATCGCGGTATGCCTTGCGTAAATCTTTTACATCCATACAGTGCAGTTTTAGCAGTATGGAAGGGGATAAAAGTTCGGTTTCATCAAGGGTTGCTTGTGGAAGTCTACAGTTCCAGTAATCAAGATTGAGATTGGTATAATTATTTATGACATTCTCAATTTGTTTATATAATTCTTTTATACGATTGAGTTTCTTTTGGCTGGCTGTAATTTGTTTTTCTACTCTCTGATTTTTAGCGGTAAGCTCAGAAGCATTGTGTGACAGAGAATTATATTGCTGTAACATAGACTCGTAGGAATCTTTTAACTGTTGAGTTTGTTCTTGAACTGCAAAATAATCATCTGCATTAAGCGAGTTAAGCTTTTTATTGAGTTCAGCATTAAGTTGTTGGATACTATCATAAGACTGTTGGAAAGATTCATTCCGCAGTTGGAGGTTGTCGCAAGTCTGTTGGAGGATATCATTCTGATGTTGAAGGTGGTCACAAGTCTGTTGAAGGGTATTAATTTGTTCTTTATAATTCTTTGCATTAAGAAAATCAAACAAGCTCATCTGTAGTTCCTTTCATAAATATGAACTATTGGTTTTTATCAGTTGGTAGTTTGCCAATGACCTTTCCCATACATCCAGCTGTTTCGTTAAGAGGGATATTTCTGGCAGCAGGATTGAGTGAGATTAGTTCTGTCTTACCCAGTTTTTTAACATAGCTTTCATTATCTATTCTGAATATACCAATATCACCGATTTCAATTTCTTCTGTCATTTCTACAAGAAGCATGTCGCCGTCATGGAATGTAGGCTCCATACTGTTTCCATTTACCCCGATTGCATAATCAACTTTTCTGTATTCTGGGGTATTTGGTATCTCAATGCGCTTAGTTGGCGGCATGTCAAAAATGATTTGTCCTGTGCCGGCTGATGCTACTCGGTAGTAGTAGTTGATTAGGCGCATGTCAATAATGTTATTGGTATTATTAATAGGTCTTTCTGTATTTTGTATGTATTCAGAGTGTTCCTTTAATTGCGTTGCTATAGAATATTCTCTGTCTAATACCGAATCAACCATATGGGCTCCATCTGGAGAGTGTGTGGAGATAAAGCGATATTTTTTGATCATGGAAAGCTCTTCTAAGGAAACATTGTTTTCTTTACGTTCTCTTACTTCGTCCTGATATAGAAAATTTGCATCTACATTAGTAGCATCAGCTATCAATCCGACCGTTGCCGCTGGAGGAATGCGATTTCCTTTTTCATATCCAGTAACTGTAGACTTGGCAGCTCCAATCATGTTTGCTAATTGCTCTTGTGTGAGACCACTTTTGAGACGGGCTTCTTTTATTCTATCACTTAAAGCCATTTAGTATCACCTCCTGTCAATGCTTAATATACCACATGTGTATTTACTAGTCAATACTAAAAGTTTGCGTAGAGAAAACTTTTTTGTTAAAATGTATTGACATGTTTTCTTAAAGTGACTATAATGAGTAAAAAGGTTGCACAGAGAAAACAAGGAGGTGGTAAGATGCTTACTGCGGATTATAACGCAACTTTGCCGCAAAATATAATTCGCATAATTAATATGCGAGGACTAAAACAATGTGCGGTTGCAAAAAAAGCTGGTTTTTCTAAGCAGCAGTTTAATAGTATGTTGAATGGACGCAAAATCATTAAACCTTGTGATGCGCTCGCTATTGCAGATGCGCTTGATGTGGAGATGAATGATTTATATGAAAGAGAGGAACCAGCAGTAAAGTAGAGAGGAGGTGGAAGATGGCTGATACTATTAGTGATACGCTCCAAAGTATTGATACTACATTGAGGCATATTGAAAGAATGCTTGTGAAAAATGTGTGTAGGTTCGAACCAAAGATTGAAAATTTAGAGCTCTCAGATCCTATGGCAGCAGAAAAATTATTGTGGGCTTTTGAAAAAGACGAAAAGACAGGAAATGTCACCATAGTTCCCATGAATGGCGAACAGATTGTCATTCATGGGAAAACGGAAGCAGAAATGTTCTGCAGTATTCTTACTCAATGCTTCCAATAATGGTTATAATTTTGATTTTCTTGTTTTTTGGAATTTTTGTAACAATATTTGGGGCAGATAACATGTGGGTTCTCCTTTCTTGTGTACTCGGCCATGGCAGTGGCCTGTGCATACAGTATAAGAAAAAGGATGGGTAAGGGCAAGAGAAACTTTATGGAGCCTTAACTTAACAAAGGGAGGGCTTAAGTAAATGACATTGGTAAAGTAGAGGGGAGGTGAGGAAAGGTGACAGAACGTCAATTCAGATATGCCAAAACCGAAGGGCTAGACTTGGAGAAGATTCAACAGGGATGCGAATACATTTTTAAGTATCTGGATGAAAATAGTTTCAGTTTGTTGGAAACAAAACATCTGATTTCCTCAATGAATCACATAGTAACTGATATTACAAAAATTGACCCATTGAGGAAAATAGCAGAATTTGACTATTCTTCATCTGTGGGCAGTGCATTTTCACGTAACCGGCAACTAAATAGAAAGGAACAGACCGTTTAAACAGGAGGTGAGAGGAAAGATGGGGAAAAAGATGGATAAGTATTCTGCCTATCATATTCAGACCGATGGCTTCCAGCAGGTTTTGGTAGGGCTGTTCCATATGATCCAGACAGTCCCGCTTGACAGGAAATGCAGGGTCATTATTGATTATGACCCTGCGCTTCCAAAGGTGGGCATTGAGACATTTACTGATACGTTAGATAAGGTGCAAGTTCAGGGAAAACCGTTTCAATGGAATCTTTATGATCCCAAGCCACGGTGAGAAGTTCAGGATGCCCTATGGTTATGTAGTCATCCCACGCAAAGCGCAATACCTTTTCTTTCAGATCCGCCTGTTTTTCTGGCGGAAATGATGAAAGATCAATTTTTACCATTTTCATGAGCAATGCTCCTTTCTTCTGTACTTGGCTCTGGCAGGAGCCTGCAAGTACAGTATAGGGCAGTCCAGCTAAGAAATGTCAATAGGTAAAATAAAAAATGTTCAAAATATATTTTT
>CAMWXE010000159.1 GCA_947178145.1 uncultured Lachnospiraceae bacterium | reverse complement strand
CCCACAAACTGTGACGCACATCTGGCAGAAAGCATTTTTCAAACACGCTCTAGTACACGATAGGTATTGTTGTTTGATTTATTTTTCCAAGGAACTGTGCAGTTCTTTATATATTGAAAACCTGCCAGAAATGTATTGGAATCTGGATCTGTTCCATATTGTTTTCTGAATTTTTTTACTGCATTCTCGGCAATTTCAGGAAAGGTAAAGTTTTTGAACATTTTCCCATCTGCACTTATGGTCTGCATATAGAACTTTGAAAAATCCTGGTTCCTGCTTTGACAGATGCCTGCGAAGGGAACATACATAAAGCGGACACCCTCTTTTTCCAGAGTTAAATCTCCTATTGCTTTCTTATTTCTGCTCAATTTCACTTTCTTTGTCCTATAATAAACATAAGTGGAAAAGTTCTGTCTGTTCTCTATCGTTTTACCATTAAGAACTTTTTCAGTAAAACAGTCTACATTAATGCCTCTTACAAGTCCATCAAGTCCCAATTGTGGCTCTTTAACTGTTTTTTGGGGATCATCTTTGCCGATCAGAACATCTTCTGACTCCGCGCATTCTTCATCGAGAGTTATGGTATACTGCTGACTTTTCTCCAGGCTGTCTGTCTTTCTTGAAAACCGCCTGGGATCAACGGAAGTGAATACCGTCACTTCTCCGTCTTCGCCTACATAATAAGGCGGCTTCTGCTGTTCGCTGCCTGTCAGATTTTTATATCTGCAACAGTATCTGTCATGCGTATATCCATTATGTTCCGGATAAATTTTTAAATCCCCACTGACCTTATAATATAGTCCTGCATCCGGACGGCATGCACACCGCATATATCCTTTTTTTCCCATGTACTGTTCTCTGATCAGAGCCCTCTGCTCCCTGCTAAGATATCCAGGATATATATCTTTTCCGTTTTCCGTTATGAATTTTGTATTATACATGAAATGTCCTCTTTGATTATTTTTTACCATTGAACAATCATCATATACAGGCAGGAATATTCTCTCCCTGCCTGTATATGATGATATTTATCCAATCAAGCACTCTTTTCCCTTAAATGCAAACCCATATTTACGAATCTGTTCTGGAGAAAACCCATCTGCAATCAGTTTGGCGTCATACAGCTTTTCATCGATCTGGGAATGGGCGTTTGCAACAGTCTGTGCGAGATCTTTTTCTTTGGAAGATTTATGCACTTTAAACTCAATGATATATGCATAATCTCTTTCCTTATTTTTGGGTGTCAGCATGATATCATAACGCCCAAAACCGCTTTCCCTGTTAGAGGTGATCTCAAATCTTCCGGCAAGTTCAACCATCAGTCCCAGCACAAAACCATGATAAAAGCGTTCGGGCGCATCATCATCTGATGCATTTTTAGCAATATCAAAACTTGAAAAGCTATGCAGTGCAATCCTGTTCATAAACTCATTCATCCCGTCCACATCGTTCATAAGGAGTGCCTTGATGAAATTACTGTATGCCATTTCCGAATTTCCGCCAAACCAGCCCTTTACCATTCCACGAAACATTCGTCTGACTTCAAGGTTCGTGATGGTCAGCGTGTACCAGACATCGCCCTCCTCCCCGATTCCTTCTTCGTCCTCATCCAGTGATCTCAGATTCAACACTTTCAGGTATCCTGTCGCAAGCAGAAGGCTCCAAACTGCATTCGCACTGCCATTAAGCTGGTCAAATACAATCTTTTCATCGATTTTCGCCTCAAAGCTTTTACCTTGCAGGAGATCTTCCATTATCTGCTTTATGCCCGGGTTTCCCTGCTGTATCAATAGATTTACCAGACCGTTTGCACTTGTATTTGACCAATACGTATCATATTTTCCCCCTTCATTCATAAATGACACAATTGACCACGGATTGTATATATCAGAACAAACACCGAATGTAAATCCATCATACCATCTCTTTACTTTTTCTTTCTGTTCCCCATATCCGGCATCATCAAGTGCAGCAAAAACTTCCTTTTCTGTAAAACCGAAAGATGTCATATATTTTTTAGATGTTGTTGTGATAACATTCAGGTTATTCATACCTGTGAAGATGCTCTCTTTTGCCACCCTTGTTATTCCTGTGATCAATCCGCGCTCAAGGTATTCGTTTGTCTTGAATGTGGAATTAAACAGACCACTGAAAAATCTGACCGTCTCCTCCCAGTATCCTGAAATCCATGCATCCTGCATTGGTGTATCATATTCATCCAGGATGATGATTACTTTTTGACCATAATAATGCTGCATAAAACCTGCCATTGAACGAATTGCACCAGCAGCTAATTCACTGTTCATTCCAGGTTCTATCTCCTGATAATATTTCTGTTCTTTTTCATTTAACAGATTTTTCTCCAGCAGATAGTCATTTTTATTATACAGATCAGTAATCACTTCTGTTATCTTGAACAGCATTTCTTTATATGTCGTTGCTTTTACATTTGCAAAACTCAAAAAGATTACCGGAAAAGTACCCTGCAACTTTCTGTACTTATATTCCCCGTCAGAAGATTTTTCCTCCCATATGGACAGTCCTTCAAACAGATCGCTTCTGTCCGCATATTTATTTGAGAAAAAACACTCTGTCATACTCATGTTCAGTGTCTTTCCAAATCTGCGCGGACGCGTAATCAGGGTGACTTTATCTGCATATTCCCACCATTCCCTGATAAAATCTGTCTTATCAATATAAAAAATATGCTGGGTTCTTACTTCCTCAAAGTCCTGGTATCCGAGTCCGGCCTTGTTTTCATTCATGCGATGCCCTCCCTTATTTGGAATGATTTATTTTCCTGTATGACAATATTTATCCAATCAGGCACTCTTTTCCCTTAAATGCAAACCCATATTTCCGGATCTGCTCTGGTGAATAACCAGCTGATATAAGCTCTGTCTCATACTGTTTTTCCTCAATCTGGGTCCGGGCATTTGCAAGGGTATCTTCAAGTGTTTTCTCGTCCTCATCCGGATCTAATACTTTAAACTCAATGATAAAAGCTTTTTTGCCTTTATCGAGAGGCTCTATCATAACATCATACCGTCCAAATCCGCTTTCCCTGTTGGAACGAACCTTGTAAGCATCCGAAAGATTTTCTACCATGCCAAGCACAAAACCATAATAAAATCGTTCCGGTTCTGCCTGTTCAGAGGGCTTATTTCCACTGTCAAAAAAACTGAAAGTGTTCATCTTTTTTACGTTATCATTCAGAAGCGCTTTTATAAACTCGTTATAGTATACTTCTGTATCATTTTTAAACCAGTCTTTGACCATTTTCCAAAACATCCGTTTTGTTTCAAGGTTCGTGATGGTAAGCATGTACCAAACATCACCTTCCTCGCCTACGCCCTCCTCATCCGCATCCAATGTCCTCACATTTAACACTTTCAGATAACCCGTTGCAAGAAGAAGGCTCCACACTGCATCCGCGCTGCCGTTTAACTGGTCAAACACAATTTTTTCATCAATTTCAGCCTCAAAACTTATACCCTGCAGGAGATCTTCCATTGTCTGTTTTATTTCCGGGTTTCCCTTCTGAATCAGCTGGTTCACAAGTCCATTCCCGCTTGTGTTAGACCAATAAGTATCGTATTTTCCTTTTTTATTGATAAAAGACACAATTGACCATGGATTATAAATATCTGTTCGCGCACCGAATATAAATCCATCATACCATCTTTTTACTTTTTGTTTCTGCTCACCTAATCCGGAATTGTCAAGAGCTGTAAAAACTTCTTCTTCTGTAAACCCAAAAGCTGTTGTATATTTATCAGAAGTTGTAGTTATGACATCAAGGTTATTCATACCTGTGAAGATGCTTTCTTTTGCCACCCTTGTTATTCCTGTGATCAATCCACGCTCAAGGTATTTGTTTGTTTTGAACGTAGAATTGAACAGACCGCTAAAAAAGCTTGTAGTCTCCTCCCAATATCCTGAAATCCATGCGTCCTGCATTGGTGTATCATATTCATCAAGAAGAATGATTACCTTTTGACCATACTGGCGCTGCATAAAACCAGCCATTGAACGTATGGCATCAGTGGCCAGTTTTGCATCCATCCCAGGTTTGATATTATGATAATATTCCTGTTCTTTTTCATTCAGCAGGTTTTCTTTCAGCAGATAATCATTCTCGTTATACAAATCGGTAATTACCTGGCTGATCTTGAAGATCATCTCCTCATATGAAGCTGCTTTGACATTTGCAAAGCTCAAAAAGATTACCGGAAAAGTTCCCTGCAGTTTCCTGTATTTATATTCCCCGTCAGGAGATTTTTCCTCCCATATGGACAGTCCTTCAAACAGATCGCTCCTGTCCACATATTTATTTGAGAAAAAACACTCTGTCATACTCATGTTCAGTGTCTTTCCAAATCTGCGCGGACGCGTGATCAGGGTTACTTTATCTGCGTATTCCCACCATTCCCTGATAAAATCTGTCTTGTCAATATAAAATATGTGCTGGGTTCTTACTTCCTCAAAGTCCTGATATCCGAGTCCTGCCTTGTTTTCATTCATATGACACCCTCCCTTGTTAGGAATGAATTGTTTTCTTGTTATCAGTATACACGATACCAACATTTTTCACAACATAAGTATGTATTGATTTAACGACTGCTCCTATAGTCCTCAGCCCATGACATTAATGAACTTGCATCTTTAGAAGTTATTAAATTTTCCATCTGAGCCCCGTTTATGAAATTGTAAATATCCTGCAGTGATCTGTCCGCATATCCGGTTATTATTTTTCTTTTGATTATTTCTTCCATATATACGTAACTTTTTACCACAAAATCAAATTGGAAAGACTTTTCCTGTCCGTCGCCCGGGGTGTGTGCAGCAAAGCTGACAAGTTCCTTACGCACCCTTGTACAGAAAAACAGAACAGTTGTACAATCAACCGTTCTGTTTTTATAAATTTATGAAATCTCCACCCTTGTCATCGCCCGCATACAGCTGTACATCAGCATTGGTATTCCATTTCGGTATTCATCATGCTTAATCCTGTGCGGAATCACGTCTGACACTACTGTATATATAATGCGCACCTTTTCCGGCGGCAGATACTCCTGTTTCCTATATTTCGTAGTGCTTAACAGCAAATCCAGGTTATGCATATAAAATCCTATCACGCCAAACTCATATGCGGAATTATCATTTTTAAAGTCATTCAGCGTTTTTCCGTAAACCGCCCTTTTCAGGGTTGCAGCAATCGCCTTTCCATATATAATATCACCCAGTTTCGGTATACTGGCCGCAGCCATTTCAGTATTGATGGAAAGTTTTTTCGTCTTTGCAATGCTGTCAAAAAGTTCACCCACCTTTGCTGCATCCTGAAACACACACTGGTCTGTAGGTCTTAACAGCATTCCTGTAAATGTGACATAATGCGTGAGCAGAAACTCATAATATCCGTTTTCCTCCCTTATTGCGGGTTTGCTCATCAGAATTTCCTCATATTTTGTTGATGGTTTCTGAAAAATAAGGTGAAAGCCTTCTCCTGACATGGATAATTCTCCATACATATATGGCAGTGTTAACAGATTGTCCCTGATTTCCGGGGGACATTTTGGCTCAATATCCAATACAACGAAATCATCGAGCGCCTGATTCAGACTGTATGTTGCATTTGCTGCATTTGGAAGGATATTTCTGACATCATATAAATCGACAAGCGGCATATTTCCATCTTTAAATGACGCACCGATAACTTTCCCCTGCAGCCTTAATATATCCATATCAATGGGTTTCTTTTTTGAAGTGGATACAGTCCAGCGCCTGTTGTCTGCGATGGTCTGTATGAAATTATTTTGCATAAAAAAATCTAAGTTAATCTTGTACGCCTCCCTTTTGTTGCAGGTCTGACAAATCCAGACCCTGTTTCTTATCATATCGCAAAATGTTACATTTGAAAATACCAAAAAAAGAAAATACTGCCATTACTGACAGTCAGAGACTGTCATGCAATAGCTGTATAAATTGAAACAAGATTCATTCCACCTGTTTTAATTATGCTGTCTCCCTCATTTCGTTTACGATTGTGTCTGTATTTTCAGAAACATTGTTACTGTCTGGTGCGGATTTGCCTGCGCAGATCGCTTCATATGCTGTCCTGATATTGCTTGACTGTTTATTGGCATTATATGCAAGAATATACTCTGACTGCCTTGCCCATGTGAGTCCGACATAATACATCCGCTTTGCTTCCTCCGTACCTGAATCATGCTCGTTATATAACAGGATCACATTGTCAAATTCAAGACCTTTGGCACTGTGGATGGTGCTGGCCACAAAATTGTAGCGGCTTATGTCCTGTTCCTTTTTCTGCTGGTTTCTCATGCTTGTCAGCCTCAGTTTCAATGCATTCTTCTCTATTTCATAGTCAATAAGTGTCTGAAATACACAGTCATTGAAATCTTTCATTGTGAGCACACCATTCTGCAGCATCAGGTCCTTCGCTGCAAGTTCTTCTTTGTTCTTCGCCATCCATTCGGTGATACTCTTTTTCAGTGCTGCATCAGCATTGTTATGATATTGAAATGAATCTAATTTTGTAACAGGCTGTTACAATTATCTTTTACTGCCCTGTAACAGCCTGTTGCAAAATTAGGTACCCTTACTGTATTAGATCTTGGTTATAGTGGTTTCTCTAACACTGAAAATTCTATCATATATCTATTACCGAAAATTATATTATATGTATTTAATATGTATACTTGACAGTTGAAAGTTCTCAATAAAAAATAACTCTTTCACATGAATTTAT
>CAMWXE010000158.1 GCA_947178145.1 uncultured Lachnospiraceae bacterium | reverse complement strand
CGCCGTCCTTGATCACTGCCGCCACGGCGTCCATCACTTCTGCAATAATACCTGCATGAATGCCTGCCTGCTGCTTTAAGTTTGCGATCATCGCCAGATTGATCTCCTCAATCGGAAGTCCGTTCAGATTTGTGTTCAACAGGATATTCAGCTTTAACAGCGTCTCATCATCCAGCATCTGATCCACTGAAATCATATTGTTTTTGATCACGTTTCCCTCGACAACAATCGTTGTCAGAAGCTGTCTTGCATCCACCCTGGAAAGCTGCATAAATTTCAGCTTATTCCCCCTGACTTGCGGAGCCGATATCATTGTGGCGTAGTTCGTGTTCGCCGCAAGCATCTTTGCCATCTGCTTTAACACCGCCTCCATCTTATCCTCGCGGTCCAGAAGCATTTTCTGCAGTTCCCGCACTTCCTGTGTTGCCTGATTGAGCTGCTCTTCCTTTTCAAGCATCATCTGATCCACATACAGGCGGTACCCCTTGTCTGATGGAATTCGTCCTGCAGAGGTATGCGGCTGTATGATGTACCCCAGCTCCTCGAGGTCTGACATTTCATTTCGGATTGTAGCAGAGCTTAGATTTAAGTCCGTATACTTGGAAATGGTTCTGCTTCCAACCGGTTCTCCCGTCTCCAGATAATTGCGGATGATCGCCTGCAAAATCTTTCGCTTTCGCTCGTCTAAATCCAACCTGCCACGCCCCTTCCTATATAAATTGCAAATACCTTTTTCTTTTATTAGCACTCATCACGATGGAGTGCTAATATTTACATATACTAACTTACTACTTTCGGTTTTTATTGTCAACAATCTTTTTCGAATTATTTATAAATAAATTATAAAGTAAATAAAAACGCTGCAAAAATGTCAATGAATGCCCTGTAACGGATATATTCTATACTATTCATAATCTTGGAAGCCTTCTCATAGAATGTACAAATGATTCAGAAGGAGACTCCTTTTTAAGATTATGAAAGATTATATTGAAGAAAGAGCGATTAATATTGCTGTCTATATTATCGACAATAACGCCACTGTACGGCAGACTGCCAAGGCATTTGGAGTAAGTAAATCGACTGTACATAAAGATGTCACTTCACGGCTCATGCAGGTGAATCCCACCCTTGCCAGGCAAGCAAGGACAGTGTTGGACGTAAACAAATCTGAGCGCCATATCAGAGGCGGACTTGCTACCCGTGAAAAATATGCACATCAGAAAAGCGAGTAGGAGGGAACTACCTCCCCTCCTGCTCGCTCTTAACTATTTTGTAAAATATTGCAATTCAGACAATTCTGCGCACACATAAGATATCACGGTAAAGTGCATTGCTAATCTTGATTCCGGTCTTGGCAGAGCTTGCGTGGACAATCTTTCCGTTTCCTATATAGATTGCCACATGCCCTGGATAACATATAATATCTCCTGGCTCTGCCTCCGCATAACTCACCTCTCTGCCCACACTTCTCTGGGAAGTGGAATTTCGCGGCAGGCTGTAGCCAAACGCTTTGAACACGGACTGGGTAAATCCAGAACAGTCCGCTCCGTTCGTGAGGCTTGTGCCGCCTGCTACGTACGGATTGCCAACAAATCCACAGGCATAAATTGCTATTTCCTTGCCCTTCGCGCTGCCGCTTGCGGCATTAATGGCGCTCGTGTCGACAGATGCTGTTGCAGCGGGCTTATCTGTGGCAGTCGTGCTGTTATTGTTGGTATCGCTGGCGCTACTTGCATTACTGCTATTATTTTTCTCTGCCTCTTCCTCTTGTCGTTTGCGCTCTTCTTCCTCTTTCCGCTTTCGCTCCTCTTCCTCTTTCCGCCTGCGCTCTTCTTCCTCTTTCCGCTTTCGCTCCTCTTCCGCCTCAATCTGCTTAATCTGTGCATTTCTCTGCTTGATCTGAGACTTGTAGATCTCCGCCTGCTGCTTTGCCTTGCTGATCTGCACAGCATAGTCATCACTGATCGCCTGAAGCTCTGTCCTGGCCTCCTCAACGCTGTCCATCTCTTCCTGAAGACCTTCCTGCGCCTCCTCAAGCTCAGCCTCCTCTATCTCAAGGTTTTCCTTTAGATCTTCCACATTCTGTCTCGCTATCTTGTAGTTTGTGAGCATCTTTCTGTCATACTCATGCATTTTCTCAACGTAATCTGCCTTGTTGAGCATATCCTGCATGGAGGAAGCACTGAAAAAGATATCGAGAAAGGAAGTCTCGCCGCTCTCATACATCGCTTTCACACGAACTTTCATCGCCTCGTATTGTTCGCGCTCGATCTTCTGTGCCTCCGTAAGATCGCTCTTAGCCTGTTCGATCTGCGCCTTTTTTACCTCAATCTCTTCCTCCAGAAGGCTAATGCTTGCCATGAGCTCTGCAATCTCATTGCTGAGTGCCTGTATCTCCGCGTCGATACCTCCCTGCTCCTCCTCAAGCTCATTGACCTGATCATCGATATCATCTAATCTGTCCTGATCCTCTTGATTTTGCTGCTGCAATTCGTCCTTTTTTGTCGCTTGTACCTGATAAACTCCTCGATCCGCGCGAAAATCATATGTCGTAAAAAATACCGCTGCACACAATCCAATCATTGCCAGCCGCCTGCATCCTTTTTTCATGTGTATCGTCCCCTTTTGCTATAAGCCCTGTCCATGGCAGGCTTCTTACGATTCCGCCTCCTGTGTCTCTTCCTCTTCAACCGAGACGATCTCCATCAGCCTCTCGATTACCTTCTCCCGAACGATAGACATCCTGTAAGTGGTAAAGCCCACACTGTCAATCAATTCCTGCCCGGAAGCGTATCCATATTCTGCGGCCTCTTCGTCTGCTTTTTCGTTTATCATTTCCTCCGTAACCTCGATCCCCTCAGCCCTTGCCAAAGCCTCCATCACCATATACTGTCTTATAGTCTCTGTGTGAACCTCATTCATCTGCCTGTAAAACTCATCCGGGGTTATACTATATACCATTCTGATATAGGTATCTACATCCACATCGAACATCGCTTTGATAAAGGTTTCCATATATAGATTATAATTCTGCGCTTCCTCCTCGACAAAATATTCTGGTATCGACCGTACCTCGCTCTCCGCAACAAGTTTCTGCACAATTGCTGTCTTCGCGTTTGCAGCAAAAGTCTCCTCAGCATAATTCTCTACTTCTTTTGTTCCGGCTTCCCATACTTCTTCCTTCGACGTATACGGCAGTCCCAGCGCCTCCAGCTCCTCCGGTGTCACTGTCGCATATGCAGCAGAAAACGCTATGCTGTTGACTGTGACAGTAAACACCACCTCCTGCCCGGCAAGCTCTGCGCTTTGCTGATAGCCCTCCGGAAAAGTGAGGTTCAAATCCACCGTGTCACCGGGCATCACTCCGACCAGTCCGTCCTCAAAACCCGGAATAAACTGACCAGAACCGATTGTGAGCTTAAATCCAGAAGCACTGCCCCCGTCAAATGCCACGCCGTCCCTCTTGCCCACAAAATCGATGTCCGCCACATCACCTTCCTGCACTGCCCTGTTCGTGATGCTGCCTGCCAATAATTCCCCGTCAATATATTGAAGAATACTCTCATCGTCCACTTCCGGTCTGGCGACGCTTACTTTCATATTCTTGTAATCTGCAAGTGAAACATAGGCGTCGATATCGAGGTCCTGTAGTCCTATGTAATCTTCCCTGTCGCTGACTCTCTCAAATTCTGTCGATGCCTCACTGTCTGCATGCTCCTCCTCCGAAGCCGTACTTCCCTCCGATGTTTCGGATGCCTGTATCGTCTCTTGTGTCTCCTCGTCAGACTTATGACCTCCACAGGCACTCACACCGACAAGCAAAACACTGGCCACACACATCATTGCCAATTTCTTTTTCATAAAATGCCTATCCTTCCTTATATCCTTTTCTAATGCTTCTCCCCCATGACCTATATGATAACATTAACACGCGAAAAAGACAATGAAATCAGCAGACTTTCTTGCACTTTCCAATATTTAATGGTACAATCCTTATTATAATGTAGCAGTTTCGCCAACAGATAACACCTGTCATTCTATCTGTCCAGGCTGTTGCATAAAACGATAGAAAAAGAAAGGTAATGATTTCAGATGGCAGCAAAAATTATAATTACAATTTTAATCATTCTTGTAGTACTTTTGGTGGTGCTCTATTTTGTCGGCAGGAAAATGCAGAAGAAGCAGGCTGAGCAGCAGGCTCAGATCGAGGCCGCCAAGCAGACTGTCACGATGCTCATCATCGACAAAAAGAAGCTAAAACTAAAGGAATCTGGTCTTCCCGCCGCAGTGCTGGAGCAGACTCCCAAGTATATGCGCCGCGCCAAATTCCCGATTGTAAAAGCCAAAGTAGGCCCACAGATTATGTCTCTGATCTGTGATGCCGCTATCTTCGACATAATTCCTGTCAAGAAGGAAGTCAAGGCCACAGTCAGTGGTATATACATCACCGATGTAAAGGGAATTCGCGGGAAACTGAACACCACACCCGCCAAGAAAAAGGGAAAATTCCGCAGCTGGGTTGAAAAAATGCAGGAAAAAGCGGGCGCCAAACCACTTAAATAATCAAACAAAAAAACTGCCTGTAAGGCAGTTTTTGTTTGATGAAAATACAAAAACAGGAGTGGCCACCCTTATCACAAATCCAGCTTTAAATCATTGTCCTGAATCCAGCCAATCCTCCGAAATCCGATACCTATAATACAGGTAATCGCTGCCGGAAGCAAAAAACTAATGCAGATTAATCCAGTCCAATCCCACACGGAAATAGTCGTTTTTGCTCCCGATGCAATGTCATTCAGCCAGCCTGTATACACGCCAATCTGCCCGACCAGACCGCAGGTTCCCATACCAGATGCCACCGCAGCACCGTTCATCTTCAGCTGAAATACACATGTCGCAATGGGTCCTGTGATTGCTGATGCAATGATTGGCGGAATCCAAATCCGCGGCTTCCTCACAATATTTCCCATCTGCAGCATCGATGTTCCGATTCCCTGTGCGAACAGTCCTCCAATCCCATTCTCCCGGAAACTCATAACCGCAAAACCGACCATCTGCGCGCAGCATCCCGCAAGTGCCGCACCGCCAGCCAGCCCCGTCAGACTGAGCGCTGCACAGATCGCCGCGCTGCTGATTGGAAGTGTGAGCGCAATCCCCACAATCACCGATATCATCACCCCCATCAGAAACGGCTGCAGCTCAGTCGCCCACATAATCGCTCTCCCGACTGCACTCGCTGCGCTGCCGATTGCTGGCGCACATAACACAGCAAGCAGCGAACCAATTAAGATTGTCACAAGCGGTGTCACAATGATGTCAACCTTCGTTTCTTTAGAGACCGCCTTGCCAAACTCCGCGGCAATAATCGCAATCAATAAGACGGCCAGCGGTCCACCCGCTCCGCCAAGTGTATTGGCAGCATGTCCCACTGCTGCCAGCGAAAACAGTACAAGCGGCGGACAGTGGAGTGAATACCCGATCGCGACAGCCATGGCCTCTCCCGTGACAGCCTTCGCATACCCTCCGACTGTTACAAAAAGCGCTATCCCTGCGCGCTCACCTATCGTAGAAAGAATCGTTCCGATCAAAAGTGACGCAAACAACCCCTGCGCCATCGCTCCCAGCGCATCAATCCCGTAACGTTTCCCCGATATCTCAATATCCTTCCTCTTTAAAAAGTGTTGTAATTTTTCCATAATATCTCCATTCTGCCAGCAGTTATCTTCCCCGAAAGTATATGCGCATTCCTCACCTGTGAACAGCAACCACCGATAAACTTTGTAAACTGTAGGCAGTATAACACAAGATTTTCATTATTTCAATCACAAATCGGCTATTCTGTAGCGAGATAACAGCAAAAACGAAGCGGCCGCCATATCTTCTAATTCGAATGATACAACGACCGCCCTACTCTGATTCAATATTCAATTTTTCTCCTCTTTCCCGGATTTCTGAATCCGCTTATACTTTTTCGTTTCTCCTATATGCTGTTGACTAATGTTCTTGCATCTTCGAAGCTTTCTTTGGTTTCCCTCATCTCTAACAATCATTCCGAAATACACTACTTAACTATTCTGCTCTGCTATCTGAATCAAATTCCAACCTTGATCTCCATCTCAATCGTCCTTATCATCTTAACAGCTGCATTTTCATTCACATATCTATTAAGGGTTTTCTTCCTGTCAGAGTTCGGTCTCTCCTATTGCCAAGGGACTCATCTCCTTCCTTACCTATACACTCTATTTAGATTGCCTGCAGGTTACCGAATTCTGCATCTGTTTTATCAAATGCTTTACAAAAGCTTTTTTGTATTGTTATACTTTTATCTTTGGTATATTTACAATTCTTCTTTTGTAAATTCCTTCTGTAACGATTGTTAACTGTCCTCTTTGGTACTTGTCCTCTCGATGTTATCCTATGTAACTATCTTTTGTACCTTGCTTTTCTTTTTCCTTTGTGTAATTGTATAGTAACACTTATTTTCTGTAATTGCAATAGTTTTCTGTGATTTTGTCAAATACTGTCGAATTTACCATATTCTGTCAGTCATTTTGTATAGTATTTTCTGAATTTTCTGACAGTAGAACGGATAGGGGCATCTGCTGCCCTGATCCTTCCTTATATCTCATTCTCACTGTGTTTTTGCCTTATTTTTCTCGATTACATACGCTGCTTCTTCTCTGACCTGTTCGCTTTTTTCATCATACTGGTCCTCATTCTGAAGTGCCAATGCCTCCTGTACTGTAATGAGATTTCTGAGCTGCACTGTGTGGTTTTCCACTGGTATATATGCCTTTTTTGTCTTGTCGAAAACGGAACGCAACAGATAATAATTGTAGGATTCCTTTTTGTTGTCCGCAAGCTTTACAACGTCATCCACGATACACACACCGATCGTCTCACTGTATATTACTTCTTTCTTCTGAAACAAACCTATCCCTCCAAATATGCTTTCCCAACATTTAGGAACTGTAGGAAAATAACTGACCCATCTCGACTTGTCTATTTCTCCGATATCAAATTGCTAAAGCAATTGCACAAAAAGCCTC
>CAMWXE010000157.1 GCA_947178145.1 uncultured Lachnospiraceae bacterium | reverse complement strand
TCGAAGAAATATCCTGCGCAATCTGTATCACTTATTTTCCTACAGTTCCTAAGGAGTGATTGCATAGTTGTCTTTTTCGTGATAATATGTCAAAATAGAATAGAAATAATGGAATCGTTAAAAAACAGCATCAGTCTGAATAATGCTTGCAGGATTTTTGCCGCATGTACCGGATGGTGATGCGTAACGCTGAATTAGGAGGGAATACAGGATGGACAAATATGACGTAGTAGCACTGGGGGAACTGTTGATTGACTTTACGGAGAATGGGGTGAGCAGTCAGGGAAATCCTCTGTTTGAGGCAAATCCCGGCGGTGCACCCTGCAATGTGCTTGCAATGCTCTCAAAGCTTGGACACAAAACGGCCTTTATCGGGAAGGTTGGAAAGGACTTCTTTGGGGAACAGCTAAAGGGCGCAATCACAGAAGTCGGGATCAATGCCGACAACTTGCATATGGATGAGGAAGTCCACACGACGCTTGCCCTGGTTCATACATATCCCGACGGAGACAGGGACTTTTCCTTTTACCGCAATCCTGGTGCAGATATGATGCTGCGGGAGGATGAGCTCAGCGAGGATCTATTGAGGAATACAGGGATTTTTCACTTTGGTACGCTCTCTATGACAGACACAGGTGTGAGAAATGCAACCCAAAAAGCGATCGGGATTGCAAAAGAGAGCGGTGCATTGATTTCCTTTGACCCGAATCTGCGTCCGCCTCTCTGGAAGTCGTTAGATGACGCGAAGCAACAGACGGCCTACGGGCTTTCCAAATGTGACATATTAAAGATATCCGACAATGAGATTCAGTGGTTTACTGGAGAAGAAGACTTTGATGCCGGTATCCGCAAACTGAGAAGCCAGTATGATATCCCTCTGATTATGCTCTCTATGGGGAAAGACGGCAGCCGCGCTTATTACAAAGACCTGAGTGTGGAAGTAAAGCCCTTTCTGCAGGAAAATACGATAGAGACGACAGGGGCGGGCGACACTTTTGGCGCATGCTGCCTGCACCACGTGCTGGAGTACGGACTGGAGAACCTGGATGTGCAAAAGCTGACGCAGATGCTGACATTTGCCAATGCGGCTGCTTCCATTGTCACGACCAGAAAGGGCGCGCTGCGCGTGATGCCGCACAGGGAGGAAGTGGAGGCTCTGATAAATAAACGGTGACATTTGGCGCATAGGGGCCGGAGAAGTTGATTCAGGAAAGGTAAAAAGGTGATTGGTTATGAACAGCCAGACATTGCGCGAGGCGCGCAAATATGAGGAGGCTTCGGCGAAACGAATACACAGTGACGACAGACCTTCTTTCCATTTATCGACCCGTGTGGGGTGGATGAACGATCCCAATGGATTTTCGCACTATAACGGGAAGTACCATATGTTTTACCAGTATTATCCGTACGATTGTCACTGGGGACCAATGCACTGGGGCCATGCAGTCAGCGAAGATTTGCTGCACTGGGAGTATCTTCCCGCAGCGCTGGCTCCGGATGAGTTCTATGACATGGACGGCTGTTTTTCCGGGAGTGCGGTCTCACTTCCGGATGGCAGACAGCTGCTGATGTATACAGGTGTGGTGAAAGAGCGTCATCAAAACGGCGGAATTCATGAGGTGCAGACACAGTGTCTTGCTGTGGGAGACGGTGTTGACTATGAAAAGTATGAAAAGAATCCCGTGTTGGATGAAAGCGATTTGCCAAAGGGCAGCAGCAGATTTGATTTCAGGGACCCTAAAATATGGCAGAAGGAGGACGGAACCTACTGCTGCGTAGTGGGGAACCGGCCAGCCGACGGCAGCGGGCAGATTTTGCTGTACACAAGCCCGGATGGATTCCAGTGGAGTTTTAAAAGTGTGCTGGCTTCCAACAACAGCCGTTTCGGAAAAATGTGGGAGTGTCCGGATTTCTTTTTGCTGGACGGGAAATGGGTGCTGCTCACGAGTCCGCAGGATATGCTTCCGCGGGGATTTGAGTATCACAACGGAAACGGAACGCTCTGCTTAATCGGTGAATTTGATGAGGAGGCAGGCACTTTTTGCGACCAGCACAACCAGGCGATTGATTACGGCATTGATTTCTATGCACCGCAGACAGTGCTCACACCGGACGGGCGCCGTGTCATGATCGGATGGATGCAGAACTGGGATACCTGCGGGCAGCGGACGACGGATGTGCTGTGGTTTGGACAGATGAGTCTGCCACGGGAATTGTCCGTCAGAAACGGCAGATTGTATCAGAATCCGATTCGGGAACTGGAAACATTCCGTTCGAATAAAGCAGCTTACCGGAATGTTACTTTTTCAGATACGATGGAGCTGGAGAATATCCGTGGGCGCAGGGTGGATATTGAGCTGACGATTCGCCCGGGAGATGCAGACAATCTCTATCACAAATTTGCGCTCCGCTTTGCGCAGAACGACAAATTTCAGACCTCGCTGAGCTTCCGGCCAAGAGAATCCATCTTAAAGGTCGACAGAAAGCATTCCGGTTCCAGAAGGGCGATTATCCATCAGCGGCGCAGCAAGGTGAACAGTGAAAACGGGGAACTGAAACTGAGGGTTATTATGGACCGTTTCAGCGTCGAGGTGTTTGTGAATGGCGGGGAACAGGTAATGAGCGCTGTTCTGTATACAGATCAGTCGGCGGACGGTATTTCCTTCTATGCAGATGGAACAGTGAATATGGATGTCGTAAAATATGACTTGATTGTTTGAACGCGTGATGCCGGCAAGGGACGAGGCGGAGTCCCTTGTGAATGGACATAGTAAGGAGTAGTGCAGGAACATGGAACAGAAAGAGAGAATGCTTGCCGAGCTTCCCTACATTGCATCGGACGATACATTGAGCAGGGAACGCCTGGCGTGTAAGAGAAAAATTTATGAACTAAATAATGTGCATCCGGATCACTATGACAGGATTCCCGGAATGCTAAAGGAACTGTTCGGGAAGACAGGCGCATCGGTCTTCGTGGAACCGCCGTTTCATTGTGACTACGGCTACAATATAGAAGTGGGCGAGAATTTTTTTGCCAATTACAACTGCACGTTCCTCGATGTTGCCAAAGTGAAAATGGGAAAAAATGTAATGCTGGGGCCGAATGTGTCAATATATACGGCGGGTCATCCGCTGCATCATGAATCCAGAAACTCCGGATATGAGTACGGAATTTCCATTACAATCGGAGATAACGTGTGGATTGGAGGGAGCACTGTGATACTTCCGGGATTGACAATTGGCAGCAATGTCGTGATCGGCGGGGGAAGTGTTGTGAGCAAGGATATCCCGGATGGGGCAGCGGCCGCTGGAAATCCCTGCAGGGTTATCCGGGAAATCACGGAAGAAGATCGGAAATATTACTTTAAAAAACGTGTTTTTGACGTGGAGATTTGACAACGTTTGCTGAAAGGCTTGTTAATTCATGATTCCTCCCATATAATAGGCTTATAGGGAGGAATTTTTATGGGAATTTATCTGAATCCGAAGAATAAAGGCTTTGAGATGGCAGTGCGCTCTGAAATCTATGTGGACAAGACGGGACTGATCGCTTACACAAACAAGTGTATCAATACGGAGCAACGGTTTATCTGTGTCAGCAGGCCAAGGCGTTTTGGAAAATCGATGGCATTGAATATGCTTGCGGCCTATTACAGCTGTGGCTGTGATTCGCGGGAGCTGTTTGCAGGACGCAGAATAGAACAGGACAAATCTTTTGGAGAATATCTGAATCAGTATGATGTGATCTATCTGAATATGCAGCAGTTTCTGATCGGCGTGGAAAATCAGGACGTGACGAACTATCTGGAACAGGAAGTGCTGGAAGAGCTTCAGGAGGACTATGGGGAATTTCTGAAGAAGCCAGGCATTGGACTTGCCGATGCATTGAAGCGGATTTATGCGAAAACGGACAAACAGTTCATTTTCCTGGTTGATGAGTGGGACTGTGTGATGCGGGAGCGGCAGGAATCGGAACAGATGCAAAAGCAGTATCTTGATTTTCTGCGCAAGCTTCTGAAGGACCAGCCGTATGTGGCGCTCGCCTATATGACGGGTATTTTGCCGGTAAAAAAGTACGGACAACATTCTGCACTGAATATGTTTTGGGAGTATTCTATGACAGATCAAAAAGCTTTGGAGGAGTATACTGGTTTTACAGAGGATGAGGTAAGAGCATTGTGTGGACGGTTTTCAATGGATTTTGCGGAAGCGGGCAGTTGGTACGATGGATATATGTTTACGAAATTTCATCATATATATAATCCGAAATCCGTGGTGGAAGCAATGCTTTGTCACAAGTTTTCAAATTACTGGACGTCAACAGAAACGTATGATGCATTAAAAGTATATATTGACATGGATTTTGATGGACTTCGTTCCGATATTGTACAGATGCTTGGCGGCGGACATGTCAGGGTCAATACGGGCAGTTTTCAGAATGATATGCGCAACTTTCAGGTAAAGGATGATGTGCTCACCCTTCTGATTCATATGGGGTATCTCGGGTATGACTTTGCGGCAGAAGAAGCATTTATCCCCAATAAGGAGATTAGCAGGGAATTTGAAAATGCGATCAATGTGAGCGGGTGGCCGGAGGTTATGCGTGTATTAAAGGAATCAGAGAAGCTGCTTCAGAATACATTAGACGGCGATGCAGACAGTGTCGCCAGGGGACTAGACAGGGCGCATACAGAGGTGGCGTCTATTCTGACTTACAATGATGAAAACTCGATGGGTTGTGCGATTAGTCTGGCATATTACAGTGCAAGGAAAGACTATCGGATGATTCGGGAGCTGCCCACAGGGCATGGATATGCGGATGTCGTGTTCCTGCCGCTGCCGCACACCAACAAGCCAGTGCTGGTGATAGAGCTGAAATATGACAAGTCAGTCAGTGCAGCCATACAACAGATCAAAGACAGACATTACACGCAGGCGCTGGAGGATTATGCAGGCGAAATTCTGCTTGTCGCTGTGAATTATGACAGAGATTGCCCCGACAAGCCGCACAGCTGCATCATCGAGAAAGTGGTGAAATAAAATTTTATTTAATTGTCTGTACAATCGTGCCGTCGTTATCCCGGATATGTGTAGGGATAACTTCTATGGTAAGCGGCATTGTTTTTACAGTATAGATTCCAATATGCGGTTTTAAAAGCTGGCAGATTTCATTGAGGCTTTCCGGCGTCATTGAGATCACGAGGGCTCCGTTTTCTGTGTCAATACATGGCTGCTGCGCGCATTGGAAAACGATAACGGTATCATTACACTGTAGAACAAACGATCTGTCTTTGTCGATTCTTGCCCTGAGCAAGGTCAGTATCTGGTTGATATGGCCAGCGCCTAACTGCAGATAGCCGTTGTTGTTTTCAAGGCGGGCAGTCATTTCTGGCAGGTACAATACGCCGGTAGAAGAGCCGTCGCGCGCTACGCCATGCTCCCAGGTACGGCGGAAGTCCGGCTGATTCATCAGTGTTGTTCTGGACAAATCCGCGATTCCATACGGAATATGTTTGATTAGTTCGTTTAAAAAGTTTTCCCCGCTCCAGCACATCATGGAGTTCAGTTCGTCTTCTGTAATGCCGATGACCTCCAGGAAAACAATAGAGCCGTTTACGGTGTCGATTCTGCCCAGCTCAGGATCAACCAGAAAACCGATGCAGGTCAACTGGGTGTTTGTTTCCAGGGCGATCGGACCATTGGCATTTAAATAGTGTCCGGAAGCAAACGCGTTTCCTGTGGAAAAGACATAGCGCGCTAAATTTTGCAGCAGATTGATTGGCCAGACTGGCGGGGTATCCTCACTGCCGCGTTTCAGGCGGAAGGTGAGTTCGAAGCCGAAACCGCTTACCCGGTTATCACTGCTGTCAGCGTCATCTTCGTCATCGATACCATCAAGGCCGCCAGTATCATTTTGGTCATTCATGCTGTCATTATCTTCAATATCATCACTATCCGCAGTATCATCGTCTTCTATATCTTCCTCATCGCAATACAGATCCGTAAATCCATAGGTGACATAGAGCCAATGCGGACAGCCCTTATCGCTCTCCCAGATTTCAACACCGTCCAGCGGATCATTGCCGCCCAGGAAACCGGGAATAAGGGTTCCGTAATAAAGCCCGTCCTGATGCGGATAAAATTTCCTGATACGATTGGATATGCAGGTAAAACCATCTGTTTTCATCTCATGTTCAACTCCATTTCAATTCATTCCCATTCGCCGATGGGTATTTTGCAGTTTCTGACTGATGCTTTAATATATGAAGAATCATAACACAGGAAAGTGAAAATGTCTATATAACAAAGCAGGGTAAGAATTGATAAAAGATTCTTATGGGTTACAATTCACACCCACGCCAGTTTTTATTAGCTTATACGTTATTGAGGTGTGAATTATAACAGATTTTGCACACAAAATGCTTAAAGGAAAAAGCTAAAGCTTTTAGCATTTTGGCGCATGATTCCCACTACTTTGGCGTGGGTGTGAAAAGTAACTCTTATGGCGCCTCGTTGCGAAATCGTTTTCACAAATATTTTAGGAATTTTACTGGAAAAATTATGAAAAATAACTATTTACATTTGGTAAATCTAATTGTATGATAATGAAATATATGAAACGGATAACATACGGCCGGTTCATAGTTATACTGCGATAAGATTCAATGTGAAAAGCAAATTTTAAGAAAGGAATGGTTTTATGCAACAGGTAAATATTCAATTTAGTAGTGCGGAACAGGTGAGACAGTTTGTGAACATGATTGATCAATTTGATACGGACTTTGATTTGGGCTCAGGGAAAAGGACCGTCAATGCAAAAGCCATGCTTGGTGTGATGGCATTGGATTTGTCAGGTCCGCTTTGTCTGAAATATTATTCAGATGATATGGAAATCGAAGAAAAAATTGCACCGTTTTTGTGTTCACACGCATAGTGTTCTGTTTATTTCGGGTTTTATCATATGTAGGTATACAAGGCTAGAAAACATCGGAACGGATAAAGCAACACATTTGGTACTTTCATGAGCTGATATAGTTAGTGAAGCTGTTTTAGCTGAAAAACTTCATAGTGATAATGACTTTAGGTGCTTGATAAAGAGAAAATCAATATCAGGCACCTTTTTAAGGTGCTTGGGAAACGAAAGCCCCTAATCAGCTTGCCCGTTACTGGAACGGAGTGAACAGTAACATTTAAACATTTAAGATTTTGCAGGAAGATAAAAACGGGATTGCAGTGAAAGCGCCGAGGGATTACAATCTTAAGTTTGACACCAAAATCAATGGGAAGCCTTTAAAATCAAGGTTTCCCA
>CAMWXE010000156.1 GCA_947178145.1 uncultured Lachnospiraceae bacterium | reverse complement strand
GTGAAGTTTTAGAATTTCTTAGGCGGCGTATTTTGCCGCCTTAGTAATTCTCTTCACACTATTTTTGTGTGTTCGCGTAAAATGCCTCGATCTGTGCCTGCTCTGCGCTGAGTCCTTTCTCTTCCATCTGCACGATGGTCTTGAGCATTCTCTCGTAATCGAAAGGGATGATCTTCTTGAACTTCGGCAGATACTCCCCAAAGTTATCCAGAATTTTCTTTCCTTTCTCGGAATTGGTGCATGTCACATGCTCCTGAATCATCTCTTTGAGCTCAATCACATCATATTTGTTCGTAATCTCGCTCATGGAGATCATTTCCTTGTTGACTCTCATATACAGGTCATTTTCTTCATCGAGAACATATGCGATACCGCCGCTCATGCCGGCTGCAAAGTTCTTGCCGGTACCGCCGAGCACGACGACGCGTCCGCCTGTCATGTACTCGCATCCGTGGTCTCCCACGCCCTCGACAACTGCTGCCGCGCCTGAATTTCTGACGCAGAAACGCTCACCGGCGACACCGTTGATAAATGCCTTACCGCTTGTAGCGCCGTACAGCGCCACGTTTCCGACAATGATGTTCTCGTCCTGCCGGAAGCAGCTTCCCTTCGGCGGATACACGATCAGTTTGCCACCGGATAAGCCCTTGCCAAAGTAATCGTTTGAATCGCCGACCAGCTCCAGCGTGAGGCCTTTTGGTATAAAGGCGCCAAAGCTCTGCCCGCCTGCGCCATTGCAGAGCACGCAAAATGTATCATCCTCCAGCGTGTCGTGATATCGTTTTGTAATCTCGGAACCAAAAATCGTACCGAACGAACGGTCCGTATTGGTGACATCCACCTCGATGCTCTTTTTCTTTCCCGCTTCCAGCGCACCGCCGAGCTGTTTTAACAACACTTTTTCGTCCAGTGTCTTCTCCAGCTCAAAGTCATACACCTGCTTCGGGTCAAACACTGCTTTTTCCTTCTGGTATGGATTATTTAATATCAGACTCAGGTCGAGCTTTACTGTTCCATTCGGAAGTTCATCTTTCATCTTTAGCAGGTCTGTGCGTCCGACCAGATCGTCAACTGTCCGAACGCCCAGCTTTGCCATGTATTCGCGGAGCTCCTGCGCGATAAACCGCATGAAGTTCATGACATACTCTGGTTTGCCCTTAAAACGCTTTCTGAGCTCCGGATTCTGTGTCGCGACACCTACCGGACATGTGTCAAGGTTGCATACCCGCATCATCACACAGCCCATCGTCACGAGCGGAGCCGTCGCAAAGCCAAACTCCTCCGCGCCGAGAATCGCGGCGATGGCAACGTCGCGCCCCGTCATCAGCTTGCCGTCTGTCTCAATGCGGACTTTATTTCTCAGCCCGTTCTGAATCAGCGTCTGGTGCGTCTCGGCAAGCCCAAGCTCCCACGGAAGTCCGGCATTGTGGATCGAACTCTTTGGTGCCGCGCCTGTACCGCCGTCATAACCGGAAATCAGGACAACCTGTGCGCCCGCTTTCGCAACGCCGGCTGCGACCGTGCCGACACCGGCCTCCGAGACAAGCTTGACACTGATCCGCGCATCTTTATTGGAATTTTTCAGGTCATAAATTAACTGTGCCAAATCTTCTATTGAATAGATATCATGGTGCGGCGGCGGTGAAATCAAGCCGACGCCAGGTGTGGAATGCCGCGTCTTTGCCACCCACGGATAGACCTTTCCGGCTGGCAGATGTCCGCCCTCACCGGGCTTCGCGCCCTGTGCCATCTTAATCTGAATCTCCTGCGCACTCACCAGATATCTGCTGGTGACACCGAATCGTCCGCTCGCTACCTGCTTGATTGCCGAGCAGCGGTTGCGTCCGTCCGCACCGATTGTCATACGGTCCAAATCCTCGCCGCCCTCGCCGGAATTTGATTTTCCGTGCAGCTGATTCATGGCAATCGCAAGCGTCTCGTGCGCCTCCTTGGAAATCGAACCGTAGGACATCGCACCGGTCTTGAAGCGGGTGACAATGCTGTCCACACTTTCTACCTCGTCGATTGGAATGCTCTTTTTCGGATACTGAAAGTCCATCAGACCTCTGATATTGCGGACGCTGTTCTCATCGTTGATCATATCCGAGTACTGTTTAAACATCTCATAGTCCCCCCTCTGGGTGGACTGCTGCAGCATATGGATCGTAGCCGGATTGTATAAGTGCTCCTCCGCACCGCCTCTCGACTTGTGCTGTCCGGGACTGTCAAGTGTCAGGTCTGTCGCAAGTCCGAGCGGATCGAACGCAAGGGAATGCAAATCATCCACTTCCTTTGCGATATCCTGCAGTGTAATGCCGCCCACTCTGCAGACCGTGTTGGTAAAATACCTGTTTACCACGTCAGCATCGATACCGATCGCCTCAAAAATTTGGGAACCCTGATACGACTGGATTGTCGAAATCCCCATCTTCGACGCGATCTTTACAATACCGTGAAGAATCGCGTCATTGTAATCATCCACTGCCGCATGGTAATCCTTATCCAGCATACCATTGTCAATCAACTCTTTGATGGACTCCTGCGCCAGATAGGGGTTCACCGCACACGCGCCGTAACCAATCAGTGCCGCAAAGTCATGTACTTCCCGCGGCTCTGCCGATTCGATAATCAGTGCCACACTCGTTCTTTTTTTCGTGCGGATCAAATGCTTCTGCATCGCTGACACTGCGAGCAGTGAAGGGATTGCCACATGGTTCTCGTCCACGCCGCGGTCTGAGAGGATAATGATGTTGACACCCTCGCGGTAAGCGCGGTCAGCCTCCACATACAGGCGGTCAATCGCGCGCTCAAGGCTGGTATTCTTGTAATAAATAATCGGAATGACCTCAACCTTGAAGCCCTCGCGCTTCATGTTTTTGATTTTGAGCAGGTCTGTTATCGTGAGAATCGGGTTG
The DNA here is from genome assembly GCA_947178145.1 of uncultured Lachnospiraceae bacterium. Lineage (GTDB taxonomy): Bacteria > Bacillota > Clostridia > Lachnospirales > Lachnospiraceae > COE1. Next base: position 4,654 of record CAMWXE010000156.1, on the reverse strand, counting down.
TTGACCTTCAGCACATTGCAGTTCTTCTCCGTGTCATGCAGAAGGTTTCCGTCCTTTCCGATATATACGGTCGTCGATGTGACAACCTCCTCTCGGATCGCATCGATTGGCGGGTTTGTCACCTGAGCAAACTGTTGTTTGAAATAGTGTGACAGCTGGTGATGCGTCTTGGACAGTACGGGAATCGGCGTGTCAACACCCATCGCACCGATGCTTTCGCCGCCATTTTTTGCCATCGGCAGGATACTGGTCTGAAGCTCATCGTATGTGTAGCCAAATGCCTTCTGCATGCGCTGCCGCTCCTCGTCGGAGAACTCCGGCACGCGCACGTTTGGTATCTTCAATTCTCTTAAAGTGACAAGGTTGGAGTCAATCCACTCTCCATAGGGATGACTCTTCGCAAATTTTTCTTTGAGTGTGTCATCATCGACCACCTCACCTTTTACCGTGTCCACCAGAAGCATTTTCCCTGGGCGGAGTCTGTCCTTTCGCACAATCTTTGACGCATCGACCGGAAGCACGCCGACCTCTGACGACAGGATCAGCTGATCGTCGGAAGTGATGTAATAGCGCGACGGTCTGAGTCCGTTTCTGTCAAGCACGGCGCCCATGATATCTCCGTCCGAGAACAGAATGGACGCCGGACCGTCCCACGGCTCCATCATTGTCGCGTAATACTGGTAAAAATCCTTCTTGGACTGTGACATTGTCTTGTTGTTCGCCCACGGCTCCGGTATCGTGATCATGACTGCGAGCGGCAGCTCCATACCGCTCATCACCAGGAATTCCAGTGTATTGTCAAGCATGGCAGAGTCCGAACCCTGCGCGTTGACAACCGGCAGCACCTTGTGAAACTCATGGCTTAAGAACTCGGATTCCATATTTTCCTCGCGGGCAAGCATCTTGTCAACATTGCCGCGAATGGTGTTGATCTCGCCGTTATGTACAATAAAGCGGTTCGGGTGTGCCCGCTCCCAGCTTGGGTTTGTGTTTGTCGAAAAACGGGAGTGAACGATCGCAATCGCAGACACATAGTCGCTGCTCTGCAGATCCCGGAAAAATGTCCGAAGCTGTGTGACGAGGAACATTCCTTTATACACAATCGTTCTGCTGCTGAGGGACACCACATACGTATTGTCGGAGCTCTGCTCAAACACGCGCCTTGCAATGTAGAGCTTTCTGTCAAAGGCAAGCCCTTTTTCCACATTGGCCGGCTTCTTCACGAATGCCTGCATGATACAGGGCATACACTCCACGGCCTTGTGTCCCAGAACTGCCGGCACACATGGCACTTCGCGCCACCCGAGGAACTCCAGTCCTTCCTTCTCGACAATGATCTCAAACATCTTCTTTGCCTGGTTTCTCTTGAGCTCATCCTGCGGGAAGAAGAACATCCCCACACCGTACTCCCGCTCTCCGCCAAGCCCGATTCCGAGCGGCTTTGTAACTTTGACAAAAAAGTCATGACAGATCTGGACTAAGATACCAACACCGTCACCTGTCTTTCCCTCTGCGTCCTTGCCCGCCCTGTGCTCCAGATTCTCCACGATTTTCAAGGCATTCTCGACAGTCTCGCGCGTCTTTGTGCCTTTGATATTAACAACCGCACCAATTCCGCAGTTGTCATGTTCAAACTCTGCTCTGTGAAGCGGTGCTTCTGGGACATTCATTTTTGCATCAAACATCTTATCTCTCCTTATCTTTGCTCTAAATTATTGTATTTGAATAATTGTCAGATTTTCAGTTAATTTGTGTGTTCTGTACACTGCTTTCCGACAAAAAAGCAACCAAAAAACAGCTGTTAACCGCCTTTGGTTGCTTTGAAATTCAATATTGTTTTGTACTTTTCACATTATATGAAATTTTTGATGATTTGTAAAGTCTTTCTTTCTATTTTTTTGTAATAAGTTTTACTATAGGTTACTGTTCACGCCCCATCTGATTCTGTGATAATTCTGTTTATTGCAGGCGTAAACAGCAACAATTTTTGCACACAAATTGATTAAAGGAAAAAGCGAAAGCTTTTATTTTGCGAAACCCGGCTCAGGAATTATTGTCAATTTTATCCTGTGATAGTATACTAATGATATGAGCCGTGCAGAAAGCTGTGAACATGCAGGCTTTACATAACAACTATATCATTTATTAAGGGGTGATTGATATGCATGTATTTCAACCGATTCCAGTTGACACAATGGAGTTCAATCCATTTGAATCCTTCGGAAAGGACTGGGCTCTTGTGTCAGCCGGTTCCAAGAAGAAGAAAAACACCATGACAGTCAGCTGGGGTGGTGTCGGCGTTCTATGGGGAAAGAATGTCGCTTTCATCTTCATCCGCGACTCGCGGTACACCAAAGAATTCCTTGATGCCGGGGAGTTCTTTTCCATTTCCTTTATGGGAAAAGAGTACAGGGAAGCGCTCAACTACTGCGGCTCCCATTCCGGGCGCAACACAGACAAAGTTGCCGAGGCAGGCCTTACGTGGAATTACAAGCTCTCTATTCCATTCATTGACGAAGGCAGCTTTGTGCTTCTGTGCCATAAGCTCTCTGCCGCAAAACTGACAAAGGATTCTTTCCTGTCACCTGAGATCGCGAAATGGTACGCTGACGGGGATATGCACACCATGTATATTGCCGAGATTATTGATCTGATGGCAAGATAATCAAAACGCAGGCTGTCCAGCCTGCGTTTTTTTTAGGAACTGTATATAGCTGCTTACTTCCCCTGCCCCTTGTCTTCCCGGGCATCCATAACTGCCTTTGTTGTCAGGGTCTCCTCGTTTTTCTCCCTGCGGTTCCTTGCTGCCTGAAGCTTACCTGCCGCCGCGCTTTTTACAAAATCCCGCCCTGAATCCTGCGCATCCTCTTTTTCTGTCTGCGCCGCGGTATTTTTCTTTCCATAGACCGACAATGCCTTTAACCGCAGATCAATGGCAGATTTATAATCGTAAATCTTTCGGTGCCTGGCAATCTCCCTGTTTTCGGCAAGCTCTCTGGACTCATCCATGAAAATATTGTACGCCTCCGCACGTTCTTTCAGGGAAAATTCCTTATTCTCAAAAACCTGCATGGTTCTCTCATAGCTTTCATCGAGCATCCTGCTGTACTCTTTTTCCTGCATCGCCTCCGTGAACCGCTGTTTGTCAATCTCATCAATATTGTCTTTATTGCCCGCATCGTAATTCATAATTTTCTGATGCTCCGCCGCTTTCTCCTCACCAGAAACCGCATTGTCCCCTGCTGTACCAGACATGCTCCCACCAGAAGCCCCCTTGTACTCCGGCGCTCCCGCAACGGTATCCTGATCCAGCCCTTCCAGACTTTTCGCGATCATATCCGCCTCAGCAGCCTTGTTTGCCACCTCATCCGCATTCTGTGCGGCCTCCGCCTCCTGCTGTGCGGCTTCCGCTGCCTGCGCCTCATCTTCCGCCGCCTGCCGCAGGTCCTTTAATGCCTGCTGTTTCATGAGAAAGTGTTTCTTTAATTCCTCCAGAACCTTCTCGTCGTCGTCTGACAGGCGCAAATTCTGCATTTCATTGTAATGCGCCATGATCCTTTTAGGCAGTTCTCCGTTCAGGCGTTCCTGCTCATCTTTGCTCAATTCCTCGCCATTTAGGACAGCATCCATCAGCTGTTGAAAAGACTTTTCAGCCTTATGCTCTTCTCCTAATTGTGTTTTTCCTTCTTCCATTGCAGCAATATTGACATACTCCATTGCCTTTTTGCTGCCCTCAGAAGAAATGTTCAGTGTTGCCGCATCCTGCTGAAGGCCATAGTCTGCCAGTTTCGATACCCCTTTTTTTACTTTGCATGGCTCCGCGCAGTTCACCTGAAAGTGTTCAAATGGCATTTTTACTTTTATCATTTTATATTCCCCCTTGATATTTGCATGCTTGGAACTACTCCGTCAAATGGATATTACAATATCTTTCCCCTGATCCCCTTGTTCACTTTGAATTTCTTCTAATATTTGCTGTCCTAAATCGTCATTTTGTACAGAGAAATTGCGAAACATATGATTTGATATCCAATAATCCTTCACAAGTATACACAACTTAGGAACTGTAGAAAAATAAGTGATGCAGATTGCGCAGGATATTTCTTCGAGAGTGCAGTACAAAAAACGCAGGCGTAGTGGGCTACGGCGAGGCTTTTTGTGCAATTGCTTTAGCAATTTGATATCGGAGAAATAGACAAGTCAAGATGCGTCAGTTATTTTCCTACAGTTCCTTAATCGCTGTAACACTTCCCCATATCACTAACAACACATACCCTGCTGGAATCATATCTCCAATCAAAGACCTTACACAGAAACGCGTCACAATATTATAAACACCTTTCACCGGAATGGCTTTGGTTACCGGAAGTTCGATTGGTACGATTGTCCTCAATATACAGAAACTATATAAAATGAGCATTGGTACGCTTGAAAAAATCGTGATAGGTCTGGCGTATTCTGTGCCATTTTATCACCTCATTATTGCAATTTCAGCAGAAGATACGATATAACTTGATCCCGCTACACTTCAATTATATAAGAAAAGTCCCGTATTTACAATGAAATTCATATAAATTTCAGGTTAAACTTATAAAAGGATGTTGCATAAAAGATCAGCTATTGCTGATCAAAAAAATAAAACTATGAAGACGTG
>CAMWXE010000155.1 GCA_947178145.1 uncultured Lachnospiraceae bacterium | reverse complement strand
AGTCTAATGGATAGAACGGAGGCCTCCGACGCCTTTAATGCAGGTTCGATTCCTGCCGGGTGCATTTCCAGAAATGGGTTTGGCAGTGATGGATAGGAGTAGAAATGGATAACAGTAAGAAAAGAAATGATCAGAAAAACAACCAGAGTCCAAATGTGAATACAAACACAGAAGTGCTGAATACAAAAGAGGAAAAGAACAAATCTGCATTAGAAGAGAAAAAGAGAGATACTGCAAAAGTCAGGGCTGTTTCAAATGATGTGGAGGAGAAGAAAGAAAACAAAATATTAAATGCGCAGCCAAAGAGTGAAAAGAAAGATATTCCAGCAGCGAGACAGAAGAATGAAAAAGTGACGACTGACAGTAAGACAAAACAGGATACGACTAAAAAAGCAAATGAGCTTTCACGGGCGGACAACCAAAAAAATCAAAAAGAAAAACAGATTAATACAGTCAGAGGAAGGTCTGTGACGGATTTTTCATCAGTGCATATCAGACAAATTGATGCACAGCCAAAGAGTGAGAAGAAAGATCCTTCAGAAACGAATCCGGTGCAGAAGAATGAGAAAGCAGCTGCTGATAGTAAGATAAAACAAGATACGGTTAAAAGGCAAAATGAGCTTTCACGAGCGGATGATTCCAAAAATCACAGAGAAAAACAGAATGACACAGTCAGAGGAAAATCTGTGGCGGATTCTACATCAGAACATATGAAGCAGACCGCTATGAATGCTGCGAAGATTCTATTGCCGGTTGCAGCGTGTGCCGTTGTTGTCGCTGTAGTTTTTTCATACGTGAATTCCCGCAAAAGTCAGATGGCAGATAATGCATCCCTGAGTTTGGAAGACAATCCAGATGGAGCGACGCTTGCGATACTGAACGATGAGCCATTGGCTGAGAACGCATATGAGAATGTCAATGATTTGATGCGTACTTTTTATACTGCCCTGGCAGAGGGGGATATGGATACAGTACGCACATTGAAGGATTACAACACTGACAGAGAGATTATTACCTATGAGAAAAAAAGTGAGTTTATAGAGAGCTATGATAATGTTAACTGCTATACAAAACCAGGAATCGAGGAAAATTCTTATTTTGTATATGCGACATATGATGTCAAAATAAAGGATATTGCCACAGAAGCTCCTGGACTGAATGCTTTCTATGTTTATACAGCGGATGATGGAAGTCTCAAGATTGATGGCGATACAGAGGAAAATATTAAAGCTGCATTCAAACTCGTTACAAATCAGGACGATGTGGTAGATTTGTATAATAAAATCGATGTGAATTATACAGAAGCAACAGCATCAGACGAAGCGCTGGATCAGTTTATAACAGAACTTCCAAAAGAGATTAAGGAGTCTGTAGGGGTGGCTTTGGCACAACTTGAGACTCAAAATGACACAGAGGATGTACCTCAGAATGATGCAGAGACAGATCAGACACAGTCTGCGGAGACAGAGGCGCCAAGCGAAAATGAAGAACCTCTTCAGAATAAGGCGGTTAATCAGCTTGTGAGAACGACAGATACAGTTAATGTTCGTTCTTCTGACAGTGAGGAAGCAGATAAGATTGGCAAAGCTCAGACAGGAACAGAGCTCACGCGTACTGAGGAACGGATTAACGGATGGAGCAAAGTCATATTCGAGAATAGGGAAGCTTTTATTAAGAGTGATTATCTTGAAGTTGTAGAGACGTCAGATGGAGCAGAGTCAATTGGTACAGTTGTGGCTATGACAAATGTAAACGTCAGAAGCCAAGCCAATCAGGATTCGGAAAGAATCGGTTCTGCGCAGGAGGGAAATTCTTATAATCTGCTTGAAGAACAGGGTGAATGGTATAAGATTGATTACAATGGTACAACAGGTTATGTCAAGGCAGAATTTTTCCAGAGATAATGATCAAATTTCCTGAAATGAGATACATATATCGTCTATAATAGAATAATCAATATCAATGTAACCCCATGTGGCTTCGTGCTGCATGGGATTTCATTTATATAATACTGCGAAGCATAGCATGACACAGGTTTACTGTTCAGACATCCACACAAGAAGCGGGAATCATGCGCCAAATTTGGATGTGAACAGTAGGTGGCACAGGTTTACTGGAGCAAACAGGCTCTTAAGTTAGTTGTGAAAGGTATGGGGATTATGTATGTTTAAACAAAAGCGTATCGGGATTATGGGCACGGGAAGAATGGCTGGGGTTATGGCAGGTACGATCAAAAAAATGAAAAGCGTGAAATGTCATGGCGTTGCATCAAGGAATGAGGAACGGGCTCAGAAATTTGCAAATGAATATGGGATCAAAGTGGCGTACACCTCTTATGAGGAAATGCTGTTAGACAGCAAGCTCGATTTGATTTATATTGCGACACCGCACTCAGAACATTATGCCAATATGAAGCTTTGCATCGAAAATGGCAAGAGTGTACTGTGTGAAAAAGCCTTTACGGCAAACGCAAAGCAGGCGGAGGAAATACTGGATCTGGCAAAAGAGAAGGGCGTGTTTGTGGCGGAAGCGATGTGGGTCCGATATATGCCAATGCTAACTACAATCAAAGGGATTCTGAACTCGGGAATCATAGGAGAGCCAACGATGCTGACGGCCAATCTCGGATACAATATCTCGAATAAGAAAAGGTTGACGGATCCGGCGCTTGCAGGAGGGGCTTTGCTTGATTTGGGTGTATATACAGTAAATTTTGCTGCGATGATGTTTGGCAAAGAGATTGAAAAGATGGAGTCCTCCTGCATTCTTACCAATACCGGAGTAGATGCATCTGAGAGCATTACAATCACATACAAAGACAGTAAGATGGCAGTGCTGAACTGCACAATGAATGGGGTGAGTGACAGGCGAGGCGTCATCTATGGTCCCAAAGGATATATTGTGATTGAGAATATCAATAATTTTGCGTCTGTCACGGTGTATGATGTCAATTATAAGGCAGTAAAGACCGTGAATGCGCCAAAGCAGATAACAGGTTATGAATACGAAGTATATTCCTGTATGGAGGCTATTGAGAAAGGCGAAAAAGAGTGCTGGGAGATGCCGCATGATGAGACAATTCGGATCATGAAGCAGATGGATGCGCTTCGTGCACAGTGGGGAGTGGTCTATCCATTTGAGAAAGAGGATACAAATTCAGAGGAGAAGGAGAAGATAGAACTTCTGACAGGAGAGGTGGAAGATACCATATTGGAGGACACAGAGATACAGGCATAAACTGCTAAATTATGGTAATACTATAGCTATCATAATCGGTTGTAAAAGAAAGGATGATAGCGATGAAAAAGGATGATCAGGAGATACTGAAGGAAGTTCAGAAAAATACTACTATGGCAATTCAGGCCATTGATGCGATATCGGAAAAGGTTCATGATGATACCTTACTGCAGGAGCTTTCCAAGGAGAAGCTTTTATATTCCGTGATACAGAACAAAGCGACTGACAGACTGCAGAGTGAACGGGTGGAGAGCTATCATGCCAGTGCCATGCAGGATATCATGTTAAAAGGTGGTATACAGATGAATACACTCACGAACTGTAGTACGAGCAGGATCGCAGAGCTTATGATACAGAGCAGTGGCAGGGGAATCACCAATATGTGGAAATCTATCAATCATCATCAAAATTCATGCAGCACTTCAATGGAGATTGCAAAAGAATTGGTGGATTTTGAGGAAAAAGTGATTAGCAGATTGAAAAAATATTTATAAGGAAGTAGTTATATGACCCGATTAAATAAATATCTTGCAGAGTGTGGGATATGTTCCAGACGCGAGGCAGACAAACTCATTGACCAGGGCAGAGTAACGGTAAATGGTCAAAAAGCTGTAAGCGGTATGCAAGTGTGTGACAAGGACTGTGTCGAAGTGAATGGCAAGCGGGTGAAAGCGGCCTCGTCGAAAGTTGTTTTAGCATATAATAAGCCAGTTGGGGTTACCTGTACAGAAAAGGACAGGCATGCGGAAAGGACCATTGTGGAAGCAGTAAAATACCCCGTAAGGCTTACTTATGCAGGGCGTCTGGATAAGGACTCGGATGGTTTAATCATCATGACAAATGACGGGCAGCTGATACAAAGCATGATGCGCGGGGCAAACTGTCATGAAAAGGAGTATCTTGTCAAGGTAGACAGGGAAATCACAGATGATTTTCTAAAGGGAATGTCAAAGGGTGTTTATCTAAAAGAGCTTGACGTGACAACGCGGCCGTGTTTTTTGGAGGGGATTGGCAAATATACCTTTCGAATCATACTGACGCAGGGACTAAACAGACAGATTCGGCGGATGTGCGAACGCTTTGGATACAAGGTCAAGTCTCTTACGCGCACAAGAGTAATGAATATTGAACTTGCCGGACTTAAAAGTGGAACATATCGGGAACTGAAAGGCGAAGAGCTTTCTGAACTCTATCGCCTGTGTGGAATTCAAAATCAATAAATAACAGGTAGAAAATGGAGGAGAATATGGCAGCGGAGAATGAAAAGTTACATAGAATGAAGGAGCTTGTAGAAAGACTAAGAGAAGCTTCCAAGGCGTATTACGCACAAGATCAGGAAATTATGAGCAATTTTGAGTACGATAAACTCTACGATGAACTGGCAGAGCTAGAGCAGGAAACAGGTATGGTTCTGACAGGAAGCCCTACGATCAATGTCGGATATGAGGCAGTCGATGAGCTGCCCAAGGAAGCACATGAAAGTCCAATGTTGTCTCTCGGAAAGACAAAAGAGCGGGAGGAGCTCAAGGACTGGCTCGGAGATAAGGAGGGACTGCTCAGCTGGAAGCTTGACGGACTGACAATTGTATTGACTTACCAAAATGGAGAGCTGCTAAAGGCAGTCACCCGTGGAAATGGCGAGGTAGGTGAGGTCATTACGAACAATGCAAAGGTGTTCAGGAACATTCCACTGCGTATCAAATATCAGGGAGAGCTGATACTCAGAGGTGAGGCAGTTATAACCTATCAGGATTTTGAGGAGATTAACAGTCATATCGATGACGTGGATGCAAAGTACAAAAATCCGCGAAATCTTTGCTCAGGCTCTGTCAGACAGCTCAACAATCAGATAACAGCAGAGAGAAATGTGCGGTTCTATGCGTTTGCACTTGTGAAAGCAGACGGAGTAGACTTTGAAAATTCAAGAGAGAAGCAGTTTGAATTTTTACGGACGCAGGGTTTTGATGTGGTACAGTATCTGAAAGTAAATGCAGATAATATCACAGATGCAGTGGCAGACTATGAGCAGCGGATTCAGACTTATGAGGTGCCATCAGATGGGCTGGTGTTGACGTATGATGATATTGCGTATGGGCGCTCTCTGGGGCGGACAGCAAAGTTTCCGCGCGATTCCATTGCTTTTAAATGGGCAGACGAGATCCGTGAGACCATACTTAAGGAGATTGAATGGAGTGCGAGCCGCACAGGGCTGATTAATCCGGTTGCAATTTTTGAGCCAGTGGAGCTGGAAGGAACAACAGTGAGCAGGGCGTCTGTTCATAATATCAGTATTCTGAAAGGGTTGAAGCTTGGCATTGGCGACCGGATAACGGTTTATAAGGCAAATATGATTATTCCGCAGATTGCAGAAAATCTGACAGGCAGTGACAGTGTAGTGGTGCCTGACACCTGTCCAGTCTGCGGCGGGAAGACCGAGGTGCGCGCGGTTAATGAAGTGCAGTCACTTTACTGTATCAATCCTGACTGTGATGCGAAGAAAATCAAATCGTTTACGCTGTTTGTCAGCCGTGATGCCATGAACATTGACGGGTTGTCAGAAGCTACGCTCGAGAAGTTTATTGGGAAGGGATTTCTGCACCAGTATCAGGATATTTTTCACCTCGACAGGTATAAGGCGGAGATCGTGGGGATGGAAGGCTTTGGGGAGAGGTCCTACAAAAAGCTCATGGATGGAATCGAGAAAGCGAGGGATGTAGAACTTCCCAACCTTATTTATAGTCTTGGCATTGCCAACATTGGACTGGCCAATGCGAAGGTCATCTGTAAGTATTATCAATATGATATCAACGCCATGCGTCACACGACAGTGGAGGAGCTCAGTGAGATCGATGGAATAGGGGAAGTGATTGCGAAAGCCTTTGTAGATTATTTCTCAGATGAGAAGAATAGCATAGTGTTTGATAATCTTTTCAGTGAGGTTCGTATCATCAGGGAAGAAATTGATGAAGCGGAACAGACACTTGAGGGGCAGACTTTTGTTATAACAGGAAGTCTAAACCATTTTGGCAGCAGAAATGAACTGAAGGACTTGATTGAGAAAAAGGGTGGAAAGGTTGCCGGAAGTGTATCTTCTAAAACAGTCTGCCTGATTAACAATGATGCTGCGTCAAATTCGTCAAAGAATAAAAAAGCAAAAGAGTTGAATGTACCGATTCTCACGGAAGAACAATTCATGACAGAGTATCTTGAGATGGAAGTATAAAGAAAATAAACAGACAGGAGTGTAGAAAAATGCCTATTAAAGTACAAAGCGACTTGCCGGCAAAGGAAATATTGGAATATGAGAATATATTTGTCATGGATGAAAACCGTGCGCTGCACCAGGATATCAGGCCATTGCAGGTCTGCATCCTGAATCTGATGCCTGTGAAACAGGACACTGAGCTGCAGCTTCTGCGTGCATTGTCCAATACGCCATTGCAGGTCGATGTCACTTTTCTGATGGTGACAAGCCATGTATCGCTCAATACATCGGCAAATCATCTGAATCGTTTTTACACAACAATTGAACAGATTCAGGAAAAACGTTTTGACGGATTGATTATTACTGGAGCACCAGTAGAAGACATTGCTTTTGAGGAGGTTGACTATTGGCAGGAAGTGTGCGCTATTATGGACTGGGCAGAGGGACATGTGACCTCCACGCTTCATATATGCTGGGGGGCACAGGCTGGTTTTTATCACTATTATGGCATTCAGAAGCACAAGCTTTCCGAAAAACTGTTTGGTATTTATTCCCACAAAGTTCAGAACAGGAAAGTACCATTAGTGAGAGGCTTTGACGATTATTTCCTCGCGCCGCACAGCCGCCATACAGAGACCTCTGCGGCTGATATCCACAACTGTGACAAGATAACAGTGCTTGCTGAGTCCAAGGAGGCCGGTGTCTTTCTTGCATATGCCGAAAACGGCAGGAAAGTATTTGTGAACGGACATCCGGAGTATGACAGATATACACTTGATGCGGAGTACAAGAGAGATGTGGAAAAAGGACTGCCAATACATATTCCGAGAAATTACTATCCAGACGATGACCCGTCGCAGAAGCCGAACCTGCAGTGGCGTGCGCATTCCAATAATCTCTATACAAATTGGCTCAACTATTATGTGTACCAGGCGACGCCGTATGAGTGGTAGGAAAAGGCTTGGGAATGCTGTATTTGTTAGGGTTTGCTGTATATTTGTTATTTGGTAAAACTATCGTAAATTATCGCAGATTTATGCCATTTATTGCAAAAATGGGGTACGGATGGGGTACGATATTAAGAGTACTCTCGGAAAGTAAGCAGATGGAGCGGAAAATGGAGGGTGTTGAGAGAA
>CAMWXE010000154.1 GCA_947178145.1 uncultured Lachnospiraceae bacterium | reverse complement strand
GGAGAAATAGACAAGTCAAGATGTGTCACTTATTTTTCTACAGTTCCTTATCATAGTACGAATGAAAACAATATACAACATAAAATTAATACATTCTGTGTACATAAAACAACGGGAGCCACTCGTGGCTCTCGTTGTCTTAACCGCAAATCCATTGTCATGAACAAGTTTTTACAGATTAACGCCATGGTCAATGACAATAACTTGTCCTGTAATGGCAGATGATTCATCACCAGCAAAAAACAAGATTGCCTTTGCAACTTCATGTGGTATACATACCGGCAATGATAAATCAGTATGCTTTGCTATAGTTACCAACATATCCTGATCCAGTTCGTCCCTTTTCATGCCCATTAACATCGGAGTTGCGACACTTCCCGGACAAAGTGCATTGCAGCGTACATTTGCTTTGGCACAGCGCATGGCGACATTCTTTGTCATGCCGATTATGGCTGCCTTGCTCGCGGCATAGGCCACTCCGCCGCTGCCCGTATAACCTGCTACACTTGAAACATTTACAATAGACCCTGCCTTTTTCTCAATCATAATCTTCGTCGCTTCCCTTGTGAGATAAAGGGTTCCCTTTATATTGATGTCAATCAGGGTGTCAATGGTCTTCTCCGTCACTTTTTCAATCGCCTCTATGCCTTTATCAACGACACCGGCATTGTTGACCAGAATGTCAATCGTCCCATATGTTTCCACTGTCTTTGCAATAACTGCTTCGCACTGGTCCTTATTGGAGATATCGCAGGGAACTGCAAGGACTTCTCCGCCTATATCCCTGATTTTTTCCGCCACAGCCTCCAGCTGCTCCACTCTTCGTGCTGAAATGACAACCTTTGCACCCTCCCTTGCAAAAAGCTCTGCTGTACAGGCACCAATTCCTGAGCTTCCTCCCGTGATAACTGCTATTTTTCCATCAAGTCTACCCATGTTCCTACCTCCTAATAATATCATAATATTAAATAAATAATAACACTGAACTCAATTTGCAGAATTCAAACAAAACAACGTCTGCATCTAAATCAGAAACATTCTCTTATGGAATCGCGAATCAATAATCGCTCCTTTTCCAAATGTTCTTATCTTCGCCGCCAGACTCCAAACAGGCTTTTCTTATAATGCTTCAGCGCCTCCACTGCCGGCCCATAATCACCTGCCGCTTTCAGATACGCAATCCCCCTTTCAATATTCTATTGTACACCAATTTCCTCGGCATACATCATACCCAGCCCATAATTTTTATAGCGAAGGTTTTTGCTTCTTTCCAAGAACGCTTTTCCCGTATAATTATATCACATCTCAAGATATTTTAAATCTATTTTACAAGTCTTTTGCAGTCTCTTATCCACAACCGTCGTGCTATTTTTATATTTCATCCACAGACAACACGCCCTTCAATCGCTGCAGGGTATGGAGAAACTCGTCCCTGCTCCTCTTTCTCTGAATTCGCAATGTCACAACAATCTGAAAATGCTGTCCCTTCGCCTTTGGCTTATCCACATAAAAGCTGTCCACAAAACAGTTACTATCCTTTAACTGTCTGGACACACTGGTGATCGCCTTGCCGTCCTCAACCTCCACGTAGAGTGTCATATAGCGCGAGTGCTTATAAACCTTGTCTTCAATATAAGGCGCCAGATGGACACCAGCAAGCCACATCACAGTGAGGAACACTGCGCCGTCAACAAATCCGATTCCCACCGCAAGTCCGATACAGGCACAGGTCCATATACTTGCCGCGGAAGTCAGCCCCTTAATCTGATGCCCTGACACCAGTATCGAGCCCGCTCCCAGAAAACCGACGCCGCTGATTACCTGTGCGGCAATTCTTGAGATATCAAGCCGCTCTGGATAAAGCTCCTCAAGATACTGCTCCAACAGCATGACCATTGTCGCGCCAAGACATACTGTGATTGTAGTCCGCGCACCGCCGCCGCGCCGCTTTGCTCCTCTGTCAATACCAATCACAATACCAATCACCAAAGATACGAGTATTCTGATAAAAATATTATGCCATGTCCAGTCAGAGAATCCTGTCGTAAACATACTTGACTATCACGCCCTTCTAAATCTAACAATATCAATCGTAATATCACATGATACCTTATAATAATACGCAAACACTGCCTTTTTATTTCACTCAAAAATGCCTTATTTCACAATCTCTTCTGAATCCAGCAGGATCGTAAAAGGACCATCATTCAGGAGCGATACCTTCATCTCAGCCCCAAACGAACCATGCTCTGCGTGAAATCCCTTTTTTCTAATCTCACAGATCACATATTCATACAGTTCATTTGCCCAGTCAGGCTTGCCAGCCAATATAAAAGAAGGTCTGTTGCCCTTCCTGCAGTCCGCATACAGTGTAAACTGCGAAATAATCAGAAATTCACCACCCACATCCGCAATGGACAGATTTGTCTTTCCATCCGCATCATCAAAAATACGCAGTTTTGTGAGCTTGTCAACCATCTTATCCGCAATCTGCCTGTTATCACTGTCAGACACGCCCAAAAACACCAGAAGGCCATGTCCAATCTGCCCAACCACCTGACCGTCCACAGAGACACTCGCCTCACATACACGTTGTATTACAAATCTCATACTCTGCCTCCCAATTTCTTTTATTCCATTATATAATATTTTACAGACTTCGCTGACGTTTCCATTTTCCTTTTGTGTAATGTATCAAAAACCATACCGATTTTCACCTGTCTTATGAAAATCAGTATGGTTTTTAGTTTCAAATCTACACAGGTATTTTAGCCCTATGAACTGCTGCCGGAGCTGCCACGAGGCTGTTTTTGAATCTTATCATGATAATATTCATAAGCCAGCTTTTTTCACATAATCAATCGTACAATCTTCCTCTTTACCAGCGATCAGTCCATCCAGTTCCCCGCATGCCTGCTCATAACTCTGGAACACGATCCCTTTCATGCCCAGCGCCCTTGCAGCCTCAATGTTCTCCTCCCTGTCATCGATAAAGACACTCTCAGCAGCTTCCAGACCATATTCTGACAATAAATACTCGTAGATATCCGCATTGGGCTTGATCATCCTGACAAACCCTGAGACTACCTTTCCATCCACCTGGTCAAGAAACGGAAAACATCCACACTCCGCATGGAGTGTGAAGATGTCTTTCGGATAATTTGACAAAAGATACACTCTTAATCCCATAGCTTTTAACTGTGCAATCCACTGCACTGCATACGCATACGATTCCACCAGCTTATCGCGGTTGTCCCACACAAGATTAAATTCATCGAGATACTCTTTGTTGTCCTCGCGGAAATGCTTCAGTATCTCGGCCTCCTCGTAAATGCCATGGTCAAGTTCTCCCCACCAATGACTGCCAAATACCGTTTTCTCAAAAACCGCCTGTGTTTCCTTTGGAAGCTTCAAGTCCTCCATCAGCACACGCCACCGGAAATCCACAAGCACATTCCCAATGTCAAATATCACATTCTTTATCATAATTCCACACCATTCTTCTGTAAAAGCATCCGCGCACTCTCCACGGAATCAACGCCCGTCTTATTCTTGATCGGCGCAAACTCATAATCCCTGACAACCTCGTAAGACAGGCAACTCTCAAACAAGTGAATCATGTCAAGCACCAGCAGCTCAAACTTATAGCCGTTTGGTGTCTCTGGTTTGATCAGCGCACCGTTTTCATCAATATACGGAATCTTCTTCTCAACGACATGCACTGGCATTTTCTGACTTAGAATCTCCTCAAGTTTATCCACGCGGAATAAATAATTGAGAATCACGCCAAAATTGTATGAAAGATCACCGTTTGCTTCCCTGGAATTGATAATTTCCTCTGTCATCTCATAATACTCAACAATGGATGGTCTTCCATCCTCCAGGCAGAGAACACCGATTTTTTCCATTGGGTCGGCCTTTCTGACCACCTTCGCGCCGCTGACACAGCCCGAATCTATCGTCGCGCCGACAAATACAGGGTCGGCGATTCTCTGCAGCACATTGTCCACCGCAAAGATATTTAACCACTCAACGCCCCTCGCCTTGACATCCTTCAACACGCCTGTCACCGCCATAGAGTAGAACCATCCGCCGTTCCCGTTCGGGGACAGTGATAAGGAATCTGCAGCCTCCATATAAAGTTTTCCATTAAAATCAACAGAGGGCGCCATCTCCTGCTTAAAGAACTTCACAAAATCTTTCGGATAACCAAAATAGTTCTTTTCCTCGAAAAATGCAGTCGTCTCGTCATTATTTTTGTCGCTTGTCATGACATACAGCGGCACAAAGCAGCCAGCCTTGTCGGTGACATCAAGCAGATTGCGGATCAGGCGCTCAAATATATAGACATCTTTTGTAAGTCCGATATTGTACTTTCCTTTTGGTCCGTCTGAACCAAGCCGGGTACCCTGCCCTCCTGCAAGTAGTACCGCGCCGACCTTTCCAGCCTTGATTGCTTCCAGACCGGTTTCTTCGTATCCTGCCCTGTTTTTTTCTATTTCAGACACTTCAAGCGCCGAAAGTGGTTCAAGCTTTCCTCTCTTCTGCGCAAGCTCCTCATTGCTTTCCATAACATGATTTGACATTGCCACAATCGACCAGTCAATCCGTTCCACCTGCACAGCGAGTTTTTCCTTTCCTGCCTCGTCAAGCTTCTCATAAGCCTCAAAAATATGCTCCTGACCATGCTCCTTTAGTACTCTGAAAAGTTCATTCTCCATCATTCCTAATTTCTACCCTTACCTTTCACCAATCATTCCATAATATCCGTCAAAATATTTATATGACAAATCCATACTCTATTACATAACAATACTACACATTATCGTTGATTGTAAACATCTATTTCCATTAAATTTAATAAACATATGTTTGTATACCTGTCCGCGTGTCTGAAAAAGTAGTGGAAATTATACATCAAAAGCCCTGCCCTTCAATATTTTATGATATGGACTCCAAATTCAGTGCACTGTCACCACATCCACAATCCTGTCCTCCACAACACTGAACTTATATACATTCTTCTTCCCCTCATGACAGGTCATATAGTAAGATCCATTGATTCTGTCAATATAATATGGTATCCGCATTTCCTGAAAATACCCTGTCACATCCTCATATAATCCTTCTGACAGTGACCGCAAATCAGTTGTCCTTATCACTTTGGCATTTTCATGACTCAATTTGTCATCCGTGGAAACCGTCATATAATAATAATTTCCGATCCTTTTTGCAAAAGCCATGCCCGATATATCCATAGGGACAGGGTAGCGATCTTTTACGCGGAGTGTCTCTTTCTCTGCCACAATCATATATCCATTGTTTCCAGATGGAAAAAGCACTTCATCCCCCTCGATGGAAAAGGACCGCACATAAAACCCGTCAAGCTCATAAATATGGCGAATTTCTTTGACATACAACTGATTGTTCCCCGGTCGTTTTCTGATGATATACATATCTCCTGTCTCAGAGCTCCACACAAAAAAGGATTCTGATATAGCATCATACAGGATATAATGCGGCCTTATTCCCATATCATCAAACTGCTGTGTATTCTGAAAACGTCCATTGACATATTCATAACACAGCACACGGTTATTGTCCGTATCAACGACAAGATACATTGATCCGTCGCTAGCAATCGCATGAGGTCTGTTGAATTTTCTGTCCATCACGCGCCATTCATTGATTGGCTTCCACAGGTCAGATGCATAGAGTACCTGATCGTTGTACGTATCAACAATAAAATAATAATTCCCCTGCTGTGTGATCTGTGATGGCAGTTTTAGATTTTTAAAATCATTATAAGAATTATTCATAGAAATATCACTTACACTAAGCTGTACTGCAGATATATCATTCACAGAGATAACGACACTTGTGTCATTATCCTGCAAATCTTCTGTCTCCTCCAATGTTATCTCCACAGACTCCGGCACAGCAGAGTCCAATTCTGCTGCACAGACTTCTTCACAGTATAACATACAAATAATACTTAACAAAACAAACATCCCTGGTTTTTTCATTTGTTTCCTTCTTTCTCTGGAACAAACCGAATTATTCCAATACTGCCAAGGAATGCTGGCTCAAAGATATGCTGTCCAACTTGTTCTGTCAGCTTTCCATCCCATCCAGCATGCAGATGACCAGCCAAAACCTGGACTACATTTGTGTCCTCCCTATATATTTTATCCAGAAAATTCGATGTCACATCATTTGGAATATAATCTCCACCGCCCCAATAATATATTTTGTTCCTAATCTGCATGGATTTATCATACAACGTCACTTCATTGATATCATCAATCTTTGATGCATATGGTACATGTGTTGCAACTATGATTGGTTTCCCGTTTGAAGCAGCATTGGCAAACATTTCATCCAAAATAGCGTACTGCATTGGCAACATATCTTTTGTCGAACGATTTACACCCAGTATGACAAATTCTCCGAAATCAAGACACTTTGTATTCAAATCATCTCCATCCATCATCGTTTTATGCATAGCTTCCGCGTCTGTCTCCGTAAACCCGTCACCGCCATACCAGAAACCATAATCATGATCAGCACGAATATACAGCACAGGAATCTGTTTGTTCAACCGCTCAAATTCAGATGTCAGCAGCTCCATATTAGATACACTGCAGTAATCCATCATATCGCCGCCAAAAATGATTCCATCATACTCTCCGCAATTTAAAAAGTCAATCACATCCGGCAGTAAATCCTCTCCGTGTATCCCATCTGCTGTCTGAAAAAAGTCATATCTTGCCTTGATCGCAGCCAGATCCTCAGCCAGAATATCATTTGCTGTCTCATGGTCTGTCACTATGTGCAAGTCACTTACCCACGCAACAGTATACTCTCGTGAGAGACCTGGCACTTCCACAACAATCTCCTCTGTCTGAAACTGATATTCAGGTTCCGGATAACTGATCTCTGAACACTCTTCTTCCTCATAAGAACTGCCCACTTCTGTTACCCTGTCCTCTTTCTTCTGTTTTTCCAACAATAACACAAAGATTTCTACAGCCAGAATAAAAACCAATATTATTATCAAAATGGTAAATACTTTATTCTTATTTTGCCTCATCTTTTACAGAGCTCCTATCGTTCATTTCATCAAGAATTCCAGAGTAGAATTGTATCATTATTTCCATTTGCTGTCAATTACAGTGGCTATGCCAATCAGAATAAACGCATGAATGAAAATGACCTTGCTTTTCTACAAAAAATATGCAAATTTACTATTTCATATTCTCTAATTCCCGCCCGACATCAAATAAATATATTACAGATAATGGCAGAAACTGGTAGAATCTCTGTAGAAAAAAGTAAAGCATTCTCTAAAAGATGTTGTAGGAATTGTTTTCTTTGCAGTCCTTGCTGGAAACGATGAATGGACTGAAATAGCTGATTTCGCGGCAGATGAAAAAGAAACCCTGCACAAATATCTGGAGCTCTGGACGAATACCTGTACCGGAATGATGAACTTGGCTGTTATATCCGGGACGTGATCGCAGCAGATGGAAAAGAAACCCATAATACTGGAAAAAAGACAGCACAGATGTCCATGATACACAAAACCTTAATGAGTTTAACGTTATGTCCACAGAATGGGGAATCTGTCTGTCCTCCACACGAATTGACGAGAAAACAAACGAGATCCCTGAATGCCGGATGCCGAACTGTTTGCAATTGTTGTACGCAGACACTGGCATATAGAAAAC
>CAMWXE010000153.1 GCA_947178145.1 uncultured Lachnospiraceae bacterium | reverse complement strand
TTCTATATATTGTGGTCATTTTCCTTGATTACCCCTTTTGACGCTTTAATCATTATTATTAAAGCCCAAACGTTCGGAAAAAGGGAGCGGACCCGTATACAGCAAGGTTGATATTGCCGGATATAATTATGGAGAGCAGGTTTATGAAGGGCACCACAAAATGGCTCCCGATAGAATTATTGTAGGTTCGGAGACCCATCCGCCGACAATTGCCCATAACTGGAAACTTGTCATGGATAATCCATATGTGATAGGAGATTTTATGTGGACGGGTTGGGACTATCTTGGGGAAGTCGGTGTCGGTGTGATAGATTACGGGAAAAACAGCGGCGTGTATGTAAAACCTTATCCTTCCGTTTCGGCTTATACCGGAGCCATTAACCTGATTGGTTACCGTGACCTGTACAGCCACCTGGCAGCTATGGTATGGGGAAAAGAAAAGAAGCCTTATATTGCTGTACAACCACCTGATCATAGTGGAGAAAAGAAACATTTATCCCACTATCGTTTTACGGATGCATTTGCAAGCTGGACATGGCCGGGATGTGAAGGCAGGAAAACAGTAGTTGAAGTGTACAGCCCAGATGATAAGGTTGAATTGTTCCTTAATGGGAAATCACTTGGCAGGAAGCGGCCTGCTGATTTTTGCGCAAAGTATAAGGTCTCCTATCAGCCGGGAAGCCTGAAGGTCATAAGTTATGATCGTGACGGCAATGTAGTTGGAAATGCCAGCCTGACAACTGCCGGCCAATCGAAACAGCTTAGGATAAAGGCAGAGCAAAAGAAGATTCGGGCAAACGGTGAAGATCTGGCATTTATTAATATTGCATTGACAGATGATGATGGCATTGTCCAGATATTACAGGAACAGTTGATACATGTGTCAGTTACCGGTGCAGGAAGATTGCAGGCCATTGGAACAGGCAATCCAAGACCGGAAGAACCATATGTAGGGAATTGCTGTACGACTTATCAAGGCAGGGCTCAGGCTATTGTCCGGAGTGGTTTTGAACCGGGAGTGATACAGGTAAAGATTAGTGGTGAAGGTGTTGGGGATAAAGTTGCAAAAATCATAGTAGAATAGGGAAAGAAGGAGCAGGTCATGGCGTTTCACAAATATCTTACATTTAGTTTTGATGATGGCTTGGAGCAGGATAAGAAGCTGATCAGACTCATGAAGAAATATGGATTAAAAGGGACATTTAATCTGAATGCAGGGCTGTTTGGGAAAAAGGATTGGGTAGGACGTATTGGAAATATCGGATTTAAAGAATATGAAACATCGGGAAATCATGGAATCATAAAGACAGTAGAGCATTTCAGGATTCCTAAAGATGAAATTAAACAGGTATATGAAGGTTTTGAAGTTGCATCTCATGCATACCGCCATGAAGCACTTCCTGGACTGAAAACAGGCCGATTTGACGAAGTGCTTGGTCGTGATATTGATGAATTGTCAGAACTGGTTGGATATCAGGTGGTAGGCCATGCATTTCCGGGCGGTATGAGTTCTAAGGAATCGAGAGCGTATTTGAAAGAGCGGGGGATACTTTATGGGAGAGGAGCTTTTTCAAATGGGAAATTTACCTTTCCAGAAGAACCGGTTAATTATAGCCCTACCTGTTCCATCAAAGATAAGAATTTCATAACGTTATTTGATAAGTTTCTGGCATCCGACACAGAAAGTGAAGATTTGTTGTTTTATGTGTGGGGTCATGGCTATGAGATGGACTATGGAACCGCAAGGGCTTCCGAGAAGGCGTTTGAAAAGATTTTTGATTATGTATCTGGTCGTGAAGATATCATATATTGCACCAATAAAGAGGCATTTATGCATATTAATGGAGATTAGGAGAATATTTGTTTGTGCTATGTATGACATTGTTTTATATGAAGTATGAGAAAATGTAAGGTGTTGCTTCGACTTGGTTTCTGAATAATTTATATACAGCTCTGCTTTTAGCAGGGCTGTATTTTGGTTGGGTATGTATATGGTGTTAATAAAAAATCAGTGAAATCTTCGTTTTGCCCTAATTATGCCCACAAGTATCAACAATTATTGAACTGGAGTTGAACATGGGTTGAAAAAAGTACGGTACGATTCTTAAAAAGCAACTGCTTAATAATTCTATGGGCACATGATGCATGTTTGTGTGAATTCAATATCAAAAAAGCAGATTTACAGATGGAATCCTTGCAAGGGAAGAGGAAGATACAAATGGAGTATAATATATCAGACTTTGGGATTATGTTGGCAATTATTTCTTTTTTGGGTTTTTTAGTAGAAAATGTATGGCTTGCAGTTACAAAGGGTTATATAAACAACCGTAATATGAATACACCATTTCTTCTAGGATATGGATTATTGGTTCTTTTTTTATTTTTTATGTTAGGGACACCGACGAGACTGGCACAATGGGGCGTATTAAAGAAATCATATTCAAAAAGGATGCAGTACATAGTATACTTCATATGCTCCTTTGCAGTAGTTTGTATTGGGGAGATCATACTCGGGACAATTGTAGAGAGGTTATGCCGCATTGAATATTGGAATTATTCCAATATTCCGCTACATATAACAAAATATACATCTGTTCCTACAAGTATGGGGTTTGCAGCGATGATTACTTTTTTTATGGGAAAGTGTTTTACTCCTCTGATGAGCTGGATAAGCCGATTGGATTCAGCATGGATAAGGATATTGAGTGCTGCATTGATGGCAGTTATGGTATTAGATTTCTTTTATAGTTTTTACCGTATGATTGCATTGAAAGACTTTAATTTGAAGTGGAAAATTGATGTATGTGATTTGTCAAATTGGAGGAAAAAGATAAGGAACTAAGACAGCCTTTAGCATGCGCTGATTTGTTGTCCGTTCCAATTGAAATTGTTGGATTAAGGTTGAAGAAAAATTAAAAAAAGTCTATTATAAATTGGTAAGTTGATTATCAACCAGAGAGGATTTGGATATATGCTTAAAATATTGATTGTGGAAGACGACCGGGAATTAAGGCAGCTATTTGGCCATGTTCTTATAAAAAATGGCTATACGGTAAAAGAAGTGTCAAATGGCAGGGAGGCACTTGATGCATTAGATACTGACTATTATGATTTGATGATTTCTGACATTATGATGCCGCAGATGGACGGTTTTGAGCTTGTCCGTTCTTTACGGGACGCAGGAAATATGATGCCGGTGCTTATGATTACTGCCAGGGATGCTTTTGACGATATGCGGGCTGGTTTCCAGTCAGGAACAGATGACTATATGGTAAAACCGGTAAATGTCAATGAAATGGTTCTGCGCGTGAATGCCCTGCTTCGCCGTGCGCAGATGATTAATGAACGCCGCCAGATTCTGGGGAATACCGTGTTGGAGTGTGATTCCCTTACAGTGACAACGGAGGCCGGAAGTATGGTTCTTCCGCAGAAAGAATTCATGCTGCTGTATAAGATGGCCTCATTTCCGGGCAGGATTTTTACAAGGCAGCAGTTAATGGATGAAATATGGGGTTATGATGCGGGGAGTGATACCCATACAGTGGATGTCCATATTGGGAGACTGCGGGATAAATTCAAGGACAGTACGGATTTTAAAATCGTAACCATGCGCGGTGTCGGATACAAGGTGACGAAATTATGAAGAAAAAAAGATACATCCATTTTTCGTTGAGAATACGTTTTACTTTGCTCGTTATAGCAGAGATGACACTAGTCGCATTTATTTCCGAGATGATTACAGCACTGCTTGGGAAATGTTTTGAAATCAGTGTCCAAATCCCTGCTGTTGTGTGGGCAGTTCTGGTCAGTGTGGTTCTTGGCAGTGCCGTTACCACTTTTTTGGGTAAAAAGATTTTTAGTCCAATCCAAAAGCTTGGCGAGGCAATGGACCGGGTTGCGGATGGCGATTTTGAGGTCAGGCTGGATGATAAATGTGGGTTTAAGGAGATCAGGGAAATTTACGGAAATTTTAACCTGATGATACGTGAACTACAGTCCACTGAAATCTTACAGACGGATTTTGTTTCAAACGTGTCGCACGAATTCAAGACACCCATCAACGCCATAGAAGGGTATGCAACACTCCTGCAGGATGAAGGCCGGCTTCTGACAGATGAGCAATCCCAATATGTGGAAAAGATATTGTTCAATACAAAAAGACTGTCCAAACTTGTTGGGAATATCCTGTTGCTTTCCAAGGTGGACAACCAGATGATTCAGACAAAGCAGTCTGCATTTCGTATTGATGAACAGATTCGGCAGTCTATTGTGTCAATGGAATCCGAATGGACAAAAAAGGATATTGATTTTGTCGTGGATTTGGAAATTGTGGAATATACAGGGAATGAAAACCTTATGATCCATGTATGGGATAATCTGCTTGGAAATGCAATTAAATTCAGCCCGCAGAATGGAGTCATAGGTATAAAGCTGATAAAAAGAGCTGGCAGAATCATTTATATGATTGCAGATGACGGACCAGGCATTCCGGAGAATATGCAGAAGCATGTTTTTGACCGTTTCTACCAAAGTGACAGTTCCCACAAAGAAGAAGGCAATGGGCTTGGCCTTGCGCTTGTAAAGCAGATTGTAGGTTTAGCCGGAGGAGAAGTGGATGTGGAAAATGTTCCAGGCGGGGGATGTCAGTTTACTGTTACTTTATTTGAGAAGACCCGTTAAGACAAATAAAGTTTGAAGAAGATTAGATAAGGAGATTATGAAGAAATGCCATTGGTGAGCATTATCGTTCCGGTTTATAATGCCGGGAAAACGATTGATCGGTGCATAAACAGTATACTGAACCAGAAATACGAGGATTTTGAATTGATATTATTAAATGACGGAAGCACAGATGATTCTGGAATACTCTGTGATGCTTATGCAGAAAAGGATATGCGTATCCAGGTGCTGCATAAAGAAAATTCGGGAGTTTCCGATACCCGGAACAGGGGAATTGCAATGGCAAGAGGTGAATATTTGCAATTTTTGGACAGCGATGACTGGATTACACCGGATGCCACAAGTTTATTTGTGCGTGCAGCCACAGAGAATGAATGCGATATGGTCATTGCTGATTTTTACAGAGTGGTTGGAGAGCGTGTTTCACAAAAGGGAAGTATTGAAGAAGAAGGCATTATGAAACGTGTGGACTATGCTGCTAATATGATGCAGAAACCAGCAGATTTTTATTATGGAGTTTTGTGGAATAAATTATATAAACGCTCCATTATAGAACAATATCAATTAAAAATGGACAGTTCCATTAGCTGGTGTGAAGATTTTATGTTTAATCTGGAATATGTCCGACATACCCATACAATTTATGCATTAAAGATACCGGTGTATTATTATGTAAAGACAAAGGGTTCTTTAGTTTCACAGGGAATCAGCATGAAAAAGACGATTCAGATGAAACGTACAGTTTTTGCACACTACAATGATTTTTACAAGGATGTTTTCGATGATACAGATTACGAAAAAAGAAAAGGTCAGGTATATCGGTTTCTGTTCGATGCTGCCAGTGACGGGAGCGTATCTCCTTTAGGTATACCGGGAAATTACAGATTGGGTAACGAGAGAACGAATGTGAGCGAAGGCGTGCAGGAAGGGGAGGGGATTTTCTTTGACATTTTCAGAGAAAGAAAGCTGCAGGAAAAACTGTTTGACATAGTGGCGCTGCGAAATGACTTAACAACTGTTGATGTGAAAGTGTTGTACTATTTAAGCCAGCCCCATGAAAATTGTACATTTAAAGAGATGGCAGATATCCTAAGTATTTCCAAAAGGGGACTGACTATATCAATCCAAAGGCTGCTTGCAAAGGAAATGGTTGCCATATTGGAGAAAGACCGGGTAAAAGCAAAAAGTGGAACAAAGGAAAAGCGGCAGGAGGATAAACAGAAAGCAAATGCTAAGGAATATGCGGTGACGCAGGAAGCAGAAAATGTTTTGTCAGAGATGCTGTTTGTATTATGTGATTTTGAACAGATTCAATATGAAGGGTTTTCACAGGAGGAAATAGAAACATATGAAAAACTGAATGAGAAGAGAAGGAGAAATATACGGGAGGCACTCAAAAAGTGAATGTCAGTGTGAAGCATCCGATACCATGTTCATACAGGATCGGATGCTTTTTTTGTGGCAGCAAACTTCAACAATTATTGACGTTGAATTGAAGTTGGGTTGTACTTTCAATAATATACTGTCCATTATGAACAAATGATAACGAAACAGGAAGGGAAGCTAGTATGTGTTATGAAAGCAAATCTGAAAAAAAGATATTTACGATTCCTAATCTTTTATCTGCATTCCGCTTACTTTTGATTCCGGTTTTTGTCTGGGCTTATTGCATTAAGAAGGCATATCTATTGATCGCAGGTGTATTGTTATTGTCTGGGCTGACTGATATGGCAGATGGTTTTATCGCCCGGCGTTTCCATATGATAAGTGATTTAGGAAAGATGCTGGACCCGATAGCGGATAAGCTGACACAGGCAGCCATGCTTTTCTGTCTGGTAACACGTTTCCCGATGATGTGGTTTCCGCTAATCCTTCTCGCCGTAAAGGAAATATCTGTAGGAATATCCTCTTTATTTGTCATCCGTAAATCAGGTGTTGTGACGGGAGCCGTCTGGCATGGCAAAGTGACGACAACACTGCTCTATATTATGATGCTGATTCATTTAGTATGGTTTAACATTCCGAATATAGTATCCAATGTTATGATTGCCATATGCTTTGCCGTGATGCTGCTTTCAGGGGTATTGTATGGACGGCGTAATATTAAGTTTCTTATTATGAAAGGATGACTAAAATGATAAAGCTGTTGAAACATATGAAGAAAAAAGAATGGATTATGGCCGGGATATGCATGGCTTTGGTGTTGGGACAGGTATATTTCGAACTGACTATGCCAGACTATATGAGCGATTTGACTGTAATGGTGCAGACGCCCGGTTTTGCACAGTCAGAAATATGGGGTGTTGGATTAAGGATGCTCGGATGCGCGCTGGCAACAATGGCGCTGACAATTATCGGCGGCTGGTTTTCAGCACAGGTGGCGGCTGGATTCAGCTATAGTATCCGTTCAGAGCTTTTTGAAAAAATATCCAATTTCAGCAAAGAGGAAATGGATCGGTTTTCTGTGCCGAGTCTTGTTATCCGCACGACCAATGATATCCGGCAGGTTCAGATGCTGCTTGCAATGGGGCTTCAAATTCTTGTAAAAGCTCCTGTCATGGCAATTTGGGCGGTTATCAAAATTGTCGGCAAAAGCTGGGAGTTGTCTTTGGTTACAGCCATTTGCGTGATTGTTCTGATCAGTGCAATGCTGACCGTTCTTTTCATTCTACTTCCACGTTTTAAACGTGTTCAGAAACTGACAGATGATATCAACAGGATTGCCAGAGAAAATCTGAATGGTATCGGTGTTGTCCATGCATTTAATGCGGAAAGGTTTCAGGAAAAAAAGTTTAAGGATGTTAATGACAGCCTGACAAAAATACAGCTTTTCAACCAGCACGCATTTGCATTCCTGTCTCCCGTCATGGCATTGGCAATGTCGGGGCTTTCCCTTGCAATCTTCTGGCTTGGTGCAAATCTGATTGAAAATATAGCCATGCTGGACGTTGCCGGAAGGCTTGGGCTTTTTGGTGATGTTGTGGTGTTTGGAACGTATGCTACATATGTAGTACAGCATTGCGGAATTAACGGTGAATAAATTTATTCTTTCATTTCACTAA
>CAMWXE010000152.1 GCA_947178145.1 uncultured Lachnospiraceae bacterium | reverse complement strand
CTGCATTTTCCGGTTCATTTTGTCATACTGTTCCATCAATTTCTTTTCATCCATAACTGCACCTCAAAATAATTAGAATCCTATGTATCAAGAAGCATTTTACACCTCTGCAAATCAAAAGTCAATAGTCAAAATATCAGTTCACAGTTTTTTTACAGAAAATAAAGCATTAAATTCCTGCTTAAACCATCTGTTACTATTTTTATCATTATCAGAACCAGTAACCTAAAAACAAATAAAGCCTGCTCCTCTCCTCTGTAGCTTACTGGATATTCGTCCGTTTGCTTTTATATGCGCCCCGATTTACGAAAATAATTTTTGAGTATTTGCTGCAAAACTTGTATTTCCATTTAAAATATCTGAAAGTATGTTTGTAGCTGCTCCTTTTTTGTAACCAGATCCATTGAAAGCCGCCAAAAACATTTCTCTTGCCCGGCCTCCTTTTCCTTATTCTTTTCAAGTAACTTTTCCCATTCCTCCTTACGTTCTTTGTTTCTGGCCCTCGCCTCTTCAAGCATTTTTTGGGATTCCTCTGTACCCGGATCAGACTCAAAAGCACCGACGCACTTTGTCGTAATCAATCCTCGCCATCTATACTGATCTCCAGACTGACCAGCCTTGCTCCGTTCTTAGCTGAATTCTCACATATTTTATTGATGCAGTCCGGCATTTGGGAAAGTGTATTCTCCAGCCATTCAGCCGTCTGAGGGTTGGATGCCGCCTTTGAAAGCAGACTTGAATTGATTGACACGGAGCTGTCCTTTGTTGGTGTCAGGCAGGCATACTTATGATTCAGGTATTCTGAATACTCCCTCCTGCTCCCATATGTACTTTTCTTCTCTGTTTCCCTTCTTACTGCTTTTGTCTGCGCCTCTTTTTCCACATTAACTTGTTCCTCATTGCTGCCATTGTTTGTAATCACCATTGACATAATTTTTGTCCACCCTGATAAAGATATTTCAATGGCGGCCCCTCTGTCATCCGAAGCCGGAGTGTTGTATCTGGACATTATCGAAAACACTCTCCCTATTGCTATACCCACTGCCCGCATATGATGGTGAGCCTTCTTATCCTATACAGCCTTGACATGTGCTGCTTAATTGTCCTGTTTCTCAATCTCATTCATTATTTTATCTTAGAAACTGTAGGAACATAAGTGATACAGATTGCGCAGGATATTTCTTCGAGGTTAAATTACTTCGTAATTGTCAAAAAACGTAGGCGTAGTGGGCTACGGCGAGGCTTTTTGCCAATTGCATATGCTTTTGCATATGCAATTGGCAATCGGAGAAATAGACAAGTCAAGACTACGATTTCAATCCCCGGTATGATCAGTTTTCCTCCGTGGTATAATCAACGGTGGTACTTGGCTTATTTGCCTCCAGCAGTAACCCGGCATCACTTTCTGAAATGATTTTTATCTCTGTAATGTCATGATTTTCATCTCTGTTTGCGGCAAGGCATACTCCCTCTTTGTCCGTGTAATAAACCAAAGCCCTTTCACTGTCAACCAGTATCCTGATTTCGTCACCGCCATAATACCAGCAGCCCTCCTTGCTATCAAAGGATACGCCATAGTCTTCATAATCCTTTAGCAACTCCCCGTTGCCCTTCCCTGTTCCGGTCTCCATCGCTGCATTCAGTTCTGTATCTGTAGACATACCCTGAAAACGCTCGTGTTTCCTCGTATGACGGTCATATACTTCCTTGGAACATTCTTCGATACCGATAAGGTTATTGTCTGCGTCACGCCTCGCTTCAATATCCACCGTCCCCGTGAAAAAATTGGTAAAACTTGCCCCTGCTGCCGGATCATTAAAGAAACGTACTATATCCCCATTGTAGATATAACACCCCATCTTTTCATCAAAGGACAGTCCATATACCTCATATACAGACCAGTCCACACTGCCGAGAATTTCCGCAGCAGGCGAATCCTCTACTGTTCTCTTACCGGAAGCAGGCATTGCAGACAGCAAGGTTTTGTTATGAACGCTTGCGGCTGCATTTCCCGCACACCCCGTAAGCATACATATACTGATCAGTACAAACGCAGATAAAATTCTTTTTGTCTTTTTTAACTTCATTCAAAGTTCTCCTTTCTCGTTCTGATAGTTCTATCTTATCAAAAGTATTTGGAGTTTCCTTGTGGACTATATGTGTTTTGTGTGAAGTTTCCAAAAAAGAAGGCGGAAGACAGATCATATACTGCCCCCGCCCCTGATGCTTTTATCCAAAATCAATTATAAAACATACGCCCTGTTCTGTATTCCTGATCTGGTAATCTGCTCCATGCTGTTCCAAAATCATCTTTACAATATAAAGCCCCAATCCGCTTCCGCCTGTCTGCCGGTTGCGTGACCTCTCCACACGGTAGAAAGCGTCAAAGAGTTTCGGTATGTCATCCTCTGGCAGGTGTACCCCCGTGTTCTCTATGGAAAACTGTATCTTCCCATTACATAAGTGAACTTTAATGAAAATATCGCCACCATCCGGCGAATAATGGATTGCATTGGAAACAAGGTTATTTACCACTTTCCCCAGGAGTGCTTTATCTCCCCGGAGCATCAGCCCCTGCTGCATATCCTCATGCCATTCCAGCCCTTTGCCCACAACCATATCCTCAAATAAGCCATACTCACTTTTTACCATATCGGAAAAATCAAAAGTTTCCTCCTGCAAGACGTTTTCTGATGATTTGATGCGGGAGACGGTCAGAATTTCCTGTACCATTCCCTCCATTGCTTTCACCACTTCAAGAGAACGGGCAAGGTACTTGTCACGTTCCCTGTATTTCCCCACATTCAGCAGCATCCCTTCAAGCTGCCCTTTAATGACCGTAATCGGTGTTTTCAGTTCATGGGATACCGCTGAAAAGAAATCAAGCTGTGCCTGTTCCAGCATACGCTCCCGCTTAATATCCGCTTCCAACCGGCTGTTTGCCGCCTGCAGGTCATTGAGTGCTGAGGACAATTTCCGGGACAGTTCATTTAAGCTGTGCGCCAACACACCTAATTCATCGGAACGCTTTTCCGTACAATCCCATGTAAAGTCAAGGTCAGATATCTTTTCAGACACCCTGCTGATCTCTATGACAGGCTTTGTGACATACCGGGAATAAAGCACTGCACCAATAATTGAAAGGAAAACCACCATGACGGTCAGAGACGGGGCGATGTTCCCAATGGTATCCATCAATTGGTTTACCGGCTCCGCATTTCCGGCAACAGATAAAGTGTAGACCATTTCCGAATCATGGAAACAAAACAGGTAACTATGTGTTGCGCCATACACAGAAAGCGCACCCTCAAAAACGATATCATCCTCAACCGCATTCGGGAAATGATGATTATACTGCGAGGGCAATGCAATCTCCCTGCCGTTTTCATCATATAGCTGAAGCAGCACAGTATTGTTCAGCAGGAACTCATCAAACAGGAATCCGCTGTCTGTTCCCGCAGTACATTCCAGTTCGGAAATAAGGGCATTGACCTCCTTATCTAATGCGGCATCCAGATCTGTGCTGTACGTCTGTGGAATCAGCCACGCAATGAAGCCATAAGCAGCGGAGCAGCACACCACCATCAGCAGGCAGGTCACAGCAAATATTTTAACGAACAGGCTTTTTCTTATCTTCTTTTTCAATTTTGTACCCAACTCCCCGGATTGTTTCGATATAGTCGATGTCCAGCTTTTTACGGAGATTCTTGATATGTGTGTCAACCACCCTCTCATCACCATAAAAATCATATTTCCACAGCTTGTTCAGGAAGTGCTGCCGTGAAAGCACTTTTCCCTGATTTGTCAACAATTCCCTCAGTACCTCAAATTCCCTCTGCGTCAGTTCAAATGCCACATCCCCGGCATAAACCCTGTAACCATCCATATCCAGAGTCAGCCCCTTGTAATGGATCAACGCGCCTTCCCCATCCTCCCTGCTTCCAGCCCGCCGCAGGACAGCCGCTATTTTTCTAAGCAGCACGGGCATGGAAAATGGTTTTGTTACATAGTCATCTGCCTGCAAGTCCAGCCCTTTGATCTGGTCACCTTCACTGCCCAGAGCCGTCAGCATGATAATGGGAACCTGCGACTGCTTCCGTATCAGTTCACAGACAGTGAACCCATCTATTTTAGGAATCATAATGTCCAACAGGAGTAAATCATAAGGGGTACTGGCAAACAGATCCACAGCTTCTACGCCATCACCTGCAATGTCAGCCTTATATCCTGCTTCCTGCAAAAACTCCTGCAAAAGCTCCTGAATATCCAGATCATCTTCAACAATTAAAATACTCTGCATAGGAACACCTCCATACTCTTTAGACATTATACCATCCTTTTTTGTAGTTTGTGTGTAGTTTGCCAAAGTTGTATGAATCTTTTCCATTCTTATTCCATCTCCTTATACATGCCAGCTATCCCCACACACAAGACTCCAATGGTGCCGAATCCCCACAGGATCTGTTCCGAAAAGGCAGCGAACAGCACCGTTAATGCTTAGGCTGCTTAAAACAGTCACCATGTTATAGGGGGCGGCGATCAGCAAAGACAATAGCTGCCAGTCCGGTGTCTCCCAGTCTCTGCCCATAAAGAATCCGTCCACAATGGTGTAAACGCCGGACAGGGCAAAAGCCAGCATGGGCGCAACCCCGTAACAATACCCTGTATACAAAGAGCTTGCAAACATCAGCACATACATAATGATGGTAACAGCGGCAACCCCATCTTCCCCGACATAATGAGGCAGGCTCTTCTTCCGGCTGAAAACAAACAGTCCTACCACTGCTGTTGCGGAATATCCAAGCCCCGTTGCAATCGCCGCACCACCAATCCCCATATCAAATCCGGCAATAAACACATAATCAAGCACCATATTAAGGACACCCCCGTCACCGAACAGATCAGGGAAAGGTTTGCCTTTTCACCAGATCAGCGGAAAGGTTCATACCGGCAAAAATATGATCCATTGCCAGATACTCGACCATCTTGTATTTGTTTCCTGTGTATGATACTTTAAACCGTACAGTAACTATCCAGTTAATACAATTTATAAATTTTTATGAGGTGACCATGAATAAGAATGATAAGCTTCTCACAATCGGCCAGTTTGCAGCCATGCACGGCATCAATAAAAAAACGCTTATGTGGTATGATGAAATCGGACTGTTCAAGCCAGCTGCCATCAACCCCAAAAACGGATACCGCTGTTACACTTACCATCAGAGCCCTATCCTTGAAACCATCCTCCTTTTGCGGGAGCTGGATGTCTCCATTCATGAAATACAGGATTTCATAAAAAACCGGTCCGCAGGCAGCTTAAAACACCTTCTGGAAGAAAAGATAACAGCCCTTGACACGCAGATCACCCACCTGCAGGCAGTCCGGACAACTTTATGTACACATCACCGGAATATGGACACCCTGCTGACCATGGACTTATCCGAGATCAGCATCGTTGAAAAAGAAGAACACTGTCTGGTCACAGTAGATGTAGACCAGAATACCACCTTCGAACAGGAAGTGGAACTGATCACTGCTGAGACCGAAAAATATCAGCTTGGACGTCTCCATAAAGCCTCTTATGGTTCCATGATCTCCGTTAGCAGCCTGCTAAATGACAGCTTTGACAATTATTCCAAACTTTTCATTGAAATCCCTTTCCTTCCCTATCAGGCTGGTCTGCACATCATGCCCAGCGGGAAATAAATGTATTTTCCCCTTTGTTAATTTTTTTCGTTGGCTGTATCTCTGGCGTATGCTGAAATGTATGAGCCAGATTTTCATCTTTAAAGCTATTTAAAGATTTGTAGAGTATTTTTATTTTTTCTCCGAAGCAGAGTCCCAAAACCCCAATAGCAACAACAACACCAATAACAGCCATACCGATTATTTTCTTTTTTTTCATGACACATTTCCTTTCATTTGCTTTTTTTGTTTCCTCTTTATCCTAAACCGTACAGTAACAGTCTGGTCAATACCTATTTTAAATGATCATAAAAAATTCTTTTTTATTGAAATCAGACAGCTGAATATTGGCTGACGGTGATTCTCCCTCTGAAAAGATGATAATGCTCATTCAACATCGTCAGGTTCTTAATAAACAGGTAGTACAATTGCAGACTCATAAAGCCGGACGATAAAATAGCATTTACAGACATGAGCTTTAGATTATACAGAATCATATTTTTTGAAAATGGGATAAGTACTACACTGCTTATACAATCACGGAAATCCTTATACGAACACGGAAACTCACAGGCAGTTTCCGTGTTCGTATTTGCCGGGGAAGGAGACACCCTGAACTAATACCTTTTTCCGCAAAAACCATAATATCCCATTCCTTTTTACCTTTTCCCGACATACTATTGCGGAAACCTCTGACTTTCGCCAAAAGGTATACTTTTGCCCAAAAAAGAGAGGCTCACCAGTCGCCCCGTTGACCCCCTCCAAGCCCGAAATCCCTAGCTGAAAGCTCTGCTTTCAGCTTTTTCAAGCCATTTCTCTACACTTTCGCCAAATCGTTCCAAATTCCTATGGCATTATTTTTGAATAGCCGCCTGTGCCGCTGTTAGATTCTGATGACTTTTTACCCCGGGGTAAAAATATTTACCCCTTTTACCCCACCTGTGGGGCATTTACCCCACCCCGATTTTGATTCGACAAATTGCGCTTTTGCTACGCCAATGCTATTTTATCCGGTACTGCTCGGCCTCCTCGTCCGTAAGCGGCCTGCCTAACGCCTTTACCGCATCAATCATTTTGCGCCATTCATAACGCTTTCCGTCTGACGGTTCCGTCAGTCTGCCGTCTTTGGCATAATCCGCTATATCCTCAAACAAACTGGTTCTTTTTCTTTCCATCGTCAACATACCACCACCTACTTTCTAATATATTTCTCTATGAGTATATCCGCTGCTGCTTCATCAATATACATACGCTGCCCTCTTGCCACTTGTGCATTTAAGACTTTTTGGTAATATGCAATCAGATCACTTTTCGCCGTAAATGCCACAAACCCGTCACATCCCGCCTCCATACTGACCTGACAGGCAATCGCAAACAAATGGCCTCCTACACCTTGATATTTCCCGGTGTGTCCATAGTTGTGCGGCGCAGTTTCAACAATATCCACATCTGCCACGCCACCATCTATCCTTAGTGAAATTCTTCCCTGCACTATATCATCATCCGCTAAAAACAATTCATAAATATTGTAACCGTTTTTCTCCGTCCTACTCCAATCGAACTTCCAGCCTTTATAGTCTTTCGGCTTAATTGGTGTTGAACGCAACTGGTACTCTGTTTCCACTTGCTCCCCGGTCTTTCTCTCTACCAGGCAATCTGTAAATTCATCTATCAGAATATCTACTTCCATACCACTCTTCCTTTCCCCTAAATTATAACATAAAATTCTATGCTTTTCTATCAAAATTCAATATTTGCTTTTTCCACTTGCCAACTCCCAAATTCAGAGTTAAGATACGACACCACGGAAGGAGGGATTGGATTGGAAAAAGATTCTGCATTGTACCAGCTCATGGACACCCGCATGAACGGTGTCATGAACGGAATTGTAAGCGGTGACGGGGAATATCAGGCGATTCTCCGGAAGTCGGATATATACTCCGGCGAACTGGACAGGATGGATTTATCAAAAGAAATCCGGCTGCTGATTGACCGGTACATCAGTGAGCAGAACGCGCTGGGCTCCCGATTTGGGATGCTCGCCTACCTGCTTGGGTTTTCCGACTGCAAGGCCATGTTTTTAGGAAAATGCCTGCCAACAGAAGTAAAAG
>CAMWXE010000151.1 GCA_947178145.1 uncultured Lachnospiraceae bacterium | reverse complement strand
AAATGGGCAAATCATCTCTAAAACTGTTTCATCTCATCTCTTTTTCTGATATAATAGGAAAAATAAGCAAAAGCGAAGGGAGTATCGAAATGGGACAAAACGGGATAAACGGGTATAAGGAGTATTCGACAGATGTCTTAATCAGGCGGTTTCTTCCGTATTTTAAGCCGTATCAGAGAACATTGTGCGCAGATTTATTCTGTGCGGCATTGACGACAGTGTGCGAGATTGTGCTTCCGCTGATTATCCGGCAGATTACGAACACTGCGCTCGAGGATGTGGCATTGTTGACGGCGCGCACGGTGATTGGACTGGCGCTGGTGTATTTTGTGCTGCGGATTATCGATGCGCTGGCCAATTACTATATGGCGGATACGGGGCATGTGATGGGTGCGAAGATTGAGACGGATATGCGCCGTGATGCCTATGCGCACCTGCAGCTGTTGTCAAACACGTATTTTAACAATACGAAGGTCGGTCAGATTATGGGACGAATCACGAACGACTTGTTCGAAGTGACGGAGTTTGCGCATCATTGCCCGGAGGAATTTTTTATTGCGGCGATTAAGATTGTGATATCGTTTGTCATATTGGCGCAGGTCAATCTGCCGCTGACGCTGATGATCTTTGTGTTTGTGCCTGTCATGACGATTGTGTGCCGCATCATCAATAAGAAAATGCGCAAAACATTCAGTGAGCAGCGTCATCAGATCGGCGAGCTGAATGCGAAGATAGAGGATAGTTTATTAGGACAAAAGGTTGTGAAAGCATTCACGAATGAGGCGCTGGAATCAGAGAAATTTGAGGAGGGCAATCAGGAATTTTTGCGGGTAAAGACACACGCGTATATGTTGATGGGATTGTTCAGCACTTCTACGAGAGTGTTTGACGGGCTGATGTATCTCACAATTATTATTGGTGGCGGTTTTTTCCTGATGGACGGCAGGATTCTGCCTGGTGACATGGTTGCGTATGTCATGTATGTGTCCACATTGATCGCGACAATCCGCAGGATCATAGAGTTTGCGGAGCAGTTTCAGCGCGGTATCACAGGCATCGAGCGTTTCCTACAGATTATGGACGCGGATATAGAGATTTTTGATGAGGAGGACGCGGTGGATATCGTCAATCCAAAGGGGGAGATTGCGTTCCACAATGTCAGCTTTGAGTACCCGGATGACCACAACAAGGTGTTTGCAAATCTCAACCTCGAGATTCACGCTGGCGAGAAGCTTGCCATTGTGGGACCTTCCGGCGGCGGGAAGACGACGCTGTGCAATCTGATACCGCGTTTTTATGATGTGTCCTGCGGGGAGATTACACTGGACGGCAAAAATGTCAGGAAGCTGACTTTGAAGAGTCTGCGCCAGAGTATCGGAGTAGTCCAGCAGGAGGTCTATCTCTTTTCAGGAACGGTGTATGACAATATCGCATACGGAAAGCCTGGCGCTTCTTATGAGGAGGTCATGGAGGCCGCAAAGCGCGCCGGTGCGGACGAATTTATCCAGAATCTGAAAGACAAATATGACACATATGTCGGTGAGCGCGGCGTAAAGCTTTCCGGCGGACAGAAACAGCGTATCAGCATTGCAAGAGTATTTTTGAAAAATCCGCCGATACTGATTCTTGACGAGGCGACCTCTGCATTGGATAATGAGAGTGAATATGCGGTTGCAAAGTCTTTGAATGAGCTGGCAAAAGGGCGCACGACGCTCACGATCGCCCACAGGCTTTCCAGTATCAGAAATTCGGACAGAATCCTGGTGCTGACAGATGAGGGAATTGTGGAAGAGGGAAATCATGAAGAACTGATGGAGCTTGGCGGGATTTATCACCATTTTTATGTGATGGCGAATGAGATAAAATAGACAACGGTGGTAGATTATCTGGAACTGCTGATAAACAGGGATATTTTTGTGGATTTGTTAAATGATTAGGAGGTATGTGATATGACGATGGCACAGTTTTCAAGAGATGATATACTGA
This sequence comes from uncultured Lachnospiraceae bacterium, assembly GCA_947178145.1. GTDB lineage: Bacteria > Bacillota > Clostridia > Lachnospirales > Lachnospiraceae > COE1. The sequence goes on along the minus strand of CAMWXE010000151.1, from coordinate 6,129 downwards.
TCTATCAGGGTCGAGAGGAAGGAATGGAAGAAGGAGAAATAAAGGGAGTGATACAAACTTATAAAAACCTGGGAGTAAGCATGGAGGATGCGAAACGTTATATCATGGATAAATTATATAAGAGTGAGGAAGAGACAGACGGATATATGAATAAGTACTGGAAATGATATTTACATTTTACAGCGTATCATAATTGGAAAAGGGAGAAAGAAAATAAATGGCACAATTACAAAAGCAATCAGAGACAGAAACAGTAACGCAAATGAAAACGGAAAATGATGCGGTATCACAAATGAAAACAGATAATGAAGCGGCAGTGAAATCAGAGATGGAAACGTCAGCGGAAGACGTGGTTGAGCAGCAGTCTGACCATTTGCAGGAGGACAATTCGTCTGAGGAGTGTGTGACAGAGCCTGATGCATTTGATATTACCAGGAAATTTAAGCGCAGTCAAAACCAGATATCCAGACAGAGACAAACGGCAGAGAAAGAACCGCAGCAGGGGCGCGAAATCCCGAAAAAGCGGGAGTTAGTAGGTGTGACAGACAAAAAGGTTGAGACGAAACGAATCCTGTACTTTTTGGCGTTATGTTTCGGTGTCGCATGGGTTTCTGAGATTTTTGCCATTGTTCCGATGTATCAAAGCGGGAATGTCAATGCGGTGAAGGAAGCAGTGGATATGATCTCACAGCTGATGCTCACACCAGCACTGGCGGCGCTTGTGGTGCGGATCGGGACGAAGGAAGGACTTGTAAAGTCCGGCTTTCAGTTTAATTTATTTGAGTACAAAGGTCTATTTCTGCTCGGCTGGTTTGGGACGACAGTTCTTACATTCCTGGGTGCAGCGATCTATTTTCTGGTTTTCAGGGACAATTTTGATCCGAATATGACAAACTTTGTGGCTTCATATAGCAAGAGTGCGGCAAATGCTGGCACGCAGTATGATGCGGTCAGTATTGTGGCTGCCTATAAGACAGACTTGCTCATCAAAGTATTTACGGCAGCAGTGCTTGACCTGATCAACAGTTTTGGAGAGGAATGGGGGTTCCGCGCATATCTGCTTCCAAAGCTCTACCGGAAGTTCGGTGCAGTTCCGTCAATGTTATTGACCGGATTTGCCTCTGGCCTGTGGTATGCACCGCTTGTCGCAGTCGGATATTATTATGGAACCCGCAACGTGGGTTTTCCAGTGGTGAATATCATTGCAATGTGTTTCTTTAGCACAGTGACGGGTGTCATATATTCTTACCTGTGCCTGCGGACGGGGAGTATTTTCCCTGCTGTGTTTGCGCACAGTGCAGTCAATGTATTGATGTCACAGGCGGCATTATTTACATTTGACGGCGGCAATTTCTTTGTGGGACCATCTCCCACCGGGATTTTGTCAGGTCTGCCGTTTATTGTGGCGGCAGCGGTTTGCCTGGTTCTTATGTACAGGAATCCAGTCAGGGCAAGTGGGGGAGCATTGGGGAATGACAAAGAGCCAGATGCGCATTGAAGCAGGGTTCATCACGAATGTATCTGCCAATAGGAACAAGGAGCAGTACATTTCAGAAGATGGCAGCAATGGGAATTTAAGGGTGTCAGTTATGGACAGGAAAATGATAGTAAATGAAAAAGAATACGAGATAATGAAGTTGTTAGGGAAGGGAAAAGGCGGATATTCTTATCTGGCAGGCGATGGAATACAAAAATACGTTCTCAAGCAGATTCACCATGAACCCTGCGATTATTATCAATTTGGGAATAAGATTGAGGCAGAATTGAACGACTATAAACGGCTAAAAGAAATCGGGGTAAAGATTCCTGTTCTGATTGATGTTGATATAAAAAAGGAACGCATTTTGAAAGAGTTTATTGACGGAGATACAATTTATGAGTTAATTTTGCAGGATAAAATGAGGTCGGTTTACGTGGAACAGCTGCGCGATATGTGCAGTTTGCTGTATGCTGCCCATACGAATATAGACTATTTTCCGACAAACTTTGTAGTACAGCGTGGGGAAATATATTATATTGATTATGAATGTAATGAATATATGGATGAATGGAATTTTGAAAACTGGGGTGTTCAATACTGGTCAAAAACTCCTGAATTTCTGCAATATGTGGAAGCGCATTCCTGATTCAGATTTTAATCGGCATGAAAGGCAGGAGCGCTGGTTATGGACAGCGAAAAATGGAAAAGTTTTAGTTCTGGCCTGTCCAGGTCAGGCACGCTGATAATTTCCAATTGAAACAGAATGTTTTGTAAAAAGGAAAGAGAAAAACAGTATGGATTTAAAACAATATAACTTAGTATTATTTTACGATAGTATAGATAAATTAGATTTAAAAATAGACGATAATCAGATTTCTCAGTTTATGGATTATTATGAATTACTGATTGAGTGGAACAGTTTTATGAATCTGACTGCGATCACGGAGTTTGAAGAGGTATGTATGAAGCATTTTATAGACAGCATCTCTTTGTGTAAGGCAGTAGACTGTGCGAATAATTTGTCTGTGATTGATGTCGGGACAGGAGCTGGTTTTCCGGGAATTCCGTTAAAGATTGCGTTTCCGGAGTTAAAGATTACGCTTCTTGATTCTCTTGGAAAGAGAGTGAGATTTTTAAATGAAGTGATCGGGCGTTTGGGACTGGAAAATATAGAAGCAATTCATGGAAGGGCGGAAGATTTTGCAAAGCCTGATTTATTGCGGGAAAAGTTTGACCTGTGTGTGTCGCGCGCAGTTGCCAATCTTTCTACTTTATCTGAGTATTGTCTTCCTTATGTTAAGGTGGATGGATTTTTCATTTCTTATAAATCAGGAAAAATTTCCGATGAGATGCAGGCCGCGCAGCGTGCGATAGAACTTCTCGGTGGAGCGATAGATAGCCAGAAAGAATTTATTTTGCCTGGTTCTGATATTTGTAGAATTCTAATGAAAATCAAAAAAATCAAAGAGACTCCGAAAAAATATCCAAGGAAGGCAGGGCTTCCCTCAAAGGAGCCGCTTTCATTGTAATCTTATGATTACTGTTCACAGGTCAGGAATGCGCATATAGTGCGCATTTCGTGAGAAAACGTTTAGCTTAAAAGCAAAAATTCATTTGCATAACAATTGTTCGTATTGCAATTTTTGCATGGATTTTTGCCTTTTACTGGAACGGAGTGAACCTGATAAATTACTGTGAAAGTACTTTACTTTCACAGTAATTTGTGTTAATTTAAAGAAACAACATGAAATTTGACGTGTCTGAATACATATATGATTTTATTATACTTAGGAACTTTTAAGAAATAACCTTATTGATTGACTTGCCTAAATCTGTATGAATAGTTACTGTTTACCCCAGGGCTTAGCATCTACTGCTCATTACGACTTTACAAGCCACGTATGAAAACGTATTTTCTACGTCTTTTTACACAGAACTGATACAGATTGATTCTACTTTTATTTCTTTGCGATTCTTTAGTTACTGTAGCACTCTCTATAATTTTTCCCATTGATTTATTTTTATGTATTTATGCCATGTCATGTTATTTTGTTTTATTGGATTAAAATACTATAGCTTTTTGGAACAGAGTTTTTACACTGCATTGCACAATGTATACGAAGGTGTAGCAGAAAAGATGGGCTTTGGAAGTATTTTATATGACTTGATGTTTGTTAAGATAAGATAAGTTACAGAGTCGTTATGAAATATGAAAGAGCTCTGGCGAACTGGTAGTATTATTGTGCAGAAGAAAGGAAAAGAAGAATGGAAAAGAAGGAGATATTGTTGCTGCAGGAAGCTGAGCGGAAACGTATTGCTGAGGAACTGCACAATACGACTGTTCAAGATATGATATGTTTGTCTCAGCAGCTGGAGTTAATTTTGTTATATATTGATCAGGATGTGACGCGCTCCAAGTTAGAAACGGCTGTTGCACGTAAACGGATAAAGGATATTATCAGCGAAATGCGGGAGACGATATATGATTTGCGTCCAATGATAATTGATGATATTGGGTGGCAGGCTTCTTTTGAGCGTCTGAGGGACAAGTTGTTGTGTGATAATGCTGATTTGTGCGTTCGTTTTGATATTGATGCAGTGGATCAATCAGATGGGATAACAGCAATTTCTATCTATCGCATTGTGTGTGAAGGCTGTCAGAATATTATAAAACATTCAAACGCTGAATATATTGATGTATCTGTTAAAAATGATGGGAGATTTATTAAGGTATGTATTCACGATAATGGAGATGGAATTGAGGATGAGATCGTCTTTCACAAAAATCATTTTGGCCTGCAGTTTATGCGTGAGAGAGTTGATGCACTTTCTGGAAAAATGGAAATTGTATCAAGCGCTTCCGGTACATTCATCAATATTGTGATTCCAACAGAGAGAGAGGTATTGAAATGATTCGTGTTATGATTGTAGATGACCACAAGATGGTTCGCGAAGGACTGACAAAGCTGATTGAATTTGATGAGGAGATCAAGGTAGTTGAGGAGGCAAGTGATGGTTCGGATTGTATCTGTAAGCTTCCAAGTGCGAAACCAGATATTGTACTGTTAGATATCGATATGCCAAATGTAAATGGAATTGACACGTTAAAGGAATTAAATCATAGAAAACATCGTCCAAAGATTTTGATGCTTACAGTTCATAATGAAATTGAATATTTGATAAAAGTGTTTGATCTTGATGTGGATGGTTATCTTTTAAAGGATTCCAGTTCCAGGGAATTAATACGTGCAATCCGATATGTTTATGAGGGGGAACGGTTTATTCAGCCTAGTTTGATACCGCTATTGAATTCAAAGCTGATTGCAAGGGATATGGATCAGGAAAAGATCGATTCTCTGACAAACAGAGAACTGGAAATATTGAAATTAGTGGCGCTTGGACATTACAATAAAGATATTGCGTCCATTCTCTCTATCACTGAGCGCACTGTGAAAAATCATTTGACCAATGTTTTTCAGAAGATTGACTGTGCAGACCGAACGCAGGCTGCTATCTTTTGTATCAGAAATGGAGTGGTCAGTGTACATGGGTGATCGTCTTGTGGATGTAAATGAATAGCCTGATGAGAGAAATTTATTGCCAGCAGTCCGTATCTATGGGTTATATGATGGACGAAATTGTGGCTATGATGAGCGAGGGCGAAAATATTGTCTGATAAAGTTACTTTTTACGCGTCTGGAATAGTAGTGGAGATTGTGTGTATAAATGTTGCTGTTTATGCCTTCAATAAACTAAATTATTCCAGAATTAGATGGGGCGTGAACCAATGTCATTAACTTAAGGAATTTGACCAACAAATTGTACTGGAAAATGCCCAATAAATCATTGTATTTGTTCACAAACCCTAGGTATTAAGGTCTTAAGTAAATGACATTGGGCTGAACAGTAACGATGAAATAAAATGGTTATGATATTTTTGGTGAACTGCTTTACGTATGTGAAATGTGGTGGTAAGATGAAGACAGAAGAATAATATTGCGAGAGAACGAGGATACAGCGTTATTTTAATACGGAAGGGCAGTGTGACTCAGAGATTTATTATATGGTGAAACTTGATGAGCGGTTGGATTAAATCAATTGGCAGTTTTACCGTCAACAGGGCAGACAGTATGGTAAACAATGATTCGATTTTCAAATGTTGGGCACGATGAAGCATGGATTGGCAGTAAAGTTTCAAAAGACTTATTGCAGTTCTAATAAGTATGAGCAAATATTTATATTATCTTTTATAGAAAATTTGAAAGATCTTTTTGATGAAAATAGTGGGATGCTGGATTAGATTTGGTGCGGAAATGTTTCACGTGAAACATTGGGGAAGTATAGTGGATGGGTCCTATTGAAAATACATTAGATAGAAAAGAAGAACTTTGTGAGCTTCGAAAGGGTTACTCATATGAAATGTAAACAAGCCAATAACATAATTTTACCGTTTTGTGCAAGATATTATTGTTACGTACCTAGTACAGCATTGCACAAATAGCAGTGAATGCAGCACCTGCTATTTGCGCCAGTACAAAGGACTGGAATAGTCCTTATGGTGTCGTCAGTCAACAATGCCACCGCATTGCTTCCTTCCTCCGCCTTGTCCTGACACAAATATCAGGCACTGTTTTTCACTGTTATTTAGG
>CAMWXE010000150.1 GCA_947178145.1 uncultured Lachnospiraceae bacterium | reverse complement strand
ACAATGAAAAGAGGACAGATAAAAGATGAATATTATTTATGCAACATACAATATCAACCATAACAGCATTGATGTATACAACTATGCAGGTTATTTCTTGCGGATAGACTGCAATAAAGCAGAAGAAGGATTGAAAACTACTCCCTGCTCTGAATGTGCCTTGAACGCTTTGGCAATAGATGAGCCGTTTGAATATGCGAGACTATACCTTGAGGGAAATATGCAGATGTGGGTGGATGCGGAAGACAGCCTTGAACTGTGGTAGTTTTAATTCCCCCGAATTCGGGGGAATTAAATCACTTCAAAATCTTTGTAGTCTGTTCTTCCAAAATAGACATCTGATGTATGGCAATCTTGTTAAGTTTTATTAAGCGTTCTTTCTGGCTCAGCCCATCTTCGATCAACACCGCGTTAATGTTTTCCATATTTGACAGGCATATCAATTCATTTATGCTCGCATAATCCCTGATATTTCCCCTTTTATCAGGATTCTTATCCCGCCATTGCTTCGCTGTCATGCCAAATAATGCCATATTCAGCACATCAGCCTCTGATGCATATATGACTGAAGTCTGCTGTGGCGTAAGTTCCGGCGGAATGAGATTGACTTTGATTGCATCTGTATGTATTCGATAGTTTATTTTTTCCAATTCTCTCTTGGCACTCCATCCAAGCAGAGCCTGTTCTTCTTTCTTCAGCCGCTCAAATTCTTTGATAAGGTATAATTTGAATTGCGGAGACACCCAACTTGCAAATTCAAACGCAATATCTTTATATGCGTATGTACCGCCATATCGTCCCGCTTTTGCTACAATTCCCTTTGAATTTGTACGGGATACCCATTGCTTAACCGACATAATAAAACGGTTTAATCCTGCCTCCAGCATGATTTCTTCATAGGCGGCAGCATTGAAGTCTGCATTATACATTTCTTCCCATATGCCAAGAAATTCTATTGTATTCTTGTTGCGTAACTATTTTTCTATCAGGGCAGATCCGTTGTCAATTTTTCTTACCATATCGGTTAAAGAGATATAATCATCTTCCTCAATTTGTAAGACTTGTATTTCCGTTCCATCAACATTAAGTTTCCCCATAAGAAAATTCCTTTCATTTTATAAATAGCCCCGCCTCTTTGCTTCGCTCTTCAAATGCGGTTGGATATCAGGATATGTCCATCTTTCCGGCAATCCGTCCATTATGGTGATTTTCTCAATTTCACTATGTAACTCTGTTTCAAAACATTTGATATCGGCAAAGAACAACATTCCAAAAGATTCATCTCCTTGGTTCAAATTATCAGGCGCTGTAACGGAATATACGCAGACAGGTTCTATATCAAATTCCAAAGCGCCTGTTTCCTCATACAATTCCCGTTTTGCTGTATCTATTATATTTTCCTGACGCTCCCGATGACCTCCGGGTACTTCCCATGTATCTCTATCCTTATGTTTGCAAAACACATATTTATTCTGTGTTTTTGATATTATCACAGCAAATTTAAGCAGTTCGTCTTCTATGCTTTCATAAAATTTCACTTCCGTCATTTCAATTATCCCTCCATTTTTATCCTTAATTCATTCCAGTCTGTTACCGTTAAAATATTTTTGTCCAGAGAATGTCCAAGGTTTCCAAGAAAATCTAAGTTAAGAAATCCTTTTTCACACTTAAATCATTCATGAAATAATATAGTTCCTCAAATGTCATATCCGGTGTTGCTGCATCAATTAAAGTTTTATGCAGATATTCTTCCATCTGCAAACCTCTCCGCCACTCGTCATTATAATTTTCACATAATGCTTTATCATCCGGCAGCTTCATCCCGACTTTAATCATGCCAGCAGTATACTTTATAGTTGCCAATTCAAGTTTTGCATTGCGAAATAAAAGTCACGCGTTTCCCCTGCCACGCTATATCCATTGAATAAATGCTGTTTTATCGTTACTGTTGTACCCTGCCTTTCTGTAAAAATCCAATGTACTTTTTTTCTTAGAGCCTGTGAGCAACATCATTTTATAGCAGTTTTCTTTTATGGCAATCTCTTTTGCGTAATCTAAGTACTGCGTTGCCAGTCCTCTTTTTCTGAACTTTTCATCAGTTATCACATTTTCAATAAAAGCATACGGCTGCTGGTTGTGCGTCAGGTTGGGAATGATGACGCAGACACAGGAAGATACGATTTCCCCATTTTCTTCAGCGACAATCACATGATAATTTTTATCCTGAAAAATATTGTCCCAAATCTGTAATGGTTCAGCGGTCTTTTCCGGCATGGGATTATTGTGTAACTGCATATATAATCTTAATAAACCGTCTAAATCATCCTTCAAGATTTCCCTAATCATATATACCACCCTTCCGTATTATCCATTCCATTCATCATTAAATTCTTTTAAAAATCCACGCATATATTCATCCCTTTTCCAAGCAATGGATTTTGCACAATCAGTATTCATCATATCTTTAATCAAAAGCAATTTTTCATAAAAATGATTTATTGTTGTGCCTTCATGATTCCTATACTCAGTTTCGTCCATATTCATATTAGGTTGACAATCCGGAATGTGAATCGCCCTATTATGATTTCCGCCATAAGCAAAAGCCCGCGCAATTCCTATTGCCCCCATTGCATCCAATCGATCTGCATCCTGCACAATTTTCCCTTCTATTGACTTTGGGGAAACTGTTTCTGTTCCTTTAAATGAAATCTCCCGGATAATATCAATTACGCGCTCTATCGTACTGTCCGTAAGATGACAATCTAACATAATACGCCGTGCATTTTCGTAATCCCTTGTTTCAAATATCTTTATATCATCCGTATCATGCAGCAATGCAGCAATCATCACTATGTATTCGTCGCATTTTTCTGTTTTTGCAATTTTCTCCGCATTATTTAAGACTCTTAAGCTATGCCAATAATCATGCCCCGAACAATCATTCTCAAACAATTCCTTTATTTTTTGCAATAGGATATATTTTGTCTGTTCATATATATTCCTCAAATTATCCATTTTTCTAAATAAGCGGCTACGCCATCCTCCTCATTTGAAAGTGTGATATCATCAGCAATGTCTTTGACCTCTTGTACCGCATTATCCATCGCAACACCAATGCCGCATAGCTTTAACATACCCATATCTGCATAATCATCTCCAAAAGCAGCAATTTCCGATACATCTGTATGACATGCTTCACATACTGCTAATATTGCCTTTTCCTTTGTAATCCCGCTTTTCGTAAACTTATACCAGTTGCCATCCGAAAAATGCTGGCTATCAAGCTCTGAGAAATGTTCACACAATTTCTGTGCCAAGTTAGGATGGCGTATCTCAACACATATCTTCAAAGCTTCGTGCTTAAAGTCTGCAAAGTCCGTATATATACTGTCTCCCCAGCTTTTATCCTGCTCTTTTGGATCGGTTTTATAATTCCAATAATGTGCCTCTAATGTGTCAACCGTAATTTCACAATCCATACCGCATATTTTTCTTGCTGACTCAATAAAGTTTTTTGTCTCTATTGCCGAAAAGGAAGAAGAACAGATAATTTTTTCGTTTACCCGTACCAATGCCCCTCCGCTGGAAATAAGAATATCTGGCTTCATTTTTCTTAAAAAGCCCAAACAATTTTGTTCGCCCCTTGATGTTGAAATGCCGATTAAATACCCGCATTTTTTACATTTGCATAATATTTCCAATGTATATTCAGATAAGGTTTTATCATTTCTTAACAAAGTGCCGTCTAAATCAAAAATTAATATTTGGGGTTTTCTCATTATATGTTCCTCCAAAAGCCAAGCTCTTTTAAACGTGTGCCATGAATCTATGATAACACATTCTTTTGCATTTATCACCAGGAAATTGTTAAGTATAACAAAGAACGAAAGTCTATCTTGCCCTTCGCCCTTTGCTTTTAACTGTCTTATGTTGCTGATAGTCTGCTGCTTTCTTTGGTGGATTTTTTAATCGTTCAAGCACACTTTCCTTATCCTGCCTATGACTTCCCTTTCCATAAGCTTTTTCCCAATCAGCTGCCTGTTCCCTATAATCTGCATAAGCACTATAGGATTTGTGATAAGCTGCGTAAAACTTCTGTACATTCTGATAACCGTAGCTTTTGGCAATCCCCGACAATCCAACTTTCAGAATGTCTATTTCTTCGTTTTTGCGGTCAATCCTGCTTTGCAGTTCCCCTTTCTTCGTCAGTTTTGCAAGTCCTTTTAGGCTGTCACGCTCCAGTTCCAACCCATTGCGTTCCCTCTCTGCGTCAAAGATAATCCCGTTTTGGCGGTTTAATTCCTTATAAATCTTTAGCAGCTTTGGATATGCGGCGGCTTCAGCAGACATCACAGGCTTTGGCGGTATCTTTGGTGTTTCCCGCTCTTTTGTCTGCGCTTTGGTTTTAGGCTGCAACTCCCGTTTTTGTGCTGACAAATCGATAGTCGGCTCTTCAAGAAGGTTATGCTCCTGCTTTGGCACTTTATCCGTCTGCGGTATTATTTGTACCGTTCTTCCCTCGCTTGGTTCTGCAACCGTCTGTACCGTTTCTTTCTCAAAATACTTTGCCGACAGTTCCCTCGCCTTATCCAATACTTTAGAAATCAGCAGCGCCAGTACCGTAACAGCAGTCATAATAATACTTTCCAGACGTTCCGGCTGGCTGCCAAATATATCAACGGATTCTCTGATGCGGTCAATGATATATTTTTTCTTTATCTGTTGTATCTCCATTTCAGAAACGCCGCTGACAATCGCAAAGTCAAATTGCTGTGGCAATTTGACTTGTCTACTTCACAATTCCAGCGCATACGCATTTCGTTATCGATCTGTATCTGTTCCGCTTTCGGGTTGTTCTTCCCTATCTTCTTGGTGGCAAGATACAATCCGCTACTGTCGAACACATGGAGTTTTTCTTTGTCGTCTTTTACTAAAAGATTGATAAGATCAGTATAGAAATGCTTTACCTCGTCAACAAAATCCTCCTGCTTGAACAGTTTATTGTCTGTATAATGGGGTTAAAACCCTCGCCTTAAGGCGAAACCTTTAGGTCAACCCCATCCCCCAAGTTTAGGATGAAGAAAAACAGAAATACTAAACTTGAGGTGATGAATATGGAAAATTATAGGAAATCGGCCCATTGCACATATGATATCAAATACCATCTGGTGTGGATAACAAGGTACAGGAAACCTGTGATAACAGGACAGATTGCTCTGCGGACGAGGGAACTCATCCGTATCATCTGCCAAAGCAATGAAGTAGAGATTTTGGCAGGGCATGTTGGGAGTGACCATATACATTTGTTGGTGTCGGTGCCGCCGCATCTGTCTGCGAGTAAGCTGGTACAGTATATAAAGGGAAATACATCAAGAAAACTGCAAATGGAATACAAAGAACTGAATAAACAGTTTTGGGGCCAGCATCTATGGGCAAGGGGATATTTTGTGGCCAGCAGCGGAAACGTGACAGATGAAATAATCAAAGAGTATATCAAGAACCAGGATCTACAGGAGCGAAGTAACTCTGACAACTTTGAAATTGGAGAAAGGTAGTAGTAAAAACAAGAGTTGAAATGCGCTCCCTTTAGGCTGCTTTAGCAGCCCACCGAACCTACCGGCTTTAGCCGGTAGTGGTTCAGTTTTGGCGGTAAAGAGAGTGCGCTCATAGACTTCGCCTTTTTTCACAATCTTACAGCCTTTGTGAACGTCTCCGTTTTCGTCAAATATCTCTTTTTTCGTGCGGACGTGTTTTCCCTACTCATCATAGAACATATTGCGTGTGGCGGTTTTTTCTGTGGGCTCGGGTAATAGCTCCCGTTCCGAAAATATAATGTGGATATGATAGTTTGTCTTTCGTTTGTTATGGTGCAACGCTGATAAGCACTCCGCACCATATTTTTCCTTAAAACGGTCTGTGAAAAGCTGCAGCAGCTTATCCGGCTCATAGAGGTTTGGGAATGATTCGGGCAGGGCAATGATAAATTCCCTCGCCTCAATGCACTTCCCCTCCGTACCGCTTTTTTCAAATTCCTGCTGATTGCATTTCGCAAGCTCCGTCCAGTAGTGGCGGTCTGTCGTTTCATAGACCGCATACAGGTTTTCCTGCTTTGCGTGGCTAGATATATAGGTAATCCTGCCCCTGACATCAGGCAGCTTACTCATGCGGATAAATGAGGAAAGGAGAACGGATTATGGCAAAAGGTTCTGTAAGAAAAAAAGGAAAGAAATGGTACTACCGCTTCTATGTGGAGGACGCAAGCGGCAACTTGGTACAGAAAGAGTTTACGGGTACGGAAAGCAAGAGCGAGACGGAAAAGCTGTTAAGGCAGGCAATGGAGGATTACGAGGAAAAGAAATTCATTGCAAAAGCTGACAACATCACACTTGGGGGACTGCTCGATATTTGGGCGGAGGAAGAATTAAAGGTCGGCACGCTTAGCAACGGTACTGTGGAAAATTATCTCGGTGCGATACGGTGCATTAAGAAACACCCTGTTGCTGACCGAAGGTTAAAAACCGTAACAGCGGAGCATTTGCAGACATTCCTTGACCTGCTTACTTTCGGAGGGACTTATCCCGACGGGAAAGTGAAGAAGGGATTGAGCAAAGACTATATCCATTCTTTCTCAGCGGTTTTGCAGCAGTCGTTCCGTTTTGCGGTATTCCCAAAGCAGCTGATTACGTTCAATCCAATGCAGTACATCAAGCTGAAACGAAAAGCAGAGGAAGTGGATTTGTTTTCGGAGGAAGACATGGGACAGTCAGGCACACAGCCTATTTCCCATGATGACTATGAGAAACTTATCGCTTATCTTGAAAAGAAAAATCCATCTGCGGTTCTGCCGATACAGATAGCCTACTATGCAGGTCTTAGGATCGGCGAAGTATGCGGGCTGACTTGGCAGGACATCAACCTTGAGGAACAGTATTTAACGGTAAAACGGAGTGTCCGTTATGACGGTGCAAAGCATAAAACGATTATCGGACCGACAAAACGTAAGAAAGTGCGGATGGTTGATTTTGGAGACACGCTGACCGCCATACTGAAAAAAGCAAGGAAAGAACAGCTTAAAAATCAGATGCAGTACGGGGAACTGTACCACCGCAATTACTACAAGGAAGTGCAGGACAAAAACAGGGTTTACTATGAGTATTACAGTTTGGAAAACACGCAGGACATTCCGGCGGATTACAACGAAATCTCATTTGTATGTTTAAGACCAGACGGCTGTCTTGAAACGCCGAGTACATTGAGTATCGTCTGCCGGACGCTCGCAAAGAAACTGGACGGATTTGAGGGCTTTCACTTCCATCAGCTCCGCCATACTTATACAAGCAACCTGCTGTCAAATGGCGCAGCACCAAAAGATGTGCAGGAACTCTTGGGACACTCTGACGTGAGTACCACCATGAATGTGTATGCCCATGCCACAAGGGAGGCAAAGCGGACTTCCGCAAGGCTCTTGGATAAGGTGGCAGGCAACGATTAGATACATTCAGAAAAAACTTTCCCTTGTAAACTGCCTATACGGGCAAAAACAAGGGAAAATAGATATCATTTCACTATATGAGGTTCTAAAAGCCTTGAAAAATAAGTAAAGTGCAAATATTTCATCTGCAAATTTCGATTTGTTAGTGTAATTATAACTTATCCTTAACGGATACGCAATTCCGAAAAGGGAGTAATTTTATTATCCTCATACACAAATAATTTAATTGTACTTGAATAAAATATCAATCACAATAATGTTTTGATTGCCTTTTGGGGCTTAAAATGAGATATAGACATATTAATCAATTAGCATTCCTTAAAAAAATACCCACAAACCTTTGATTTGCAACGGTTTAGAACGGTCTAAAACGGTAAAATCCAAAACTGTCCTTGTAAAATGAAAAACACCGCAACACCAAATATTCGGTATTTGCAGCGTTCTTAATGGGTTGGGCTGTCTAAAACAGTCAACAGCTCGTAGGGGAATCGAACCCCTGTTTTCGCCGTGAGAGGGCGACGTCTTAACCGCTTGACCAACGAGCCTTATTGTATGTATTCACAAATTATAAAATTGCAAAGCAGCTCGTAGGGGAATCGAACCCCTGTTTTCGCCGTGAGAGGGCGACGTCTTAAC
>CAMWXE010000149.1 GCA_947178145.1 uncultured Lachnospiraceae bacterium | reverse complement strand
ATATCATAGGCTGCGCTCCTTTTATAGACGCCGATTATTTGCCGCTTACCAAAAGCCTGTAACCTGAGGCTGATCGATGCCATGACTGACATCGTGCCCGTCAGGTCCATACAGGAGGAGATCGGGAAAGTCTGTTTCCCAAATTACAGGATGCGAAAAAGCGAAGTTTCAGAACCAGCCGCATCCTAAAAAACTGAGACAGCACGGGCTGTTCAAAAAGGTTCCCCACTCAGGACGTTACCATGTCACTTCAAAAGGCAGACGGATTATGGGAGCTCTTATTGAACTGTACCATAAAGATTATCCGGAACTAATCGCAAAAACAGCATAACTACATATGAGAGCAATTTCCATGCCCATTTTAAGATATCTTCATTTTAGATGCAGCTATTGCAATTCAATAACATATAAACTTTTGTTTGTAGTGTTTTTTATTTAATCACACAATTTCATAAAACATGTTGTTTTTCACACTTATTGTCTTTATAGTTTTTCAAATTTACTCTCTGTATATTCTTCTAAATAATTAAATAACAAATCAAATGCATCCCCTTCCGTTACGCTTAAAAATAAAATCACTTTATACCAAGGTCGATACAAATTTAATTCTGCTTTTTGATTAACCCACTCTTCAAATCCTGGAAAAAATTCATACACAGTTCCCCTTTCACATCTCAAATTATAGGCATCAATAAAACCACGAATATAAATGTTGGCTAATGACAATGATTTTTCACCTATAAACAAAAAAGGAGCATTTTTTAACATCGTTAATAACTTCCATAGTTTCTGATAAAATATATTATTGTATTGGACTTTTTTGAATATTACGGGATCTATATTATGACCATATATTTGAATGTTTCCAACTCCATAACATTCACTAATTTCATCACTACAATATATCTTTTTACTTTTTATAACCGTATCACTCTCACAAAATAATCTTAATTCATCATAAAATGTTTCAAATGCCTGTTCTTCATTATCAGTATAAAACCTAATAATATTACACCACGACTGCCAGTTATTTGAATACTTTTGTCCAATCCAAATCTGAAACGCTTGGAAGAACTCACCTATTTCCATTAAATCAGAACTTAATACTTGTGATCTCATCTTAATAATTTTAGAAGAATCAAATTCTAAATCAAAACTCCTTTTAAATCCATTTAAATAACACTCTAATAAATATAATGATTTTTGGCCAATATATTTTTTATAAGATACACCTATTTCTTCTACAAAATTAATTAATATTTGATATTTTCCTTCCATATCTATATTATCCGCCCTTCTGTAAATAACACCCATGGGATGGGATTATATTACCTTATGTCCTTTTCACTTCTTATTTCATTTTTCACATTAGAAACTGCTACTAAATTAAATTTACTAATTTGAATTAGAAAAAAATATGAGTTTCTTACATAATTAAATAAGGTGTTAGTCAATAAGTATGTTGGTGCAATATACAAAGACTGATATTACTATGTTCGCAATTGCCAGAAATATACAAACCAACACAGATGTTGACTAACACCTTAAATAATAAATGTACTTAGTTGTAGTTCCTTAGTGCTCCATCCAGTTAGAAATTAGTTCTAGTACGGCATTGCTTTAATAATCGAGTAATATGTACCTGAATTTTGCGCCAGTGCTGCGTTGTCATCAGTCACCGTAGCCACCGCCTCCTTCCTCCTCTGGCGGAAAAGCCTTATATAATGAAGCCGGGGAATGGGTATTCAGAATGTCAGTAACAAGGACTATCTTTTCCGCCCGCTGGTACAGCGTATCGGAAGTATAACGGAGAATTTCCGCAAAATCCAGTGCCGTTCGGATCTGCGTTACAACAGTCTCTCTTTTGCCTTCCAGTGGTTCGGAAATCATAAAGACATCCGCCTGCGGAATGCACCATTCCGTTACAAGCCACAGCTTGATTTCGTTTTTTTCATGACCTCGCAAATGGTACTGTCTGTAATGTAATCGACTACTTCCAGGCGGATCAGTTCATCCGCAATTGCCTGCATTGTCCAGCGGGAGGCTCCATACGCGTCTTTGATGCGGTCATATGTCCATTCCCTGTTTTCCGGCGTTTGATCCAGCTTCAGCAGTACTTGTGCGTGCTTTATGCGGTAACCTTTTCCGCCTTTTTATATTAATGCTTTCAGCCCCTGTATTTCATCGTTTGTTAGTGTGACAATGTAACGTGGCATGTCTGCGTACTCCAATACCGTTTTTAATGGAGTATAGCAAATTTTTCCAATGATGTAAAGTATTGTTACAAGCCGGATAGAGTACTAGAGCGTGTTTGAAAAATCATTCCTACCACCTGCATAACGACGCGTACGCGTCGTATTCACCACTTTGCGTGATATTTGCGCCAAATTCAGTCAACATAGCCCGCTATGCCTCCTTCATTTGGCACAAATCTCCCACAAACTGTGACGCACATCTGGCAGAAAGCATTTTTCAAACACGCTCTAGTTCGTCTGCCATTCTCCAGCAGTTCATAGCGTAGCTCTTCCGAATCATAATGTTTCTCCTGTATGTCCCCGCTTCAGTTTTCACCCGTATCTGCTGGTGGCGGCTGTTGTAGGTGAAATGAAACAGAACTGCCCATATATAATATAGATACACACTATCCACCATTTAACAATAATCCATCACCAGCGATCATCATCGACAAATGTATACCCGTCTGTATCACAATCAACAAAAGTATTCCCTCTGTTCCTTCCCCTTACTGTTACATTCTCAAATTCTATATCTTCAAATCTATTGCCTTGTATTCCTGCTCCTATATCCATATTCCGCATTTTCATATGATAGAATTCGCAGTTGTCTATATAAATCACCTTATACGCAAGAGCCTCCATCGTCCCTCCTATCCAGAAGGAACTACCTGTTTCTATACCCCCTTGAATATCGACATTCTTAAATGTACAATTCCAGAAATAGCATTTTCTAACACGTGACTCATCACAGACATATAGCGCTTTTCTTTCAGGTGTCCCCGGCTGTCATATACGTATTCATAGGAATGCCCGTCGCACACTGCGCGCACCAGCCTGCCAAGGCTGTCATAGCGCCATGCACTGATGCAGGGGGCTTCGTCCTCCGCCCCTACAGCCTTCTCATATACTGGGGCGCCAAACACGTTGCAGGTACGCTGTACCTGTCTGCCGTCGCGGTCTGTATGCAGCATGAGGTTGCCTTCCTCGTCATACTGGAATGTTTCCGCATACCCGAGCTGGTCAATGCGTTCGCGTACTTTTCCGAGGCTGTTATAGCGGTACTGTATGGCGTTGCCATTGCCATTTACGGTTTTGCTCACTTGTCCCGAATAGGTATACTCGTAACCCTCCTTCACGCCGTCGGAGAAAGCCGTCCCCGTGATCCTGCCCCAGCTGTCTGTGTCATAAGTAGTCTTTTCGTGGTTTCCGTCAATGATCCCTACAATCTGCCCCCTTGCGTTATACTCATACTGCTGGATCGTCCGCTGCGGTTCACGCCTCCTGCTGTTTCCGCGGCGTACCTCTTTCAGTTGCCCGTCTGACTCATAGGCAAAGTCCGTCTATCTAACGCTTTTTTGGTTCCATAATGCACAGCCTTCTGGCAAATTACAATAAAAAAGGCAACTTTTGATTAGGAAGCACCAGCCATTCTGATCATAACAATTTTGTTTCTATGTAATGCGCCACACCGTCCATATCATTACTTTCCGTTACAAAATCTGCCACATCAAGTACCTCTCTGATGGCATTGGAGACAGCGACGCCCACACCGCAATTCTTTATGGACTCAATATCATCATTATCATCTCCGAAATATATCGCATCACTTTGAGCGACCTCAAACGACTCCAGCATAGCCTTGATTCCGTTCCATTTTGTAGATGCAGTACTCATAATCTGTATTAACTCACCATCTGCCACTGTCATGTAAGTATCTGCCGTTAAAGCCTTTTCCACCTTCATTCGTATATCTTTTTCTTTGCCCCTCAGCAAAAGCTTATATATAATACCATCTGTAGGTAAAGCAGGAAACCCTGGAAAAACCATTGAATCCCACTCCGGAATTGGAGTATTTGAAAAAATACCGTTTCCCGTTTCCATAGACAGGATTAGACCAGGTATCGTAACTACCTTTCTCAAAATGGCTTCTGCACTGGATGGGATAATTCCATTCTCGATCACACAATGCGGTAAAATAATCCTCGCTCCGTTTAATGTTGTTATAGACTGAAACCCAATCTGTTCCTGATAGGCTAATATAGCCCGTTCCGGTCTTGCGGTTGCTGCCATTAGAAGGATTCCCCTGTCACGGCACTTTTTCAATGTTGCGCATGTATACTCTGACAGAGATTTATCTGTGTGCAGCAAAGTCCGGTCTAAATCTGTTATAATCGCCTTCATCCTGCCGTCTTCCTTTCAACTCTTACAATTATTACGCCAATTCTTGATTTACAAAATCTTTGTAAACTATTCCCGATTGCATACCTTTAAGTTCAATAACAATCCAACTCCAAATACTTGCTCTATCAGCCATTGTAAAATTAAAGTCTTTTTGTAGATATTCATCATTCACAACTTCTTCAAGAAATTGATCTTCATCATCATATTCGAGAAATATTTTTATCTCAAATAAATTATCTGTTTCTGTTATAAAGCCCTCAAGCACTTCATCAGAAACAGCAATTCCTTCTTCGCATATTAACCCATTATAACCATGCAATGCAAAATCATACAACAGATAGTTTGTCCCACAATTCGCGCAAACTGCCCTCACTGCCTGCCCATATTTGTTCTCATATTCATTGATTGCCATTTTATTTTTATCATAAAACTCGCCGAAGCATCGGATTTTAAATGCTCTACCCCCGCACTCACAGACTATTTCACCCTCAATTCCTTCATCATCGGTCGGATAATAAATCTTTTCAAGATGTCTTGGTTTAATCATTATGTCTCCCTCCTTGCCTTTTCTATATTTCTAACAAATCATCAAACAGACCAATCTTTTCTATAACCGAATCATTTCCTAAAGTACATTATAAATTCTACTCTCAAACATTCTATTATTCAACATATTTTATTGCGCACACTGGCAGCTGTCATAATCCTCATAAGCTGCTTCTTGGATAAATTGATCCGTATAATAGAGTCATCGACAAATCGAAATTAAGAGGAGTGACTTCAATATGGAGAAAATTTGGAATCTTGAAATGCACCCTTTCGCTCAACATATTTATCGGTCATCTCTTATATACAGTCTTTTGACAAATTACACTAACCTCCGTGATTCCGCTCTACGGAATCTCAAATCGGTGCGGAGAATGCCCATACTAAAGCGAGCAAGTTCGCTTGGGCATTCTCCCGACAGTGTTTACTGTCTGTGAGACTTAGTACTTCTTGGCGAAGCATCCACTGGTGCAAGCCTTAGAAGTACTTCTCACGCTAAGGAACTGTAGGAAAATAAGTGATGCAGATTGCGCAGGATGTTTCTTCGAGGTTAAATTACTTCGTAATTGTCAAAAAACGTAGGCGTAGCGGGCTACGGCGAGGCTTTTTGACATGCACAATCGGAGAAATAGACAAGTCAAGATGTGTCACTTATTTTTCTACAGTTCCTAAGTCCTTAAACAATGTGTCCGCCCATCTCAACAACGAGTCCTGAAACCAAGCCTCTGTCCAATATCTGTCATGTTGTGCAGCAATGAACGCCAAAAAACTGAATATGCCGAAAGCCCTCACATGATATTGCTTTACTTCGACACCACTTGCCTTTTCATAGCCGATTCTGACAGCTTCCCTGTCTTCTTCGTTTTCATAATTAAAGGCAAGCATACCGCATTCCTGCGCCCGATATCCATAACCGGAAAGTGAAAAATCAATTGGTGCAAGGCCAGTGGAGGTTTTTATGATGTTTTCGGTACTCAAATCCGCATGAATCAGACATTTTGAATTCGGCTGTCTGTCAAGTTCTTCCATGATATGCTCGATTTCGGTGAGTACATCACTACACATAAGTACCTGCTGCTGTGTAAGATGTCTCTTTTCTCCTGCAACTGCCAATTCAGACTTCATCCGCCGTACAAGACTATAGGAATAGGAAATCCGTTCCCCTTCAAAACCTTCTGACGCAGAATTGATCTGTGCCGCCAATGTCCCCAGTTCACCGGCATATTGCGTAATATCTTCGCCAAACAGAGTCTTTCCTTCCACCCATTGCAGCAACTGTGCAGGCACTCCGAACGAAAGAATGGATATATACTCTCCCCGTCTATTTGGGACAGGCTTTTGTATCGGAAATGGTGCTGTTTTGGAAAGATGAAGTAAAAGCTCAATTTCGCCGCGTATCAGATTCTCTGAAGAACCCTGTTCAAACAACTTCAGCGAAAACCCCTCCACTGGATCGTGAATGCGCAGTACATAGTCATTTCCGTTTGCTGTTACCTTGCATGTAATATTTTCATTATGTCTTATAAATGAAATCTCAGGTTTTTCGAAGCCGTAATATTGCAAAGCTTCCTGAACCATTTGTGTTTCCCTTTCCGTCAATTTATCTCCTCCATTCTATTCTTCTTAGGAATCCTCTCTATCTTACAGGAAAATGTGCAGCCCCAACGTCAAAGAGTTTCTGTTTCCAATTAAATCTACGGATTCATTTCATAAAGCCGACCATTTTCTGAATAATTATCCCAACCTTTTTTGTTCTTTTCAAATGTTTTATTATATGTACTCATTGCAATCTCCAATTCAATGTCTGGCACTTATCCTTTGAGTCTGTCTCTGTGGAAATAAAGAACCATTATATGTTCTGCCTATTCCGCAAATCAGCGGCTTAAATATTTCTGTGACTCCTCTTTGGTTAGTAAAAAACTTCTTTCAAATACCTGTATCGGCAGCTTTCAGAGGTGAAAGCCGGACAACAGTTACGTGCAAGAAAATCAACATTGCGCTCAGAAAGAATTTCCGTTTCCAATTAATTTACTGATTCATTTCATCAATTACCTTCTTAGGTTTTACCGTCATCTCAATCCATGCAGGAACAAATCCACTTTTTATGGCAGTTCTTGAGGATCTTAAATTCGACCAGGCACAACAATAAAAAGGCACCTTATCCCTCTGAAGTATCTCCATTGCCAAATTGCTAGTCAGTGCAGATGCTATACCATTTCTACGATATTCCGGTAATACGTCGATACCTATCTGCCACATGCTCTCACAATCAGCAGAACAGGCAGCTAATCCAATCAATTTATCATTATCAAAGGCCCCAACGCCCAAAACATCCAGTTCCTTTCGTTTTTCACACAATGCATTACTCCATTCAGGTACATATAATGTTGTGAAATCCGCTTGCTCCATAACTCTCATTTTATAATCACAGGATAAACGGGTAATCTTATTCATATCTGGCAGAAAAAATTCTGCCATAAAACAAACTTTCTGACCTGCTTTGCTCATTTGTTCATCAAGCCAATGTATATTAGGTGTTTCAAAGCACCGATAAAACTCAAACCTATTTATATACTCTTCCACAATCTTCCTAAATTCATCTTTTACAGAAGCAACAATGTTGTTTCCATAAGAAACAAGATTGCATGCGACTGGTTCTTTATAATATTCTCTGGCCAAAGGACCAACTTCAGATTTGACAATAACATTAGAATCGCCTAAAAAGTCTGTTTCCTTAGCATTAATATCCAATGCAGATTGCAGCATTGCAGCTTGTATTATTTCTTGATTATTAAACACAGACAGTCATCCCTCCAATCATTCCATTTATGAAAACAGAAATAGTTTTCGCCACCGCTATGATAACTCTTATTTTCTTTATTCTATCTGCACTTCGACATATTTTTGCCCTTACTTATGATATGGTTCTCCATAACATATCTAAGTGCGAAAAATCCCGTAATATTATTTCAGACAGAACACAAAAAATGCTCTGTCTGAAATATTTAACTTATTTCTTTCAAGTAAGTTTCTGCAGTTTCTTCTGTCAGACCAAATTTCTCTCGAATCTTACTCAAGATAATTTCATCCGCTAATCTGTAACTCTTTTAATGTAGATACCATAGCTACTATTCCTTTCCGAATTCCTTTCTCCTCCACACCCTTACTTAAATTACACATAAGCGACACCTCACTTTCCAATGTCTGAG
>CAMWXE010000148.1 GCA_947178145.1 uncultured Lachnospiraceae bacterium | reverse complement strand
AGGGAAACGGTATTACAACAATAATTTGTTGTATTTTTAGGCTGCGAAGTATGAGATACCTTTCCTATTGCTTTGATTTTTGCGGCGGTTGTGTAGTAAAAGGGAAGAGTGATGGAAAAACGACTGAGATGTCTGTGATGACAGAGGTAAAGGATTTAGAAGCGGTTATTGGGTATGCAGCAGGCAGACAATATAGTAATCCACAAAAGATTGTGTTGATGAGATGCAGTCAGGGCGGGTTTGTGTCAGCCATAGCTGCTTCCAGACTAGACAGCCGGATAGAGAAGCTGATACTGTTTTACCCGGCGCTCTGTATTCCAGATGACGCAAGGGCGGGAAAGATGATGTTTGCAAAATTTGATCCGCAGAATCTTCCGGATATCATTCCATGTGGACCGATGAAGTTGGGAAAATGTTACGTTGAAGATGTCATCCATATCGATCCATATCTAGAGATCAGTCAATTTCAAGGAGACATTCTAATTGTCCATGGAACAAAAGATAAGATTGTTTGTCTTAAATATGCAGAACAGACATACGCTGTTTATTTGGAGAAAACGAAAAAAAGTAATCTGAAGCGAATCGTTTCATTTCACAAAATCGATGGCGGCGGACATGGATTTTTCAAAAAGCATGATGCCATTGCGATTGGATATTTGGAACAGTTTTTGGCGGTGAAGGTGTGACTGCAGACTGTTCTATGTCAGCGGCAAAGTTTGAACAATTTGATATCGCAGGATTCGGCCGCTATTTGTTTGCGGCGGGAAATGCTACTTATGTGATCCTGTATGCCACGGATGTGCAGTATGATCCGACAGATAAAGAACAGTAAGGCGATATTTCATGCAAAATAAAAGGACTAATTTTTTGATATAAAAGGAGTGAACAAGACAATGAATAATAAATCATTTGACGATAAAAGGATTGCTCTCGGCTATGCATCTGACAGACCCTGGCTGCACAAGTTTGTCATAGAGCGTTTGAAATCCGACCTGAATGTGACGAAAGCTTTTCACAATGGGCTTGACGTCGGATGCGGAGCGGGGTTGTCAACCAAAGCATTAAAGCTTATATGCGATAACGTAACAGGAACCGATATCTCCGGCGAAATGATTCAGGTATGCTCAGATACATACGGCGCTTCGGAATTTACTTTTTATGCGGCAAAAGCTGAGGAATCGCTTCTTCCCGAAACGCCATACGATATCGTAACTGCGGCAGGAGTCATTAACTGGGTGGACAAAGACAAATTTCTCAAAAACATGCGTCTTGTTATGGCCAGAAACGCTATGCTTATCATATATGATTTTTGGATATCTGATAAAATGTTGGAAAATGAAGCCTATACGGAATGGTTCCACGATGTGTATCTGACCCATTTTCCAAAACCGCCGCGGAATGAAGATGTGTGGCGTCAGAGCGACATGCCGGAGGATTTTGTCATTAAAAAGCAGGTAACGTATCAGATACAGCATGAATTTGCCCTGGATTCCTTTATCCGTTTCATGATGACGCAGTCGAATGTGAATGCGCAGATACAAAATCATCATCAAACAGAGTCGGAAATTTATGACTTAATGGAACAAACTCTGTCGCCAATATTTCATGGAATCAATCAGACCCTGATTTTTGATGCATACAGCTGGTATATAGAAACAGATTCCAGACTTTAAACCGAAACTTAAGGAGACTGCTATGACACTATATCACGGAAGCAACATTGCAAACATTGATGTATTAAAGCCCCATAAAGCTGACCATGACCGGCCTTATGTATATATGACTACGATTGATGTGGTTGCCGCATTCTATTTATGCAATGCCGTAGAAAGGCCCTATTATTGGTTTCCCTATGGTTTTGAAGGCGGCAGTAATATACCTGTCTATCACGAACTGTACCCGAACGCGCTGAAAGAAGTTTCGGATGGTGTCAGCGGATATATTTATGAAGTACTCGCAGAAGAAAATCAATTCATTCCGTTCAAAAATATTCCATGTGCAAGACTGGCGACAAAACCTGTAGAAGTAACGAAGTGTGTCCGGATAGAAAACGCGTATGATTTATTCACGGATTATGTGAAGCAGGGCAAAATGAAAATAGGTCATTTTGAAGAGAAATCGGAAAAGCAATTGGAATGGTGGTATTCATGCTGTGTTGAATATTTAAGGGAAAAGCATATGATAGAAACCCCTGATTGCTCCTATGCAGTCTTCGTGAAGGACAAATTACCGCAAGTATGGGAAAGATATATTGCGACATAAAAATTCAAGTTTATTCTCGGACCAGAAGGTCTGAGTAGAAATCTACGGGCTATTGGAAATGAGAATTTTTCAAAAGACATTCCAGAAGATTCAAGTTCTGCAGCAGCACCTCATGAGATTTTGAGTGCAATAATTGGTATAACTCTTTAAAATATCTCATAAAAATTTCCCCGCTTTCACAGGAAAGAAGTCCTTTCAGGTTCTTTTTGTTGTCCTGTAAATGGTACAAAATGTGCGCGATTTCCTTTTCAAAATCATGTCCGGCATGAGAAAAGCGTGACCGTTCTCCTGCCTTAAATCATCAGAGATAACGTGTTGGAAAATATCCATACACATTGCTTCCAACAGGCTTTCCTTTGTCTCAAAATGGGAATAAAAAGTACTTAATTGATAGAAGTATGAGTGTGATTGTGGTATTATGTTAGAGGTACAAATCAGAATTTATATAGTAGACAAACTTCATATAAATATATATGTTGCGTTTTGAAAACGGGAGGAATTTATGAAAACTCTGTATGTGTCAGACTTAGATGGAACATTGTTACGAAGTGATGCCAAAACTTCTGAGTATACGAATCAAGTGATTAATCAATTAACATCAGATGGGATACTTTTTTCTTATGCTACGGCTAGGTCATATTTGACAGCTACAAAAGTAACAAAAGGACTAAATGCAAAAATACCTATCATTACATACAATGGCGCTGTCATTTTGCAAAATGATACTTTTGATATCATTGCACAAAATGAATTTTGCCAAAATGAAAAAGAAGAAATCTTAAATGAATTACTGCGCCAAGGCATTTATCCTATTGTTTATGCTTACATATCAGGTAAAGAAAAATTTTCCTATCTTGTAAATAAATGCAATCGTGCTACAACTGAATTCTTATCGACTCGTAAGGGGGATATAAGAGATACACCTGTTGAATTTGATAGAGCGCTGGGATTCGGAGATGTTTTCTATTTCGTTTGTATTGATGCATACGAAAAATTGGAACCGCTATACATTCAATTCAAAGAAAAATATCATTGTATTTTTCAGACAGAAATCTATAGTGGGGAACAATGGTTAGAAATTGTACCCAAAAATGTTTCAAAGGCAAATGCAATTTTACAATTAAAAGAGAGATTGGGAATTGATTACATTGTTGCATTTGGCGATGGGAAAAATGATATTGAAATGTTTGAAATAGCGGATGAATCATATGCTGTGGAGAATGCGGTAGACGAATTAAAAGCAATAGCTACCGGAATTATAGAAAACAATGATTCTGATGGTGTAGCGAAATGGTTATATAATAAGTTCTGCCCGTTTGTATAACCAACCATTACCAAAACCACAACTGAATAAGCAGCATAACACAGCGTCAGAGCGTATTGTAATTTATGAACGAAAGAAGGTTTCTTCTATACCAAAAAAAGAATATCAGTGCGATTGTGGCTTTGACAAAAACTGCGGCAGTTGGATCACAAAATGGATAGCCGGGGCAAAGGATTTTACATTTAGAGATGGACCGAATATGGATTATGCCGTCGTCCATCCGGCGGGGCATTTTGACATGTGTATTCTTAGAAATAGACACGTCAGGAATAATTTAAAAACCGGTTGCGTACCAGAGAAAGCACATGATATAATTGATACACACCATTGGACGGTTTCTTGGGAAGCCGTCTTTTTACAGATTAAAAGGGCTTTTGGAGGGCAAAGTGCAGCAGGGATTTTATGTATATCGAAATAACATATACTATGGTAATTATCGTGAAGAACAGGTTTCTGGCAATCAGAAAGTTTCAATCAGCAGACCAGAGTGCATTTTGACAGATCGCCAATTTAACGAAGAAGATCAGGCGGTTCGTTTATGGGAAAACCACAGTTTACTGGAACCTGAATATACAGATTTGCAGGCAATGATTTTAAAGATGCGCTCGTTTATGAATCTTGGCATGGAGGAAGATGTCGATTTTTCTGCGGTGGAAGAAAAACTGGAAATTCCTTTTCCGGCAGAATTAAAACTTGTATACACAGCAATTCATAATCAGGGGGAATACTTTGCAGGTGTTGAGCATTTCCTGCCACTTGATGATATTTATATTGAACAGGGAATCATTGTTTTCTTTAAGAAGAAACGGGCGCCAATTGCCGGTTATGATATAGAAAGCGGATGCCTTGCGCATTATTACAAAAGAGAATGGGGGATAGAAAAAAGTGATTTTTGCTGCTATCAGTTTTGTGTTGGCAGAATGCTTACAATCGCTCTGGAGAACAAACCGGTTATAAAAAAAGGAAGATGCAAAGGCAGGTTCGTGACAACACTTGATATTGAACGGGAATTAGAGAATTTCTGTAATGAGAAATATCATCTTTTGTCGGAATTTAATGTATATGGAATTGCAGTAATGTACTCGGATGAAGGGCTTATTGCATGGATACGAAGTAATGGATTTTATGCAGATATTCATGCGGGAGCCATAGATGAGGCACATTTAGAAGTGATCGGAAAACATTTGGATCAAATCACATGGCATTAAAGGCAATCAATGATCTTAGGAAGCATTTTATTTCAAAAAGTTAGTCGGGAGAAGTTTCTTCTTATTAGTTTGTTAATGGATTGTAAGTAAAAAATGATAGAAATAATGAGGTGAAAAAGATGTCAAACAATGTAGTGAATGAAAATCCAATTTATCGAATTGCTGCGGAACTATCAAATAACAATGCATCCGTATTGCAAGAAGTGAGTGAATGCTTATCAAACACAAAAAAGTATTTTTCAGAGCATGAGGAAGAATATGGAGAACGTTGCGTTACAGATGGCGAGGGAGAAGCGGTATTGCAATGGCTGGGAATGGTTGATATTCTTCAAAAAAATGATTATGTCTGCGAACGTGATTGGGAGGATGAACTGGAGGATTTCCTGTATTTCATGCGGGAGCTGGAAGGGGTAAAAAGGAATGGTCTGGCACTGGAGGAGGACTGGTTTGACGAGGACGGAGAGATCACGGACTGGTGCCGCATCATAGACGGCAAGTGGGAATCACAGAATATCTGTGTGGCCGCAATCGATATCGGTAGTGACAGTTATGTCATGTTTCCATGTAATATAAATGTATTACAAAAAATATCACAATATGTAGGAGAAACAAATTATAGAATTGCACGCGCGTGTGAGATGTGATGATGTTTAATTTTTTATTACAATGAACCATCGAATGAAAGAGTGATAGGTATGTCAGGAATACGGGAAAAGGTAGATGTGTGTGTGGTGGGCGCCGGGCATGCGGGGTGTGAGGCTGCGCTTGCCTGTGCGAGAATGGGATTGGAGACTGTGATTTTTACGGTGAGTGTGGACAGCGTCGCGCTGATGCCATGCAATCCGAATATCGGGGGTTCGTCAAAGGGACATCTGGTGCGGGAGCTTGATGCGCTTGGTGGTGAGATGGGTAAAAATATCGACAAGACATTTATCCAGTCAAAGATGCTCAATGTCTCGAAAGGACCAGCTGTTCATTCGCTCCGCGCACAGGCTGACAAGGCGGAGTACTCTAGGGAGATGCGCAAAGTCCTCGAAAATCAGGACCATTTGACAATCAAACAGGCGGAGGTTGTCGAACTTCTGGCGGAGGATTGGAATGAAGCGATAGGATTGTATCAGAAAAAAATAACTGGCGTAAAGACGTTCACTGGATCTGTCTATGAGGCAAAAGCGGTGATTCTCTGCACAGGCACTTATCTAAAGGCGCGGTGTCTGTGCGGTGAGGCGATCACACATACAGGACCAAACGGTCTGCAGGCTGCAAATTACCTGACAGATTCTCTGGAGTCTCTTGGCATCGAAATGCGCAGATTTAAGACGGGGACGCCGGCGAGAATGGATAAGCGCTCGATTGATTTTAGCAAGATGGAGGAACAGTTTGGGGACGAACGGATTGTGCCGTTTTCGTTTTCCACGAATCCAGAGGACGTGCAGATTGACCAGGTATCGTGCTGGCTGACTTACACCAATGAAAGCACGCACGATATTATCCGGGCAAATCTTGACCGCTCACCGATTTATGCCGGGATTATCGAGGGCACTGGCCCGCGGTATTGCCCTTCGATTGAGGACAAGGTGGTCAAATTTGCGGATAAGGAGCGGCATCAGGTGTTCATAGAGCCGGAGGGACTGCACACGAATGAGATGTATGTCGGCGGTATGAGCTCTTCCCTGCCGGAAGATGTACAGCTTGCGATGTATCGCACAGTGCCCGGATTGGAGCATTGCAAAATCGTAAAAAACGCTTATGCGATTGAGTACGACTGTATCAAATCAGACCAGCTGTATCCAACACTGGAATTTAAGAAAATATCAGGACTGTTCAGCGCCGGTCAGTTTAATGGAAGCAGCGGATACGAGGAAGCGGCGGCACAGGGGCTGATTGCGGGAATGAATGCCGGGCTTTTTATCAGGGGAAAGGAGCAGATTGTGCTTGACCGTTCACAGGCGTATATCGGTGTTCTGATTGACGATCTTGTCACAAAGGAAAATTTTGAACCGTATCGGATGATGACCTCGCGTGCGGAGTACAGGCTTTTGCTCCGTCAGGATAACGCAGACCTGAGACTTCGAAAGATTGGCTATGCGGCGGGACTGATCACAAAGGAGCAGTATGATTCTGTGTGTGAAAAGGAGCGCCTGATCGCGGCGGAGATAGAGCGTCTGCAGGATGTGAAAGTCGGTGCGAATAAGGGGATACAGGAATTTCTGGAAAGCAAGGGGAGCAGTGGGCTGAAGACGGCAGCGACACTTGCAGAGTTGATTAGCCGGCCAGAGCTTTCCTATGAGCAAATCGCAGAGATCGATTTGGACAGACCAGAGTTGCCGGATGATGTGATAGAACAGATTAATATTAATATAAAATATGACGGATATATTAAGCGTCAGTTAAAGCAGGTAGAACAGTTCAAGAAGATTGAGAAGAGAAAAATACCAGCTGACATCGACTATGACGACATTAAAAATCTCCGGCTGGAGGCGCGGCAGAAGCTTCAGAAATTCAAGCCGGTGTCTGTCGGACAGGCTTCGCGGATCAGCGGGGTGTCACCTGCGGATATCTCAGTGCTGCTGGTTTATCTGGAACATTTTGCGATGGTTAAGGAACTGTAGGAAAATAACTGACGCATCTTGACTTGTCTATTTCTCCGATATCAAATTGCTAAAGCAATTTGATATCGGAGAAATATCCTGCGCAATCTGCATCACTTATTTTTCTACAGTTCCTAAGGATGAATCGGTATCAAATGCAACACCATTTCAATCCTTATCACAGGGCTGAAATAATGCAATTCTACTGTCATGCTACCTCTGAAATACGGAATTCTTCTGCTGTTCGATTGCTTTTTAGCGGACATAGAGCGAAAATAAACAGAGGAATACAATGAGGAGGAACAACAGATGTATAATATTGATAAACAAAAATTTGGCGCATTTATAGCCATGCTCCGCAAAGAGAAAGGCATTACCCAGAAGGAGCTGGCAGAACAACTTTTTATATCCGATAAAGCTGTAAGCAAATGGGAAACTGCCGCAAGTGTCCCGAACATCGATCTGTTAATACCATTGGCAAATCTGTTGGGAGTTACCGTAACGGAGCTGTTGATGTGTCAGCGCATGGAGCAGGACAACGCACTGAGTACAACACAGGTTGAACAAGTTGTGCAGGCAGCTATTTCGTACTCAGAAGAAGAACAGACACGGGCATATCACAGCAAAGGGAAATGGGGACTGATATATATCTTCTCTTTCGTGATGGCCTGTCTTGAAATTTTGTTTTCTTATATGAGCGGGAGCATCACGACTGGTTTAATCGTATCGATGGGTTTGGGCGCAGTTTTCGGCGTATATTTTTGTTTTTTTGTAAAGGAAAAGTTACCGGCCTGCTATGATGAAAACCGTATCAGCGTATATACGGACGGGTTGTTTGAAATGAGTTTACCCGGACTTTCTCTTAACAATAGGGAATTGTAAATAAATTATTTGATAAACTTATTTTTAATCTGCAACCGCTTT
>CAMWXE010000147.1 GCA_947178145.1 uncultured Lachnospiraceae bacterium | reverse complement strand
GCTGGGCGGCAGGGGAGAAGTATGGGGAGAAGATTCTTTCCATCCTGAAAGCCGTCATCAGCGAAGGGAAGGTGCAGTTCATGGAGAGCCTCACCTTTTCCGCACCCTACATGGTGCGCGTATCTATCCCTGATTTGAATATCCGAAAAGGCCCCGGAACGGCTTTCTCCAAAACAGGAAAATTTACTGGCGTGGGCATTTTCACCGTGGTTGAGGAAAAGGACGGCTGGGGGCTTTTGAAAGCCTATGCGGAAAAGCGGGACGGTTGGATATCGCTTTCATTCACCACCCGGATATAGATGGAAAGGAAGGGCTTATTTATGCAGGAAAGAAATAGTACCTTGGAAAATGAAAATGTGGCGATGCCAGTCAGTGAGAAATATATGCTGACCATCAGGGAAGCATCGGTTTATTTTAATATCGGAGTGAAAAAGATGCGGCGGCTGGCAGAGGACAACACGGGACGATTCGCGGTTTTCAGCGGGAACAGGTATCTTATCATCCGCTCGAAATTTGAAAAGTTCGTGGAGGAATGCTCTGCGCTATAAATCCCTTTTATTTGCCGTAAGTAGTTGACTTTTCCCGGCTTTAGAGTGATAGATGTCATGACCGGAAAATCCGGACACAGGAAAGGAGGAAATGCCAGAATGAGAAAACCATCGCTTGCACAGAAAGATGTGCTAAACCCGGAAGAGGCAATTGCATACTTCGGGTTCAGCAGGAGGAAGTTTAACCGGTTCTTAAAAGACGGGAAATGCAAAAAGTACACTGCCCTGTATGGGAAACGCAGGCTCATCCTGCGGAGCGAGTTTGAAAAATATCTGGAGGAAAACCCAGAGGTAAAGGAGGGGCTGTTAAATGGCGGGAAGACCAAAGACACGGCGTGATTCCAAGCACCGCGTCCTGCGCAGGGGCGAATCCATTCGCGCGGATGGGAAATACCAGTTCAAGTACCATGTGAACGGAAAGCCGCATTTTGTGTACAGTTGGCGGCTGGAGCCAACAGACACCCTCTCGGTTGGGAAGAAGCCCTGCTTATCGCTGCGGGAGCTGGAGAAGCAGATAGGCTATGACCTTGATTCCCTTTCAGACCCTTTTGGGAAAAATATCACGGTCGGGGAGCTGGTGGAGCGCTACCTTGCAACGAAAATGGAGGCCAAGCCAAACACGCTAATGAATTACAAATTTGTACAGAACATCCTGAAAAGCGAAACTTTTAATGACAGGAAGATTTCACAGGTCAAGACATCGGACGCAAAATTGTTCCTGATAAAGCTCCAGCAGGACGGGAGGCGGTACAGCACCGTCAAGACAGTGAGGGGCGTCCTGCGCCCGGCTTTCCAGATGGCGGTTGACGATGACGTGCTGCTGAAAAACCCCTTCGGATTTGAACTTGCCGGGGTGGTGGTCAATGACAGCGTGACGAGGGAAGCCATCACAAAAGACCAGATGCGGAAGTTCCTGAAATTCGTCCATGACGACAATGTTTATTGCAAGTATTACGAAGTGGTCTATATCCTTTTCCACACAGGGATGCGTATTTCGGAATTCTGCGGCCTGACCCTGCGGGATATCGACCTGGAGAACAAGGTCATTAATATTGACCACCAATTGCAGCGGACTTCCGATATGCGGCTGGTGATCGAATCAACCAAGACCAATGCAGGGACAAGGAAACTGCCCATGACGGATGATGTGGCGCAGTGCTTCCAAGCGATCATCGAGGACAGGGAAGAGCCAAAATGCAAGAGGGTGGTGGACGGCTATGCGGGATTCCTTTTTACGGATAAGAACGGCTACCCGGAAGTAGCCATGCATTGGGAACACCGCTTCAACCACATGGAAAAAGATACAATGATATCTATCGGGTGCAGATGCCGAATATCACGCCCCATATTTGCCGCCATACCTATTGCAGCAACATGGCAAAATCCGGCATGAATCCCAAGACACTCCAATACCTGATGGGGCATAGCGATATCGGCGTCACGCTGAACACCTATACGCATCTTGGCTTGGAGGATGCCACGGACGAACTGCGGCGGATGGAGGAACTGGAGAATGCCAGAAAGGAACTGGAAAAGAACAAAGAAGAAAAGCCCGTATCACAAAAGATGTTCCGGGCAATCTGAATAAAGAGAGTTTTTGCGCCCTGCTTCGGCAGGGCATTTTTTGCTTTGAAATGAAATGAGGGTATGATATACTCAATTATACATACAAATTTTGGAAAATTTAAAGGGAGAATATTATGGAGATAGAAGAAAAAATGGCAGAAAAGCCAGAGGATTGGCCTGCGAATGCCAGAGAAAGCGTGCTTGAGGCAATATGCGAAAAAGTAGAAGAGTTTAGGGAAAATCCGTCATACAAAACCAGAGAAGTGCTTCTATCATTAGTTTGCAATCATGATTTAAACCAATCTACAGGAATTGGCTTAATGAGAGTGACAGAATATGAAGTCGCAACTATAAATTATCTATATATGATTGGAGCAGCACACCAGATAAATTCATTAAAAATATATCTTTATGATTTAATAACTGAAACTACACGTTTACAAAAAATAATGTCGTGGTGTAATCCAGTGTTAGGTGCTAATGATGAGGATGCAGCAAGAATTATCACATATGAGGAAGGTTTGATGCTTCCTTTAAAACTTTATCATTTTGCATATCAAAAGTATACGATTGAAAAGGAACTTCCTTTTGCCGAACAATTGTTTTCTGTTGTTAATGGGGTGATGCAAGTAAGCAAGACAGAAGATGAAATAAATTCCATAGCATATGCGTATTCTGCATTATTACATGATATAAGTAATATGCATGGAAGTAAAAAAGAGCGTATTTGGGAGTTTACAAGAGAGGAACTATTAAAGCTATTTAAACTGGAAGCAAAAATATTAAAAATGAATAATCAATCACCTATTACACGCCCCACCAAAGGGATATTGATTATGCAGATAAGCAATTTTATTTTAAAGTCACGGCATAATTATAATGAAGATTATATATGCAAGTATTTGCCCAAAAATGTTGCCAGGGAGAGTGTAAGCAATCATCAGATATGGATGAAAAAAACTGAATTATTAAATGATAAAAGAGAGCAGAAAGTTATTCCAGAGTTTTTTCAAGATACATCTTGGATTAAGTATGATTGGATAAAAGATATTGATTTTACGGCAACGAGAACATATTATGTATCCTGCTTTAGTAAAGCAATAAATAGTGATGAAATGCAGAATGATTATGGGCAATGCATATATGGATACAAGAATGACAGAATAGTAGACTTGGTGGCGCCTATAGGAATAATGAAATTAAAGAAAAAGGACGATACAGATGATGATTTGCCAGATACGATAGAGAGACCATATATTTCTCAAGTTATTGCATTTGATGTACTTTATGATGAGATAGAAGCGAAGAAAGAATTAGAATATCTATTTGACGTTATAGATATGTTTGATATGAGTGGTGCTGAGAAAAAACAATTTTTACAGGAGATTCTCCAATATTGGATTTTATCCGTAAAGGACTATGAGTGGCATGAAGAAAAGGAGCGGAGATATGTAATTTTTCTCTATGATGATTATAACTATAAAGAAGTTGAGTTTGATGATACTTTTCTAAAAGTAAAAACCTCTTTATTTTTAACGCCGGATTTTATAATTGGAGATAATCCAGGGAGGTGGGAAATCATGCGGCAACTTTATGCTAAAAGAAAAGCATTGTTTAGTAGGGAGTATTTGTTTTGTGAAGAATGTTTGATGCAGGATCATGATGCTGCGGTTATGCAGATGCCTAAAGTCTGTCCTGTATGTGGTTCAAATAAAATAAAGATGGTGTATCATGAAGAGTAGTAAAAACCCCCAATTCCTACTACGTTTTTACTACGATTGACGGAATCAATATGCCCCGATTTGCCATTTCCGTTACATTTTTAACAATCTCCACGAAAAAAGCAAACCCCGCAAATCGCGCCAAAACACGGCAAATCGAGGCATTTTAGGAGGAAATTTTATTATGATAAAAATACTTTTCGTCTGCCACGGCAACATCTGCCGTTTCCTCTGAAACCCCGATAAAATGGGACTTTTTCACAAATGGAAAGAAGGTTTACAACCATTTTACAACTTTTAAATTTTGCCTCGATGTGGTATGCCATAGAATATCGGCAGGTTTGCCGTTGTATATAATTTTGAATGATGATAAAGGCGGTCATACATAAAAAAGCAATATATTTTTTGATGCCATCTATATTATAGTAAGGAAGGTGAAATACCTTGGCCTGCAGAGCAGAAACTATTCTCATATGGCTTTTGCAAACTCCTCTATGGCAACTATGACGGTTTTTAGATATATTAAGCAAAAGCATATATTCTGGTTCTGCACATTAAATTTATCATAGTAATCACCTTTCTCCTTTTGTAATAATGAAAAAAATGTTTGTTAAAGAAGAAGCAGCCTTGCCTTAGGACTGCTTCTTCTTATTAACAGGATATTCTCTGATTATTTTTTCCTGATTTCTTTCAGTTCCAGTTTTAACCCGCACATTTCATTGATCAGGTTGTAGTCGATGCCTGCATCAATCCAACGGCATAAATCCTTGTGTAAGATATGGTATTTTCCAGCACTAACATCACGAAAAAGTGTCATAGGGCTTTTGATGGAATACCCATGCAGATTCATAAACTTTTCTATTTCATCAGATGATGGAATAGTTAAATAAAATGCAAGCTGGAGATAAAACATAGGGTTATTGGGGAGACAGCCTTTTGTATAACGTTTCCAGTTTTTCCTGTCTATGCCTTTGCCCTGTAGGTAGTTGCTCACAAGGATTTTCCCATAGCTGTTAAAAGAAAAGCAGTCAGTATGGTTAAACCTGTTTCTATTTTTGGCAGGGTCATATATATTGTCAAATGTTGCTGTCAGATACTTGATTTTTTCAGAGGTATCCATGTTCCTCAGTTTTTCGCTGTCAATGATCTTCATGCCGTTTAGCGGGAGGGAGGTAAAATCGTATGTCGCATAGAACTTACTGCGGGCAGCGGCAAGTTCTGTCACCCTGTTAATATAGACCATCTTATGTTTTTCGGCATCAGCAACAAGCGGGATTGACCATGTGCCTTTGGGAGAAGGGTCTTTATATAAATCTTTGTATAGTTCTTTATAATGCTGCAGTGCATTACACCTGCTGCTTGCAATCCTGCTGTCATTATGTTTCATTTCCTGAGGTTCTGTATGTTTTACCATACAGGCATAGACTGGCATCACATCTCTTTTTTGTATTTCCTGTATAGATGGCCCAGCGACATCCATAACAAGCCTGTCAAGCGGGTTACAGGAATCTACACTGATCCATATGCCGTCAAAGGTAAAAGGCATGGAAGAGTAGCGGTAGGCTTCCCTTGCTGCGGCAAATTCTTCCTGTTCCATGATGCCTGAATCGGCAAACTCATCTATCGTATGCTGTAATCCTTCAAAATCTTCATTCATCAGGGAATCGAAAACAGAAGTATTCAGTGTTTCGATTTCACCGTATAGTTGTCTGTATGATAGTTTGTCTTTCATTTATGCAGGGTTCCTTTCTGAAATGAGAATGAATCTATATATGATTCTGTAAAGATTATAACAATAATAGAAACGTAAAGAAAGCTAAAACAGATATCGCAATAAATCAAACTGCCTGCGGAATGCAGACAGTCTGATGAAATGCAAATTTCTGAGGTCATAGATTGGCAACACATACACTTATAGATGATACTTTTCTTTCAACGGGTAGTAGATGTAATCTACATGGATGTCATTCCAGTTCTGCCTTGGGATTCTCATATTCTGGAAAAAGCTGTCCCGTTTGGTGAGACCTGATTTTTCCTGTCTGGAATAATCGTAACCCTGCTCATTTTCTTTATCCCGTAAAGAAAGAATCCTGTCGGCATCCGACATATACACCTGTAGGGTTATCTGTGGGAAAAATCCAAGATACCTTTCCAACATGAGATAGATGCAGATGATGTTCTCATAGATTTTTTTGAGATACATATTGTTACATTTATCAAAAGTACCGATGGTGATATTTTTCCCTGTTGGTTTCCCGATGAAGAAGAATCCTGCGGCTGTCATATTGAAAAGGGAATAGTAGTTTCTCCTGTATTCCTTTGGGGAAGCGATCAGGTCTTTTTCACGTTCCAGCTTTTCCTTTATGTCAATATAATCAGAATAGTCATCATCAATCTTATATCCAAGAAAATTTCGCTGATGGTGGTACAGATCTGCGGTGATTTTATAGTAATCATTCATAAAATCAGATACACGGGGAAAACCAGAGGCGATAAGCTCCTTGTTTTTGACAGGGAACTTTTCGTACAGGTTTCCGTATAATTGATAGACTGACATCT
Organism: uncultured Lachnospiraceae bacterium; assembly: GCA_947178145.1. Classification (GTDB taxonomy): domain Bacteria; phylum Bacillota; class Clostridia; order Lachnospirales; family Lachnospiraceae; genus COE1. The sequence continues at coordinate 2,092 of CAMWXE010000147.1, read as the reverse complement.
GATTCTCTGTTGTAAAAACGGAAATACAGTAGTCTGTTAAGAAATTCAGCAGATCCTGTAAGGTCAGTTCCATGCCAAGCTGCTCCATCATCGGAACAGCCTGTCTTATAATGAATTCAGTCCTGTAAATATTGTGCCAGATCTTTCTGTTATTCAGTTTAATGGAGCAGGAGTCCCTTGTGCTGCATTCGTGGTACATGGCAAGTGGAAACTTGGTCATGATATAAAGACAGGTCTTTGTATCAGTAGCCTGTTTTTTGGCTAACAGGCCATTGGAGAGCAGATCAGCAATCATATCATTTGCTTTGTGTTCATTGATCTGGTAGAAGATTCTGACGAGTGTAACCGCCTGCTTTCTCAGCATAAATCCGCCTCCGATGTAGAAGAGTATATTTAATGCAGCAATATTCCTGTTAAAGCATTCTTCCTTTGCCAGCCTGCTTTTGGTTCTGGCAGAAACATTTTCGATCCTATACATATGTGATTTCACACTCCTTTTTATTTATTAGTAAGCCCTTAAAGGCTTACCTTACATCATAGATAAGAAGAGTGAATTGATAATGGGGCGGACAGATAGAGGATTGCAGGATAAAATACGATATTTGAAGAAGGTATAATAAAAGCCCCTCGGATGAGGGGCAGCAGATTGTCCTTATTTCCAGAATTTATCCATGTATTCTTGGGCAGTATCTTCAGATAAGGAGAATTTTACCATTAACTGATTTTGGGTTTTGGTGTAGGGAATTTCCATTTCCTGCAGACTTTCAATCAATGCCTGAATACCTTCAATAATACCTTCTGTTTTACCTTCTGCTTTGCCTTTCAGTACGCCTTCTTTTTCGATTTCATCAAATAAAGTACACATAGTAACATCTCCCTTCTTGGATAATGCATTATAATCAATCTTGCGGTTTGTGGCTCCTGCAACGGTCATAACTACTGTTTTGTCCACGTTATGCTCTAATGCATAGTCTATGACTTTTTCCCTTGCTTCATCCTTTGTTATGCTTTTGTACAAAACTACCTTCAGCATATCAAAAAATGCGATATTTGTCATGTTGTGGAATAGCAGGTTGTTTTGTCTTGCTTCCACAAGGAGCATTTTGTAATCGTTGATAAAGGGTTTCATCTTATCAGGAATGTTTAACATCCCATGAAGGGTAGTAGCCCCGTCCCAAGGATTATCGCCGTAGTAGACAACAACGGTGATGACAGGAGTAAATCTGTCAGTCTGCTTCATTCTGGAAAGATACTCGTCATCTGTCATTCCATCTTTCGTCTGGTATTTCTTTGCATTGCTGTCATACTGCTTTTTGTATGTGCCGTAATCATAACCCATAACCCGCATCGGCATGGCATAGTGTATATGCTCCTGTGATTCCATACCAAGCATAACAAATTCTACGCCATGAGTCAGGGATTTCTTGCAGATCTTTATGCTGTCTCTGGAGGCTTTGATACTCTCGGCGTATTCCCTGTGTTCAAGGATAGAAGATTCCTCCGTGTCGGCGTCTTCCAGTTCATCGGGAGAAATCACCTGTTCGCCGTCAAACAGGACTGCATTAAAGAGATCGGCAAACTGTTCGTTGTTATTCCAGTAATTCTTTAACACGGTATCAGGCTTTAAATCCTGTGTTTTCTTTGGCATCACGAAAGTCCCTTTCTTCTGTATAATTGTAGTATACTATCAAATCATCATGGTTTCAAGCGTATCTGGGGGAATAGTGGGAAATCAGCCTGTACGTTGAATCCCCCTGTATAGTTATCCCTTATAATAGAATTCTTCAAAGATCTTTTCACATTCTTCAATAGATTGAAGACCGTAGTGACCATGATTGAGACTCTGGCTGAGTTCGTTCCAGCCAGTCCATACGGTGTAAGTGCCGTTAGATTTCTTTGCTGATACCATAAAGAGATGGGCATCATCTGGATGGCAGGATTTTCTTCTGATCTCCAATACTGTGTATTGGGGAAGGTGCTCCTTGAAATAGAGTTCTATATGTTCCCTTACTTCGTCTAAATTTATGTTCATAAAATTTTTTCCTCCCTATTTAGTCAAGTCATTTTTCCTTATTTTTCAAGGATTTTATAG
>CAMWXE010000146.1 GCA_947178145.1 uncultured Lachnospiraceae bacterium | reverse complement strand
GATATACTGTTTACAAGAGTGTCAATTCCCTTAATCGGGTACTCTCCATTTCTACTCGTGCCTTCTCCACCTGATATACTGTTTACAAGAGTGTCAATTCCCTTAATCGGGTACTCTCCATTTCTACACTCTGGAAAAATTGGAACCAATGGTACAACCATATGTGTCAATTCCCTTAATCGGGTACTCTCCATTTCTACCATGCTGGCAATCAGATCAGGAATTACTGGTTTATTTAGTGTCAATTCCCTTAATCGGGTACTCTCCATTTCTACGTTGTTGAGTCTGAGCCGTCAGAAACGACAGTAACAGGTGTCAATTCCCTTAATCGGGTACTCTCCATTTCTACAGACGCGGGCAAACGCTAATAAAGAATACCGAAGCTCGGTGTCAATTCCCTTAATCGGGTACTCTCCATTTCTACATGAAACAATTCACTCTATAGCTGGAAAATTAGAATGTGTCAATTCCCTTAATCGGGTACTCTCCATTTCTACGGTATCTTCCCACAGGCCGCTTAAATCAAGGCTTTCAAGCCTCATTTCTGCAGGTAATTGTCTGAATATTCTGACAATTATACTTTTCGGGGCTTATTTTGGTCTTTTCAAAAATTGTACTAATATCCGTACAATTTTTCTCCTACTATGTCATTATTCTATCATACAGCACATTTTCCTTCAAGATTCTTCCGACCAAAATAATATACAAATTTCTCTTAACCATGTCCACAAAACAGCTCGCCATTGTGCACATTATTACTTACTTGGCAAATCATGTGCACAACAGCAATCTATTCTCAATTAAATTTCAATCAACCATTCATAACCATGCTCAGTCCTCCTGCGGACCAGCATTCCCATTTCCACCTCCAGACAATCGACATTAGCATTGTCGTATATTTTTTCCAGTTCTTTTTCCACTTTCAAAATAGCCGCATCAATGCCACGTTTCTGTTTCTTCATTTCCAGAATCCTGTTTGCCAGTTCCTGCGCCTTCTTATGAATATTGATCTCTTCCAGCACCTTTTTCTCATTCTCCTTTGTCATGGTGCGGCTGGTTGGCAGGGTTACTTCTGTGTTAACATTGTTTGCCAGAGCAATTGCATGCAGCACAGGCGAAGGATAACAATTTTTACTCCGCTTAAAAGTACAGCTGCAGCCATATTCTGCAGTTATCTGCTTATACTGTTCTCTCAACTTGATACAACTGACAGGTTTCGCCGGAATACGCTGTATAAACCGCTCCGTGGTATTATACTGATAATTCAACGTATGTGACATGATCATATGCACAAACTCATGCCCATCATTTCCAAGATGTCCGAAAACATACAGGACAGACAACCTTTCGGCATGCGTCAAATACCCTGTTTTTACTGCTTTTTGACAAAGATAGCGCATTAAATTACACTTTTTCAGGATTTCCGCTGCCTCATCCTCAATCTGTCCGAATATCTCCAGATTCGTATCAACTGTCTTTTCCTGAATGTCCTCTTTCATTCCAATATTTTTTGCCAGCACCTTTTTCACAGCGGTCAATGAATTTTTAGATAAACTATCCAGAAAATGATTTTGATCAACAAATGGGCTGCCGCTGTCATCCAGAAAATAGGATTGCTCCCCAGTTCGTATATGACGCCCATACGGAAGTTTTATTACCTGACCAAATCGTTCCGCTTTTATCCTTGTCTTGTTTGGAAAAAATTCGATACAAATCTCTTCCTGCTTTATTGCTGATATTTTGTTTTCGATGACATCAGAAAGCATGTTGACATATCTGACTGGTATCCATTCTGTAAAAAATACCCATATATGATACCCACGACACCCAGAATACTCTACATAACTATTTATCCCAAGACTTTTCAGTATTTTTTTGAGTTCTTCTGCGTAACGCAACGCCCGCTCCAAATAAGCCACAAACATATTACTGTCCCTCTGTACCTGCAACATGATCTTTTTGGAAATATCTACATCAATTACCAGATATTTTACGGTACTATTGGGGCGTTGTATGTAGGTTCCTACTGTAACCTCACCTTGTAAATGCTCCATGATCTTTTGTTCTGATAACGGTAACGGCTGGAGTTCTGTCTGCCGCTTTCCGCCATACCCCAAGGTTTCTTTGCTGAACATATCTTCGCGCCCTACAAATACCTGCAATATTTTCTGCGCTGTTGCCTGATCCAATATGAATTTCTTTTCCTCATCATTTGAAATATGAAAAATACTCTCTCCAGCAGCAGTTCTCTTATCCTTCTGAATCTGCCCACTTCGCTGCATCCAGAAGGACGCCTTCTCAAACTCCCCGCGATCTGTATAAATCTGCATAAGTTCAATTGCTGTATCGTAACTTTCCAATATTATCATTTTCTCATAGTTTGCTAAAAGCTCATCTAACTCTTTTTCATTTTCTATATTTTCCGGATTCCAAATCTGATAATACTGCTCATATTCCAAAAGTTCCATTTGTTTCTGACCGGCTGCTTTCCACACATTTGCCAAGTACAATGTAATATCCTTATAAATGTTGTACACAGTCCGGCGGCGTTCCTTTAATTCATCCATATAGTTTTCCCGGGATTGTGCCACATAGATCAGCGCCATATATTCAAATATGGACTCTGATTTTCTCTTTTCCCTGAAATACTGTTCCCAGCCACCAAGAATCTCAATTGCTTTTGTCATTTTTTCTTCTATCGACAGGTTTGCTGATGTAAGCCACATCGTTTCCAACCTGTCCTGCAGGCTTTGCACAGCCTTCGCAGGAATGGATTTCCCCTTGACGGAAAAATGATATCCTAACAGATCCGTACCTTCCTCCAATGACATACAACAGGTCTTTGACTCATTAACCTGCAATCCAATCTGATGCAGCTTTACCTTGATTTCACGCAGAATTTCAAACATTTTCTCCTTACTGTCACCCAACAGGAGCATATCGTCCGAATACCTCACATAAAATTCTTCTTTCTGTGTCATCCACTGATCAAACTCTATCATATAGATATTGGAGAGAATCGGTGAAATGCCAGATCCCTGATAAATTCCCCGTCTTTTTTCTACCAACTCGCCAGAGTCCTCCAGCATCGTCGACTTTACATTCTCCTCGATCAGAAATAATACATCGTCTTCCTTGATATCTTTTTCCAATATACCTCGCAGTATCTTCCAATCCATCTCATCGAAAAAGTGTAAGATATCAACTTTCAATATCCATGAATACCTGCCAGATTGTATCTCTCCTTCTATTGCATTCACAGCATTTAGAGAAGACATATTGTTTCGATACGCATAGGTTTGACTGGAAAACCTACTGTCATAAAGCTTGTTTAGTTCAGCTGCCACGGACTGCTGCACAACTTTGTCCCTCATTGCATAAAGAGCAATCTCTCTTGCCTTTTCACTCTTATACAAGACAACTCTCCTGACTGGCAATGCGCTGTAGACATGGTTTTTCAGATCAACATTAAGTTGTTTGAGTTCCTCCTGCTTCCTGGCATCAAACTGCTCGTAGGTCACATTATCCACGCCGGCAGCAGGCTTATTTCTCCGCACTCGTTCCCATGCCTGATAAAGTTTCTGTAAATCAATCACCTTATTGTAAATGCTCATATGTCACCTCCACTCTAAACAATTACTGTATCATCCAATATGGATATCTCTTCCTTAGGAAGTCCTAACTCCTGAATCTCTTGTTCGCATTTGCCGCACAAATGATAAAATCGTATACTTCCCTCGTCGACATCAACCATGAGCAATGCCAGCTTTTTATACAACTCTTCAAAATTCTTCTGTGAAACATGGCATTCAAAAACACTGTACTGTACACGCTTTCCATATCCCAAAAGTACTTTCGCGACCTTGCTCCGAAGCCTGTCGCTGACAATATCATAACTCACTACATACATTGCGTTCCTCCCAGCAGTATGGCTTGTACTCTTCTTCCTTGCATATTGCACGTTTTAGTTTCGCTACCTGTTCTCTTATCCTGATTCTGAAAGAATTTTCTCCTGATGCACTGTTCCTTCCATTTAACCATCTCTCATACTCTGTACAGAATTTCCGAAATCCATCTTCGTTTAATACGACACCACCCTCATCAGGAAACTCAAAATCATATTTGCCTATCATGTGTTTGTTGAATAGCAAAAGCACAAACCTGTCTATCATAGGCTGGCGAAACTCCTCTATCATATCCAACGCCAGCGACTTACGCCCATATCGGATTCCGTGCAAAAAACCCAAATAGGTTTCAAACGATTCGGCATCCAAGGCATTGCACATTTCCTTTGTCAGAAAAGTGTACGCCAGACTGATCATGACATTTACTGGATCTTTGGGAGGTCTCCTGTTCCTTCCATGAAACTGAAAATCACATTTCAACATATGGCCAAATGCCCCAAAGTATATATTGCTGCAGATCCCTTCCACTCCAAGCACTTCGTTAGGTGATGTCCTATCCTGAAGTGTCTTCTGATACTTCTGCATCTGCGACAAGTCACTTTTCCAGTCATGTTCACTGTTTTCCCAACGATGTCCACGTATGATAGACATCTGATTCTGAATCTTATTTCTGACAATGGTTTTTGCCATATCCAGCCGTTTCTCTTCATCCAGATAAAAACCATATTGCTGGAACCTTAGAAAAATATTTTTGGACGCCTCCGCTGCAGTATGACCTAAATACTTTCCTGAATAGGAAAAATAACTCACATCAATTCCTTTTTCCATCAACATATGCAATGCCTGTGTCGTAATCTGAACATTCCCAATCAATGCAATGTTGTCCATCTGTATCACAGGCGCTTCCAGCAAGGTATTTGTACCTTTCGAGATGATAATGCGTTCACCACTTTTTTGGATCAGCGCCCCCTGCTCTTTCACATAGATGACAGCCATCACTCCTCCCCCATTCCTGTTGTATAGTATTTGGATTTGAGAGGATCGATCCATGCTATATTTTCCTGATACTCCTTATAGTTGATCTTCTCTATAATACAGAAACGCTCAAATATTTCTAAAACAAACTTTTGGAATTTTTTGAAATCATTGACTCCCACTGGGCCTAATCCATGGGCAAAGATAGAATTGTTTCTCAAAAAAACCATTGATCGGATTCGCTTTAATTTATCAATACCGTGTCCTTCTTTATCTGTGACGATCGGATCGCCTAACGCATATAGAAGAATAAAGCCTTCAAGCAAAGAAACCTGCTCTGGTAAGTAATTATTCCCTTTGCCAAATATTTTTGTCTTAATATCCTGTACTTTTTGTTTCAACAATTCGTACTGACTATCTTTTGGCAATCCTGCAAATTCTGGGGTACGCTTTGTATTGTACTTAATCTCTTTATATTCCATTTTCGATACAAACAAGTTGTAAGTCGCGAGCCGTCTCTGCTCGATCATCTCCAGAAGTCTGTAGAAGAGCAGTGTCGCCATGTCATATTTTTCCTGCCGTTCCCGTATCAGTCCATTCTGACACATAGTAAACATCAGCGCTGATATGACTTCCTTTGTTTTCAATATATCCATATTCTTTTTCTCTTTGACAAGCGTTGGAATATCTTTCAGATGCGTCAGTATTTGCTGCTGCTTTTCCAAATGGGAACAGAAATCCATCAACAGGAATTGCTGATGCGTTCTTTTGTCACGGCGCAGCTGCTGGTTCAGCGTCACAAGATTATCATAAGCTGGAACAAAATCCAGCGCATCCCACGCTTCATATACTTTTGCAAGCAGAAATACAAAATTTAATTGTTGACGAATATTGGGATCTGGTATACTTTCCTTCAATACTGCTAATTTTTCCTGTGCACCCGCATAATTGTGTCTTTCAAACAGTGTGAAAGCTTTCTCTATTTCAAGGTCTCCAAATATAGCAAGGGGATTATTGATATAGAATAATGTTTCTGAACCTGGATTTGGTTTTCTGAAATCTGTGAGATAATCGTTTGTCCCTACATAGACAAGCTGTATGTCAATTAACGCTCCAGCCATCGCTGCTGCCGCTGACATTGCTTTGGTTCCACCAGTAAAATCAATATACATCTTCTCTGGTCTGTTCCATTCAAGGTAATATCGCTTGATCTCTCTGTAAATATCAAGCGGATCTGTCTCGCTTACCTTTCTCTTCTCGTATGTATCGGGTTCCAACACACAATATCTGACAATTTTATTCAGCGTTTTTTCGGTCTGCTCAGTGTACAGAAATAGTATCCTTTTCGGGGAAAATAACTTAATGTTTAACACAATTGGCTCATAAGATGTTCCTACTGATATGACAAAATATTCTGCTTTCTCGTAAACTTTTTCTTGATTCCGCTCGATAAAATCCTCCTCGATCAGCGCCATCAGTTTGTTCTCATAGAATTCGTCCGCCTGCTTTCTCTGCTCTAATGTCTTTCTCTCCAACTGCATCCATTCCTGTGTGATTTCCTTTAAAGCTTTCTTCATTTGCTTCCCTCTTCTTTCGTTGTAATTGTTTGTAGATTGCTGTGCGTTTTACGGAAATTATCACCCATCCCCTTTCTTTCCCTGTACTAAAACGCTGAACGCACCAATATCTTTGGTGCGTCAATTCCCTTAATCGGGTATTCTCCATTTCTACCTGCCTACGTTGCCCGGGCCGAAGGCGAAAACTACATGTCAATTCCCTTAATCGGGTATTCTCCATTTCTACTCCCACAAAGCATGACTGGCGGGACAAGTCAGACCTTATGTCAATTCCCTTAATCGGGTATTCTCCATTTCTACAAACTTTAATTAGTTTTCATAAGAAAAATAAAATTGTATGTCAATTCCCTTAATCGGGTATTCTCCATTTCTACGTAACGAAGAAGAACGTCTGATTAAAATAGAAGCAGAATGTCAATTCCCTTAATCGGGTATTCTCCATTTCTACCAAAATAAATTTAACGAGACAGAAGTTGATGAATTTATGTCAATTCCCTTAATCGGGTATTCTCCATTTCTACAAAGGTTGGGAGAAGGAGAAATAGTGTGAAAGAAAGTAGAGGACAGCCACAAATGGACGCACTTCAATAAGCTGTCTGAAACAGGCAACTTTTTAGAAGATTATTTCATTCAATAAATCAGATCAAGAAGCTAATGGTTCATCGGGCGGAAGAATGCCTTCCCGTTGCAACAGTTTCTTAGCTTGCTTGATAGCCTTAGCTTTTTGTTTTTCAACAAGAGCTACAGGCATATCGATTTTGTAGAGATCGCTCGGATTCCACTGCTCTCCAGTAGACAGCATCTGGTAAATGGCAGTAAGAATCATACGGGCAATAGCAATAATGGCTCTTTTCTTGCCACGACGTTTAACAAGTGATTCATATTTCTTTTTGTAGTAAGGAGATTTGTCAGATTTTACGGCTGCATGAGCACACTGTACTAATGCAGGTTTGAGGTAGACTCCGGCACGTGTGATCCGAACAGATTTCTTCTTACCAGCAGATTCATTGCTCCCTGGTGTTAAACCAGCCCAGCAGCATAAACGTTTGGAACTTGAGAACTGAGACATATCCGTACCGATTTCGGAGATGATAGTGACTGCACTATCACGTTTGACACCCGGAATGGTACAGAGGAACTGGACAGCATTTTCAAAATCAGGATAAGAAGAAATCATATTTTTTATCATCTTATCAACATCATTGATTTCAGCTGTGATATAATCCATATGTGCGCGGACGAGGCGCAAGCGGTATTTTTGGGCATCAGTCATCTGATATCCTTCGACGGATTCTATAACAGCATCTTCTTTGGATTTGAGACTCCTAAGAAGCCTGGATGCGATTTCTTCGTGGTTAATGGATGCATCCGATTGTTCAAGCAGATAGTCGATAATGGATGTGGATGACTTCCCAAAGATATCGGAAACAACAGAATCTAAAGCGACATTACAGACAGTAAGCGCATTCTGATACCGGTTCTTTTCACTTGAACGGCAGGAAACAAGCTTGTAACGATAACGGGTGTATTCCCTGAGAATACGGATTTTCTTACAGGGAATATAACTGCCTTTCACAAGTCCGAGACGGAATAGATCCCCAATCCATTTAGAATCTTTGGCGTCATCTTTGTTGCCTTTCACTGCCTTAACCCATTTAGGATTGGCGATGACAACATTGATTTCATCTTCCAGAAGATTAAAGACAGGAACCCAGTATTTACCTGTGGATTCCATACAGACATCATGGCAGTGGTTATCGATAAGCCATTGCTTGAATTCAAGGATTGAATTGTTGAAGGTAGAAAAGCGTTTCTTTTGGTAAGAAGGCTCAATACCGCCAGTAGTTTTGACGATTGTGGCAACGAGAAAAGATTTGTGGACATCGACACCACAACAGGTTTGATAAGTAACTTTCATAGTCAGACTCCTTTCGTAAAAGATAAGAAGCCATTGACTGAACTGCCACACAATTAAACTAAGGCGCTTAAACAATTCTTAGTGTACGGATTCATGATGCCACTTATTTGTGCTTGAAAAGGCAGAACTTACACTGATTAATATGCTGTCTAAAACGAAGAAAGTTATTACAACTCCTCCTCCCGTGCTTTGTAGTGTAGCTTCTCGTATACTATTTTACAGCACAGCGTAGAAAGTTGGAACACTTTCATTACTATTTGTGCCGCCAGCCGAAGGCGGCGGAATGGAGATTAATATGAATAAGAATTATGTCAATTCCCTTAATCGGGTATTCTCCATTTCTACAGGGATAATAGTAGAGACGATCATGATATGGACTATTATGTCAATTCCCTTAATCGGGTATTCTCCATTTCTACAGTAAAGGGACCCAACAGATACCCCTACAGGAAACTATGTCAATTCCCTTAATCGGGTATTCTCCATTTCTACCATGGCAACTATATCTG
>CAMWXE010000145.1 GCA_947178145.1 uncultured Lachnospiraceae bacterium | reverse complement strand
TAAACGCTGGGGTCGTGGGTATTTTTTTACCCACCATTACCCCTGAAGAGCCAAATAAATACACCTTTTCCATTATATTATTTATGTCAATGGTTTTGCAATCACTAAACTTCTGCCATTCATTAAAAATAGCTTCATCAATAGGTTTTCCATCATCCCATAATTCTGGGCAAATAGCTCCTAGAAACCACGGTAAATCATCCTCCTCACCTTTTCCATCTAAAATTTTTGAATACCATGCATTATCATATTGATCGTTTCCACGATAATTGTCCATATTATTAGCAACCTCTTCTAATAAGGATCTGTTTTCTGGCGTATCTAGAATATGCCCATCAGTATCTTTGAAAATATGCCCTATAATGGAAGCATTATCTGAAATCCTATTTGTTGGTATATCATCACCATTATTAACTTGTCCAGCCAGTGTATCCCCTGACCCCTGAACTCCCCCTTCTGCATATTGCGGCATATGCCCACTCGGATCATAATACACCACCGGGTTATTCGCACAGTAAGCATACAGGTTCAGCCCGTCTCCACGATAAGTATCTTCCTGCAAAAACCTGCCCACCACAGGATTATAATACCTCGCCCTCAGATAGTACTGCCCCGTCTCCTGATCGTACTGCTGACCCGTATACTGGATACGGTTTCTGACATCTTCCCGCTTTTCCAACAGATTCCCGAAAGCATCATGCTGATAGATGTTTTCGGTTTCTCTTCCCGTTCTCCGTCACGCCTGCACGCAGGAGTTCCTATTGTCATGGATATTTTATTTTGTAGCGGTTACTGTATCTTTAGAAACTATAATTTGTTGCTCTACATATATGGCACTGAACCATTTGCAAATGCTCCTATCTTATCAAGCTCCTTCATTGTAATGGCAACCTTTTACCCTGCTTTAGTACACATCTTATAACATATCAAACTAAGAGATTCTATTCTTCTATTTCATAAGACCTAGCAAGTATCCATCCATCCATGCCATATGAAGAATTTATTTTTATATACTTATATTCATTTATTCTTATATAGTCAATTAATTCCTGCTCTGTCAGATAAACAATTGGCCAACCATAATCTTGCATTTTTATTAATTCTTCTTTATTATCATTAAAAAAGCAACTTATTTCACATTCTTGGATATCTAAAATTATATTATAATCGATAATACATTTGAACGAATGTGTTAGTACTTCATAAAAACAAATTTTCCCCTGTTTCTTTTTTATGTTATTATATGTTTGAATAACCAATTTCCTTTCTTCCAAATTCACGCTATATGCTATTATATAATAATCATGCATTTTTACCTCCTACTGTCTTGGCGGCTTTTTATTCCAATCCCAAATATGAGTATGCGGAAACTCATGTGTTCCATCATCTGTATGATTAAAGTCAATATCCATTTGTGCCTTTCCGTCTTCACCGTAGTATCTTCTTTGTTTAACACTACTATCTGGATTTAATAAATCCGCCGATGAATTAGGTACACCCGTTACAGGTAACTTATTTGCCTCTGAGTTAGGCACTACCCTATGATCATTTAGTGGTTGTCCATTATTTATTGCACCATCTATACAGGGATTATTGCCTCCCTTATTAACGGCTTCACCCGCTGGTGTTTCATTCTGAACAGGTAAATCACCATCACCATAGGTAACCTCTACATGCCCACTCGGATCATAATACACCACGGGATTATTCGCACAGTAAGCATACAGATTCAGTCCATCGCCGCGATAAGTGTCTTCCTGCAGGAACCGTCCGACTACAGGATTATAATACCTCGCCCTCAGATAATACTGCCCCGTCTCCTGATCGTACTGTTGGCCTGTATACAGGATACGGTTTTCTATGGTTGCTTTCTTTTCTATGAGGTTGCCGAAAGTGTCATATCTGTAACAGTTCTCTACCTCATTCTCCTGCTCCGTGATATACGCCGTACTCCCCTGCTCATCCTGATGGTAGGAATGATAGGCATTATCCTGTGTGGTCTGTACACAGGACAGTCTGATTCCTCGGATATGCCTTCTTACGGGCGCACTTTCCCCTCACACTCCGCAAGGATCTCTCCGTTATGGTACAGGAAGGTAGTTCTCTTCCCGTTCTCGGTAATCCCTGCTCGCAGATCTTCTCCCTCGTAAAAGTTCTCCTGCTCTCTTCCGCCCCGTCATCAATGATTAGTCAGCTGATATTACCGTCTCTGTCATAGATGTAACTGGTTTTTATGCCACTCTTAGTTATGCCCTCTTTGATGCGCTATAATCAAACGCTTATTCCGTAGTCTCGTTATTTCTTCCAATCTCACATTTCGTACAATTTTTCACTCACCTGCTCTTTTTAATATATATTGATTCCACCCCGCCAGCGGTTTAATAATTACGCCCTCTTCGTAAGCATCTTTTGCACCAATAGTATACCAATGTTTAGGATAATAGCTACTATTTCCATTTGGAGTTACAACATAAGCACCTTTCAACAATTCTTTTTTAAATTGAGCAATTACTTTTTTCCATAAAGCATCAATATTATCTGTTGAAATGGCCCCCATACTAGATTCAATCAACTCTGTTTCATTATCTTTTCCTAATGATATAATCAAATCTCCCCTTTTCTCATTTAAATATTCGTTGTATTGTTCTCTGTTGCTAATTTTTATCAAACCTTTGCATACAATAATTTCATCATAATTTACGTTCTCCTCACAATTAAAAAGAAATATCTCTTTCGCTTCATATTCTGGAAATATGTTTATCCCAAATGCCTTTAAATTATATTGGCTAACAATATTTCTTATAAAGTTTACAGTTTCACCTCTTTTGGCATGAAATTGTATATTTATTTGACCCATAAACTACCTCATCAATCGTATCCGACAAAATACATATCTAAACCAGCATCTTCTAAGTCATATATAGCTTCCACTTCTCTTTTTACCGGAGCTCCACCAGCTGTTGTTCGCCCGACATTTATCCCATATTGCGATCCATCTGGTCTTTCAACCAAAATGTCTGGCCTTCTTACACTTTTTTCCCGCCGGGTGTGTTTATTTTTCGTTCTGGAAGTTTTCCGCCACCTGCAATTACTGTGCCATCAGTTATTTGGTTACCTATTTCCTCTATCTTATTATTATGAGGCCCCGTACCCTTAGGTTTTGGTCCTCGTTTTGCATTATTTCCTACTGTATCCTCCAGACTACTATTTGCACCGCTCCCACATAATGGTTGCTTACCAGTCGCATGCCCACTCGGATCATAATAAACCACCGGGTTATTCGCACAGTAAGCATACAGATTCAGCCCATCGCCGCGATAAGTGTCTTCCTGCAGGAACCGTCCAACTGCAGGATTATAATACCTCGCCCTCAGATAATACTGCCCCGTCTCCTGATCATACTGCTGTCCTGTATACAGTATGCGATTCTCTATGGTTGCTTTCTGTTCTACGAGGTTGCCGAAAGCGTCATATCTGTAACAGTTCTCTATCGCATTCTCCTGCCCTGTGATATACGCCGTACTCCCCTGCTCATCCTGATGATAGGCATGGTAGGCATTATTATCTAATGTCCGTACACAGGACAGTCCGTTGCCTCTGAGATACCTTCTGACGGGCGCACTTTCCCCTTCGCACTCCGCAAGGATTTCCCCGTTATGGTACAGGAAGGTGGTTCTCTTCCCGTTCTCCGTCAGTCCTGCGCGCAGATTTTCTCCGTCGTAGAAATTTTCCTGCTCTCTTCCGTCCAGTGTTTTCACATAAATCTGGCGGTTTAACAGGTCATAACGGTATTCACTTCTCCTCCCTTCTTCCTCTTCGGAGATGATACTGCCGTTTTTATCATAGCGGTAGGTGGTAAGGCTCCCCGCCTTTACACGCTCCGTCAGCTCGTTTCTTTCATTATAGCGGTACCCTTCTGTGGCGTCAACGGAACTGCCGCTGTACTGCTCTTTAAGCAGGCGGTTCCCGCACAGGTCATAGGCATACCGCTCCCCGTTTCCAGCATCTTCTTGCCGCCTTTATACGAAGTTTACTGTAATAGTAGGGTAGTGCCATTTGACTAAGTTTCATACAATAAATACGGCGGTCAATTTAGACCGCCGAAAAACTCAATTAATTTACACAATATATTGGACCTGTTGATACCCCCTTGTCAAAGCAAAAGATTCATAAAACTCTTAAATCATCAATTATAACCTCTAATTCATTTTCTTCTTTTTGGCGTAAATCAAGCTGTAATGTCAAATCACTTCTACCACTATAGTACCATAAATCTACATCAACATGATATCCTGATCCATCATTATATTTATTAACATATATTTTTTTATAGTATTCTTCTGGCGGAATTATTATGTTCTCATCAGGATTATATTCATGCAATACTCTTTTAATATCTCTTTCGGATACTCTTTCTAATGCCCCCTCTATTTCTAACAATTCATAATTATCATTTACCATGCACTCAATTACATGTTTACATATTTTAATAATCTCTTCCATTTTTGTCCCTTTATCCTTTCGTAAATTTTATCCAATAGTATTTATGATTTTACATGCAAGTTAATTAACAAAAACTATTTTAATATCTTTATTATTTTGCACCATGCCTATTTCCCGGAATTCTTGTTGCTGAATCATCTGACAGATTTAATTCATCACAAAAATATCCATCTACATACTCTTCAAGCGATTTCATGTCAGTATCCGACACATCTAACCTTTCTTTTACAGATTCCATTCCTATTGTACGCTCTGCACCATATGTCCCGCCTGTTGTAGCATGTGATTGATCGTACGTCATATTATAATGCTCTGATCCTATCTGTGTAGATGGTCCATCTGCTTGAATCGCTGGTGCCGATCCACGGTCATACCCTGGTATGTCTCTAACCGCTGCATCTTGAACTATATGATGGGCATCCTTCACACCTGCATTCGTTAGTTCATCATAAGTTCCATATACTCTTATATTGGGATCATCTAAATCCCCTGTTATATCATTTATATTTACTAACTTTTTCCCAAAAGCCTCTTCAGTAATTCCTTCAACGGCCTTTTCAGCCTGTGTATTTTCAGGTTTTACCACAAGCTCTTCAGGGCAATTATTTTTTACATGCCCACTCGGATCATAATACACCACCGGGTTATTCGCACAGTAAGCATACAGATTCAGCCCATCGCCGCGATAGGTATCTTCCTGCAAAAACCTCCCCACCACAGGATTATAATACCTCGCCCTCAGATAGTACTGCCCCGTCTCCTGATCGTACTGCTGACCCGTATACAGGATACGGTTTCTGATATCTTCCCGCTTTTCCAGCAGATTCCCGAAAGCATCATACTGGTAGCAGTTCTCTATTGCATTCTCCTGCCCCGTGATATACGCCGTACTCCCCTGCTCATCCTGATGGTAGGAATGATAGGCATTATCCTGTGTAGTCTGTACACAGGACAGACCAATCCCCCGGATATATCTTCTTACGGGCGCACTTTCCCCGTCAAGCTCTGTCAGGATCTCCTCGTTATGGTACAGGAAAGTCGTTCTCTTCCCGTTCTCCGTCACGCCTGCACGCAGGCCTTCCCCATCATAGAAGTTCTCCTGCTCTTTCCCGTCCAGAGTCCTGACATAGATCTGGCGGTTCAGCAGATCGTAGCGGTATTCACTCTTCCTCCCTTCTTCCTCTTCGGAGATGATACTGCCGTTTTTATCATAGCGGTAGGTGGTAAGGCTCCCCGCCTTTACACGCTCCGTCAGCTCGTTTCTTTCATTATAGCGGTACCCTTCTGTGGCGTCAACGGAACTGCCGCTGTACTGCTCTTTGAGCAGACGGTTCCCGCAAAGGTCATAGGCATACCGCTCCCCTGCGCCGTTACGGTCTTCGTTGGTCAGGCGGTTCATGGAATCATAGCGGTAGGAAACTGTCATTTCTGCCTGTTTCCCGCCGACATCCAGTCTGCTCCCTGTCTTTCCCGTCCTGTTCCCGTTCAGGTCATAGAGCATGAAGGCGTCATAAAGCAGACCTTCCTCCGTGCCGTCGCCGATGGTTAGGCGGCTGATATTACCGTCTTCGTCATATATGTAACTGGTTTTGACATCGTTTTTGGTTATAATCTCCCTGATGCGTCCCGCGGCGGTGTAGCGGTATTCTGTCAGGATGGTGTCTGTATCTTCTTTCAGGCATTTCAGCCTTCCATCCCCGTCATACGCATAGTACAGGGTTTTCCCGCTCATGTCAGTCTGACTCTTCAAACTCCCGTCCCGATAGTAGGTACAGGAGAGCACTTTGCTGCCGTTATTCCACTTATTCAGGAGTTTCCCGTCAGGGCGGTACTCGTAGGTATAGCAGAAGCCGCCCGATACGGACTTCTTTAGCTGTCCGAAGGAATCATACTCCCATGTACCCATGATCTGGCGGTTGCCGTGTCTGTCAGTACAGGTCTGCATGACGGGTTTTCCGTAGATATTATACTTCGTCTCCGTCACTGTGCCGTTTCGGTCGGTATGCCGGATCTCTCTGCCTTCCTTATCGTAGCGGAAGGTTTCGGTGTTGCCGCTCTGGTCGGTGATAGAGCATACTTTGCCCATACTGTTATAGGCGTAGCGGATGGTGTTGCCATTGGCGGCATAACTTCCGTTAAAGCAAAGGTGAAATAAAACTCAAAAGAAATTTGGGGAACGTAAAAGCTGATATCAATGCTTTAGCCATATAATTTATATTTTTACGCAAAATAAAAGATGCAGTCCCGTTCACTTTGACTACACCCTCCATACTGAAACATTCTTTTACATCTGCGGCAAATTTGCGGTTTCATCCTCGTCTATTGCATAAATGGGAAATCGCAAAACTCCCTCCTGGTGGTTGAAATTGCGCGAATCGCATAACCAACGCAGACGCGCTTTCGCTCCATTCCAAACGTAATGGTACTAGGCTCGAAAGAACCTCGCCAAGTACCAACGTTTTCCAAGGGTCTGCTTATGGTTATGCGATTTGCACAATTATTACAGCGTTGAGATGAGTTTCGTACTCCCCTTTACGCTTAACATTTATGATTCCACATCGTCATCCATATCATAAATAGAAATTCTTTAATGAAACGGTCAATTTATTCTATACGCAATTTTCTACGCTCCTCCAAAAAAACTCTCAAATATCGTGACTATCATCCACTTCTTGAACAATTAAGTTTATTTCTTCTTCAGTAGCTTTAAATGGACTCAACAAATTCTTTACTGTTTTTCTTTTTTCTTCATCATTCATTTTCGCCCATCTATTATTCGATTTTGCGTTTATTATTGCTCTGTCTCTATAAAATGATTGATGTCGGTTTAGCAGATCACAATGGTATTCGATTCCTCCCCTAATCTATTCAAAATCAATACCTCTTGTTGCTCTAGCGTTACCTATTCTCTTCTATAATTTAATGACTATTTTCATGAAATTGAAAAATATCTGTCTGACCAACTCTTTCCATTAACTTAACAGCTTTAGCATAGCTAATGTCACTGATTAGCTTACTCGGAAGCTCTTTAGATAATGATAACAATTGTGCCATGGGAATATCTAAATTAAAATATTTTTTAATTTTCACCAAATCCGCTACTCCATTCTTAGGTGTTCTAATAAGAAATATATCTCCTATTTGACTTGATTTATATTCTTTAGATACATTTACACAAATATCACAACCATTTTCATACCATTCAGTGAAGTTGTCTAATCGGCAAAACGCTGATTCAATATCATAATCCGATACATCAACACAAAACACTTCTTTTGCGTCAACTTCCTGCTTCATTAAAAAAACTAGTCCCCCACCATCATCTCCAATCGCTATACAATCTGGTTGAAATTTCTGTACCTGTAAATCATCATTCATTTGTTTTAACTCATCCAAGGAATATAAAATTGCTCCCCCATTAAAACTAATTCCATTTTTAATTTGTAAAAACTCTTTATAATGATTAGGTATAATTAAATTATATCTAATCTCAAAGTCATTAATTTGTTCGATATTGTTCATCATTAAAATGCTCCTAATCCGTCAAAATATTTATATGCATCTTTAATTGCCTTTCGCGCTGTTTTTTCATCTACACCGGCATCTATTAAATCCCGATAACTACTGTTAAATTCATCCTGAATACTTGTATTATATCCTACAGTAGATCTTCTCTCACGTTGCGAGTTTGTGATGGAAGTATGCGGTTTCCCTGTCCCAGTTTCCAATAATATTGCAGTTGCATCGTTTCTGTTATAACCCGGAACATTTTTCTGTGCCCATTTATCTTGAATTACATGATGAGACTGTACCCTTCCTTCATTTGCTACATTATGATTCCCGCTGGCCCGATTTGCACCCGGACTCAACATTCCGTGCTTATCTACATCTCCAACACTATAGCCATTAGGATTATTACCTCCAACAACTCCATTCCCCGGTGTATTATTCGCATTTGCCGCAGCACCCGGAGGACAATTATTTTTTACATGCCCACTCGGATCATAATACCCCACCGGGTTATTCGCGCAGTAAGCATACAGGTTCAGCCCATCCCCTCGGTAGGTGTCTTCCTGTAAGAATCTCCCCACCACAGGATTATAATACCTTGCCCGCAGATAGTACTGCCCCGTCTCCTGATCGTACTGCTGGCCCGTATACAGGATGCGGTTGCCGACATCTTCATGTTTCTCAAGCAGATTGCCAAATGCATCATACTGATAGAAATTCTCTACTGCATTATCCTGCCCTGTAATAAAAGCCGTACTCCCCTGCTCATCCTGATGATAGGCATGGTAAGCATTGTTATCTAATGTCTGTACACAGGACAATCCGTTGCCTCTGAGATACCTTCTGATGGGCGCACTTTCCCCGTCAAACTCTGTC
>CAMWXE010000144.1 GCA_947178145.1 uncultured Lachnospiraceae bacterium | reverse complement strand
TTAACAGACATTTTATTATATTTTTTATATTGTGCAGCACCATTTTCTACTGTATAATTGCCTTTAACAGAGAGCTATTTGCTGGATTCTTGGCAGACTGCACAAGGAAAGGAGTCCTTATGGCAGTCGATGAATACAAAATCCCTGAAGCAGGATGCTGTTGCAGCCAGGAAAACAAAGATAAGAAAACCTATTCCGTCCTTGAGATTGCAGAAATCCTGCAGATCAGTAAAAGCAAGGCATATGAGCTTTGCAGGCAGCCGGATTTCAAAGTTGTACGGCTCGGACGGACGATCAGGATCTCCAAGGCATCTTTTGACAACTGGCTTAACAACCTGTTGTAGGGGTAGAAGGAGAGACAAATGGCATCTATCATCAAGAGGAAAAGCAAATACTCAGTAGTTTACTATTATACAGATGAGAAAGGGGAGAAACACCAGAAATGGGAAACCTGTCAGGATTATGCTGAAGCAAAACGGAGAAAGGCTGAGATTGAGAACCAGCAGGGCAATGGCACCTTTATTCCTCCGCAGGAACTGACTGTGAAAGAATTTCTGCGTGACTTTGTTAAAATCTACGGCACTGCGCACTGGGCTTTATCAACATATGAGTCCAACTGTGCCCTGATTGCAAATTATATCAATCCTGTTATCGGGGATGTGGCAGTCCAGGACGTCACGCCAAAATTTGTGGACGAGTTCTATGTCCGGCTACAGAAAACAAAACCGGTTGTCCGGAAGAATAAGAAGCCGCGGAGTGAATATCTCACATCAGGCACCATACACAGCATCCATAAAATACTCAGATGTGCCTTTGAGCAGGCAGTGAAATGGGAGATTATCGCAAGAAATCCCTTCCCTCATGCAAACAAGCCTAAGACAAACTACAAAAAGCGCGACATCTGGACGGCGGACATGATAAGGAAGGCTTTGGATGAATGTGACGACATGAAACTTTATGTCGCAATGAACCTGGCTTTTGCCTGTTCCATGCGTTATGGCGAAATCTGTGGGCTGACATGGGATAAAGTTCATATTTCAGATGAGGACATTGCGAATGATGATTCCCACCTTTGGATTGAGCAGGAGCTTGCCCGTGTGTCAAGGGAGGCACGGCAACAGTTGGACGACAAGGACATCATGTTTATTTTTCCTTCCGTCATGTCGAATACCCACACCAACCTTGTCCTGAAAAAGCCTAAGACCGAATCCAGTATCAGAAAAGTATGGATACCCAAAACGGTTGCTTACATACTGCGGGAATGGAAACAGATCCAGGACCAATATAAGGAATATCTGGCCCAGGACTTTTCTGATTACAACCTTGTGCTGACACTTCCAAACGGAAGGCCAGTTGAAAACCGCATTATGGAAAAAGAGTTTTCCAGGCTCAGGGAGAAGGCGGGGCTGCCCTATGTTGTGTTCCATTCCCTGCGCCATTCCAGCACGACTTATAAGCTGAAACTCAATCACGGTGACTTAAAGGCAACCCAGGGGGATACCGGCCATGCGCAGATTGATATGATTACGGATGTATATGCGCACATACTGGACGAGGACCGGAAGGTAAACGCACAGAAATTTGAAGCTACATTCTACGCCAAAAATTCCGTTAATCCCTTAAAGGATGTGAAGGCACCTGAAAATACAAATTCAGACCTGACAAATTTAATCTCGGCACTGGAACAGTCACCAGAACTGGTTGCCATGCTGACAAAAGCCTTAAAAGGAAATGCTATTAGCAGCTAATTCCTGCTAATTCTGCAATTAGCAGATTATTAGCAACGGCTTTGAAAGTGCAATTTAGTGTTCGATTCCCTCTTAGCAACACGGCTGATAAAAAATATTCAAAAAATCGAGTCCTCTGATTTTGAGTTTCTTGTTGGGGCAAAAAAAGAAAGCATTGAAAAATCCAGTGTTTTCAATGCTTTCCAGCGTCCCCGAGACGACTTGAACGTCCGACCTATCGCTTAGGAGGCGATCGCTCTATCCAACTGAGCTACGAGGACTTGTATGAAAAACTTGCTAATAGGCAAGTGATTCAGCTATGAAATTGTTGATTTTATGTTGCTCCGGCAAACGAACACCTACCACTTAGGAGGCGATCGCTCTATCCAACTGAGCTACGAGGACTTGTATAAAAAACTTGCTGACACGCAAATCCTTCAAGTTATCAAACTATTACCTCTGCACTACTATGACATACAAACCCCTGCCACTAAAAAATGCTGTGCTCTCAGATAAGTAAATAAATATACATACAATAAATCCATGTACTTTATTATTATATCAGATGTCACAATTATTGCAACATTTTTTTAAAAATTTTGCTGTGGAAATTCAATAGAGCCCTGAAGCCACACGACTCCCTTGAAACGCCTTCCGACAGCGGGCTCACCGTACAGATCTTCCCTGTTAATGCATACCTCCAACATCATCTCATTGCACTCAAGCGTCATAAAGATAACTTCCTCATCCGTAATACGATTCTTATCTATGCGGAATGCAGCAATCTCACCGAGAATAGAATACTGGTCACACTCCACACCATATGGCATAAAATACGTATCCACTAAACTGAAAACATCCTCCTTGTGAATTCGCCTGGATATTGTCGTATAAGTATCCATATCTTCCAAAGTAAGGCTCTCAATGGCATCTTCGTCGCCCATCCGGGCCTGCGCGATCAGCTGATTTCGCTCATATGACACCTTCTTGATACGCTGCTTTTCATACTCATTTTTAATAATTGGCATCATGATCGTACCGTCAATGGAAAGAGCACTCAGTATCAGAGAGGTCCCCTGCACAGGCAGCCGTTTCAGGGCCTTCAGCCGTTTGTACGGAATCATATTCTGTAAATAGAAAATAATCGTAACACCAATCTTGATATCATCACAGACACCAGCATAAGACTCTTTCTCTGCCTGTCTCTCAATCGTGATATCCTCATTGGAACTGATATGATTTCCCCTCAAATAAGGAAAATAGTATTCGTACAAAAAACGATTATCCTCGTCAAACTCACCGCGTACACAGATACCAGCGCCATGCACAAAGTCCAGAGACAACTCTGCATATACAGAGTCATCCTCATCTGCTGCAATGTCCCTCGCTGATACATATCCCTGTCCATTCCCTTTTTTATTCAGTTTATCTGGATTCAATATTGTCTGCTCAACCACTTCATTGATCAGTGCCTGCAGCTCATCTCTTTTTTTCACTTTGCTAAAGCCGATCGCTCTTAAATATCTGTGCACGGTTATCAAGCCTTTCTAAAATTACCTAATTTCTGTCTTTCCACCCATATATGGCTGCAATGCTTTTGGAATCTTGACAGAACCATCCTTCTGAAGATTATTCTCCAAAAATGCAATCAACATTCTAGGCGGTGCCACAACTGTGTTATTTAAAGTATGCGCAAAATACTTGCCATTTTCTGCATTTACTCTGATCTTTAATCTCCTTGCCTGTGCATCACCAAGATTAGAACAGCTGCCTACTTCAAAATACTTCTTCTGTCTTGGAGACCATGCCTCCACGTCGATGGACTTCACCTTGAGATCCGCCAGATCACCAGAACAGCATTCGAGTGTACGCACTGGAATGTCAAGACTTCTGAATAAATCCACTGTATTTTGCCATAGTTTTTCAAACCACATTGGAGATTCCTCTGGCCTGCACACGACAATCATTTCCTGTTTTTCGAACTGGTGTATCCTATAGACACCGCGCTCCTCCAGACCATGTGCACCCTTCTCCTTTCTAAAACAAGGAGAATAACTCGTCAAAGTTTTAGGAAGATCTGCCTCTGGAATAATTGTATCAATAAATTTCCCAATCATAGAATGTTCACTTGTACCAATCAGATAAAGGTCCTCCCCCTCAATCTTGTACATCATGGCATCCATCTCATCAAAACTCATAACGCCCGTCACGACATTGCTTCTAATCATAAACGGCGGCACACAGTAAGTAAAACCTCTGTCAATCATAAAATCTCTGGCATAGGAGATAACTGCGGAGTGCAGCCTTGCAATATCTCCCATCAGATAGTAGAATCCATTTCCAGCTACTTTTCTCGCACTATCCAGATCAATTCCGTTTAATTTCTCCATAATATCTGTGTGATATGGTATCTCAAAATCAGGAACAACCGGATCGCCGTATTTCTGGATTTCGACATTCTCTTCATCATTTCTGCCGATTGGCACACTCGGATCAATAATGTTTGGAATAGTCATCATAATTTTTGTCACTTTCTCGCCTAATTCTTTCTCCCTCTCAGCGAGCTCCTCAAGTGTCTTTGCCTGTGCATTTACTTGCTTCTTGACTTCCTCAGCCTCTTCCTTTTTGCCCTGTCCCATCAATGCACCAATCTGTTTGGAAAGCTTATTGCGCTCAGCGCGAAGACTGTCTGCCTCCTGTTGTGTCTTTCTTGCCTGTGCATCAAGCTCGATTACTTCATCAACAAGTGGGAGTTTGTGATCTTGAAATTTCTTTTTAATATTATCTTTTACCGCGTCAGGATTTTCCCGCAAAAATTTAATGTCAATCATTTTATTACACTCCTAAAAATTTATTGTATTCCTATCTATTTTATTACTTCTTGTATGACCACTGTAGTATCTTTGATGAGATCGACAACCAACTCTGCATGTATCGCCTGTCCATACTTGTCTTCCACGATACGCAGAACCGGTCTCTCCGGAAAATGTAAATTTTGCCGCATCACGATTCCAATTTCTCCCCTGTTCGTTCTCACCTTTGACCCAAAAGGATACACAGCAATCAATTGCAAAAATGCATCTACAATATCAGAATCATACCAGATTCCACTATAATTTCTAATATTGTTGATCGCTTCATGCACGCGCACCCTCGATTTTCCAATTCCACAGATCAATTCGTCAAACTCGTCACACACACCTACAATCTGTGTCATACGTGAAACAAGATCTGTACCAAGCGGATATCCGCTCTTATCCTTTTTCTCATGATGATTCATTACAATCTCTTTTGCAGTATCAGAAAGCCATGTCTCATTTTTAATTGCTGTATAAGCATAAATCGGGTGTTTTTTGTATTCTTCCTGATCCCTTGCCGGGAGTAGATTGATATCTTGGTCTTCATATCGTACTACAAGATAGCGCAGACCTAGATCGTGTATCAAAGAAGCGATACTGACATCATACACTTGTTTTTTTGTCAATCCAAGCTTTAATGAAATCAGCGTAGCGATCGTACAGACCTGAAGTGAATGCTCATAGATATCAGCACTTCTCTCCTTTACATCATACACCTTCTCAACAACTTCTTCTTCCTCCAATATATCCGTTATGACACTCTGCGCTGCATCCGCAATTTTTTCCAAGCCTTCCGTCTGCTGGTAGATATGCATTTCCAAAATATCTTTGATTTTACTCTTGACCTGCTCCTCTACATCATCGCGCAGTATTGTAACTTTCTCAATTGAAAGTTTTTTCTTTGGAACTGTATCAGATGGTTTGGGTGTCTGAGCTGTTGGTGCTTTCGGTGCCACTGGAGCTTTCTGTTCTGGTGCTTTCGGTAGTACTGGAGTTTTCTGTTCTGGTGCTTTCGGTGCCACTGGGGCTTTTTGCTCCGGTGCTTTGGCCGCTGCAGGTTTTGAGGCTGGTGTGGTTGGCTTTGCTGCCTGCGTTGCCGGCTTTTGTGGTGGATCTGTTGTGGCTTTCTTTTGTGCTGACGGCTGTGGATCGGCATTTTCCTGCAATTCTTCGATATATGTCGTAAAAATTCCTAGCTCTCGCAGCTTATCGATATACGGTGCTTTAACAATTGTACCTTTGCTAAGCACGACTGTGTAATCTTCAAGTAGAACATCGCTGGCAATGACATCTCCTTCTCTTAAATCTTCAACTGTAACTAATTTCATTTAAGAATCCCCCATTCTTTTATATGAATTTCTGTAACTATTCATTACCTGCCTAGTTACAAATATGATTACTATTCACACACTTTTCCTTTCAACATTTAGTGTGCATAAATGTCACTTTATACCAGCAATATCGAAAGATGTTCCGCATTTTGATAAAGGCGTGAACAGTAATCAAGTTTTCCTATCACATATGATCTGATACATTTCCGTTGACAGCACGTTCTACTGCTACTTTCTCCTCATTACTGAGTGCAATCTGTGAATCTCCATCTTTCACACTCTTTGTATAAGAATAACATCCTTCTGAGCTGTGCACAGAATTGATAATAAATCCATTATTATTTTCATCCAGTAACGCCAAAGCAAAACTAAGCTTTCCTCCCATCTCTGTAAAAGCATCATATTTAACAAGTCCAATTTTTTGAAAGGCCGATTTATGTTTTTTGAAAAGTTCCTTAATATCTTCCCTGTTTCTGTCGATACTAAGTTTCATATACTTATTATCATCATACAAAGTCATAATATCTTTCTCAAGATTTGCGCCATCTTTACCTATCATAAATTTTGTATATTTTTTCTTGAGTTTATTCATCTGTACAAAGGTTACAATAATTAATATCAATAACAAGATACTAATTCCTAGAAGTCCAAGAAGCATCAACCCTATGTCAATATTTCCAAATCCAAAGCTGTTTAAAAAATTATTATTCATCTGTCTCTCCTGTTATATATTCATACTCGAAAGTGATTCAATCAATTGTTCTAAATCATCATTAGAATAAAATTCAATCTCGATTTTTCCAGTTCCATTTTTTCCCTTCGATGTAATCTCGACTTTTCTGCTAAGCTTTTCCTTTAATCGATTCTCGATATCCTGGTAAATGTATTGAATATTTTGAGGTGTTTCTTCTTTTTTCGGCTTATTTGTGTCAGGATTTAATATTCTTTTTACAAGTTTTTCAACTTCACGTACACTCAGCTTTTCATCAAATATCCTCTGTGCAAGCTGCAACTGTATATCCTCATCTTCAATCGGAATCAATGCACGTGCATGACCAGTGGAAAGCATATCATCAATAATCATCTGCTGAACACCATCACAAAGTTTCAACAAACGCATACTGTTTGTCACTGCTGTTCTACTCTTTGAAACGCGCTCTGCCACTTCATCCTGCTTTAAGTGAAATTCCTCCAAAAGTCTCTTATATGCCATAGCTTCTTCTATCGGATTCAAGTCCTCTCTTTGGATATTTTCGATCAATGAAATTTCAACAATTTCCTGATTTGTATAATTGCGAATAATAACCGGGATTTCCTTTAAACCAGCAAGCTTTGCTGCGCGCCACCTTCTCTCTCCAGCTATAATCTCGTAATAATCTTTTCTGTTCTGTACAAGTATTGGTTGAAGCAAACCAAACTGCTTAATCGAATCTGCTAATTCCTGCAATGCATCTTCATCAAAATTTTTGCGGGGCTGATTTCTGTTTGGCTCGACCTTTGCGATCTTTACAATCGTCTCCGCCTGCTTTGTCTCTTTGCCCTCACTGTTGCTTGATGCAGGTATCAGCGAATCAAGACCTTTACCCAATCCTCTCTGTGCCATTTTATTCTCCTTAATAATCTACTATTGTCTCTATTCAAATGCAGTTGTTTTTAATCACTTCATCAGCTAATGCCATGTAACTCTCTGAACCTGCTGACTTTGGGTCGTACATATTGATTGGTTTCCCATAACTTGGTGCCTCCGCAAGCCGGATATTTCTGGGAATCAATGTATTGTAAATTTTCTGACTCAAATGACTCTTCACATTATCAACCACCTGTGAAGAAAGATTTGTACGAGAATCATACATCGTAAAGACCACACCATCCATATCCAAATCCGGATTTAATCTCTCTTTTACAAGATTCACTGTATGAATTAATTGACTCAATCCTTCCAACGCATAATACTCACATTGAATCGGAACCAATACAGAATCTGCCGTAGTCATGGCATTCACTGTGAGAAGATTCAATGACGGCGGGCAGTCAATAATGATAAAATCGTATCTGTCTTTCACCCAGTCTACTTCGTTTTTCAATATGTATTCTTTCTTTTCAACACCAATTAACTCTATTTCTGCCGCAGCTAAATTTACATTTGATGGTAGGATGGAAATATTTGGGAAAACTTCTTTTAAGATACAATCCTCAATCGAGCAGTCACCTAAAATTAATTCATATATTGTATTTTCCAGCTCATTTTTCTCAATCCCATATCCACTCGTAGTGTTTCCCTGTGGATCGATATCTATGACTAATACTTTCTTTCCTTTTGCTGCAATACACGCTGACAAATTGATCGAAGTTGTAGTCTTGCCTACGCCGCCCTTTTGATTTGCAATTGCAATGATTCTCCCCATCTCGTTCCTCCATATCGATCTATATCTCTTATCATCCGATGATTAATATTATTATATCACTAATCTGCTTTATATGCTATATAAAAATTCAATGTTTCACGTGAAACATAATTTTTTAGTTACAGTTCACTCCCAATGTCATTTACTTAAGGCATTTGACCAACAAATTGTACTGGAAAATGCCCAATAAATCATTGTATTTGTTCACAAACCCTAGGTATTAAGGTCTTAAGTAAATGACATTGGTTCACTCCGTTCCAGTAACGGGAAAAATCCATGCAAATGGATTTTTGCATTCAACAATACATTTTCTCACAAAATGTGCAGTATATGCGCATTCCTGACCTGTGAACCAATGTCATTAAGTTAAGCGGAAACTTATAAACACTGGGTTTATTGGTGATTTATATACTAATTTCATGCATTTTTTGGTTACACTCCCTTAAAACCAGAGGGGTGTAACCAAAATTTTAACAAAAACAGCCTGTGAAACGAACAAAAAAGCCCATAAATCAGGCATCTTTTATACACTTACTTAACTTAATGACATTGCCTGTAAACAGTAACATTTTTTGCGTGTTTCATATCGTTATACACAACAAGCTGTTTCTTACAAATTCTAATCTATAAATGAGCAAATTTAAAAAATTGCACAATGAATCTACGCTACCAAAGCC
>CAMWXE010000143.1 GCA_947178145.1 uncultured Lachnospiraceae bacterium | reverse complement strand
TCCATCTCGGCCATGATTTTTGCGCTCTTGCTTATCGCCATTGAAAACCTCCTTTGTCCTTTCATAATAAAGTTTGACATTTTCCCGTGTGATAATTATAAAAAAGTTTGACAATAATGCCTTTTAACACAATCATAGACATCACCTCCTTTCTTTTTGGCACAAAAAAAGATGCTTCCGTTTTTACAACTTCTGCATCTTTCAATGCTTGCTCAAAGGCAAGAAAATATTAAATTTTATCCGTCTAAAATAAACGATCCTTAAACCGCTTGTTAATCTTCTGTAACTGTTAGATCATACCCTTTACCATCATTCTCGCTTTTTTCATAAGCATTATTAATGTATTTTTTCGGATTGTCCACAAACTCATCTTCCTCAATAAATGCTATGTAAGATCCATCTAACCAATCATACCTTCCATCTACTTTTTTCGGTGGATTAGAATTGAAATGATTCTTTGCAATAATGTCTTGTACCTTATTCGTATGATATTTTACAGCATCACCTTCTGTATATTTAAACCACGAATAACTGCCATTTACTTTTTTTATCACAGCAACTATACCGTTCCGTTGGGATGTTCTATCTTTTCTTGTGATTTTTTTAAGACAGTATGAAATTTCCCAGCCAATCCATTCGCTCTCCCGCATGTTAGGAGAAAGGATTACTATTGTCACAGATGTATCATACATCATGTCTGAAAGGTTCGCTTTTATCGTTTCCCGCTTATAATCAGACATATCTTTAGAATCCACATTTTCCCCTTTATAATACGTGGCATCTTTACCAAGAGCTTTAATTATCTTATCTCTCAACTCTCTTGATTCGCTGTACTTATAAGAAATGAATGTTTTATGTGCCATTTTTGTACCTCCTTATCTTGACACTTATTATGCCATACGTTATTCTTTTACAATGGCTATTACTATCTCTACCAACTTATCCACATTATTTTCTGTTTCGAGAGCGTCCATGTACTTCTCTAAATATTTATAGTCATCCATATTCGCCTTAACTTCATCAAAAATCTCTTTCGCCATAAAGCCAGTGCTCCCAATAGGGATAATTATATTTTTGTTATCTCTTGCAACGGAAAATTCTTCTCGGCATCCAGGGGCATTAATAATCTTTGATGAATCTGTTGGATCTTTTTTATTTCCAAATAGGAATATTGCCACTCCAGTATCTGAAATCATGTCCTTGCGATATTGTGTAAACACTTTTTGCCGTTCGGTTGCATCCTTTATTCCTTGTGGAAACGGGCGAAGGCACAAATATTCATCTGTATGCTTGTACTTATTTCGATATATCTCCGTTAATGCTCCATTAATAACAGACGAACCAATTCCAAGTCCAAATCCTGATGTGATTTTAAAATTGTTCTTCACTAATGCTTCTGAAATTTTTCCTGCTAATTCCTCCGCTTTATCTCGTCCCCAACCTGCATAGTCATCCGCACTTCCAGAGATAAGAACATTGTTTCTTTTAACAGCGGACTCTATATCACGAAGTATATCTGTGATTTCAGGATAATCATCCACAAATACAGTTTGTATTCCATAACGAGCTAAATCTTTTGCACGCAATTCCTGTCTTGCTTTTTCATATCCATAATCCTTGTCATCATCGTAATCCGATTCTTGAACCCTGCGGAAAAAACAATAATGCTCTGCAACATTTTCATCTAAAAGTGCATGAATCTGTCCCAAAATATAATCCAAGTTTGGATCCTCAAAACTAAAGCCTATAAAGAGAAGTTTTTTTGATATCAAATCTCCTTTTAAAATTGTTCTAAAAAGTGGTCTTTTATTATCATACAAAACATAATCGTCTTTTGTTAAGACAGCTTTTGCAGGGTGATCCACATCACCATGCATCTTATATACAACCGCATCTCTATTAGCCAAGGTTGTCGATAGCTGATCAGAATCCATCTTAACATCTACTTTTCTATTTTGCTTTTCAAGCTCTTTTTCAATAAGTTTATCGTAATTTGTAGTCCAATAAGTTGATATCGGCAACCGAGCAATTATTTCTACATTCTCATTTTCGCCAACTTCAGCATTAAAAGCATTTAAGATTTCCTGATTTATACTTCCTCTGGACCCTGATTCGTTTCTACAATACTGGGCAACTGACAGATAATCCTTTTCTTTTTCAATATCAAGTTTCACATTTTTAGCCAGTGGTCTCAAAAGATTTTTCCAATCCACATAACCGGATGCCCTTGATAAGCCTGCTCCAGCAAATATCCCCGCATTCCCTTCTCGTATTGCCTGGGTAAATTTCTTGATTAATACCTCTCTTAATACTTCCACCTGTTTCCTCCCAACTCAACATATTCATACATCGCGCATTTACCTTCCAAATCTTGCTTATATGTATCTCTGGTTGCTATTGTACCACCTCTTTTGGTTGTTCGCAATTACTTCGCCAAAGTGTCTGATCTAATTCGGCAAATCCTTTAACAGTCTTTTCCCTATTTCTTCCAAATTAATACGTTTAAAATCATGTCCGTCATCTCCATCAAGAACTACCATGAGTATTTCACGGTGCAAATGATTTTCATAATAGTCTAATTCGAACGACACCCATTCTGAACTTCTGGATCTATCAGAACTCAAATACAAAAGATATTTGGATTGTTTCATTCTTATCTTCAATACTTCCTTTGTATAATCAGAGACCATTGACCGTTTTAGAAACTCATTATCCGAAGTCCAGTCAACATAGCAGCTCAACCCCTGGTTATTAGCTTTTGTCACTACTGATCGGACAAA
Organism: uncultured Lachnospiraceae bacterium; assembly: GCA_947178145.1. Classification (GTDB taxonomy): domain Bacteria; phylum Bacillota; class Clostridia; order Lachnospirales; family Lachnospiraceae; genus COE1. Next base: position 6,222 of record CAMWXE010000143.1, on the reverse strand, counting down.
TTCTCTATCCTTACTGCTGTGAGAAATGAAAAAATCATAACATTTTACGCCCTGAACAGATTTATTATCTTGTAGTTTCTCCGCAAGCGCTTGCGGTGTCCCATAGAAAGTGCTTTTCTCTATCTGATAGGATTTCTTTTTTCCTTTAAATCCTTTTCTCAACTTGACATAATGCCCACTTTTTTGTAAATGCATAAATGCAAGGTTTCGTATTTGATTATTTCGTTCGCTGTCGTTTAGACGCCAAAAGAATTGGATTGCCTTTTCACATTCAAATTTTTGGATTTCTTTGAAAATCTCCATTTTATCGTTTGTGCTATTATGGTGATCATGGTATGCATAAATTAGTGCATCAAGAAATTCTGGAGCAACTCTTTGAGAATCTTCTATATACGCCTCAATACGCTGCTGTCTCTTTTTTATCTTCCCATCCCTTCGTGCCCTTAATGCATTTGCTTTTTCCATTCTAAGTTGTTCATTATAATTCTGTTTATGTTTTTCACGAAATCCCTTACTTAAAAGGTATTTAACCTTCATAAGTGAAAAAAAATATTCTTCTGGTTTCAACGGATTATATCTTGTCCTGCCCCTTTTCTGTTTTAAAAATTTATCTTTCTCAGAATAAACCTTCCATCTTTCACAGATTTCCCTCCACTCAAAAGGATAGTAGTCTTTAAATGCTTGCAAAAAATCATTTCCAGTATAACCTGGTTTTAGAGTCTCGACTACAAGCTCTAAAGGCCGCTTCAAGCGTTTGACAAACCTAATCAGCTCACCCTCATATTTTCTCTTAGCTTTTCCCGGCATAATCCATCTCCTCTATGTTTCTCTGCAATGTTTTGACTCTAAAAACTACAGTTTATTTTTTAATCTTTCATTGAAAAATACCATTCAATTCTACAATCAAATTCTCAATCAATTCCTTGTTTCTCTCATAAGATCCCCTCCTGACCTGTACCTTCCGTTTTACATCATCATAAGTGAATTCCTTTCCTCCTGCTTTTTTCTTTTCAAGGGCGATTTCTGTATACCGCCGCCGGATCCATTCCTCCTGTGTTTCACAGACTTCATCAAAAAACTTCTGCATCTCTGGCAAGTAGCGAAGCCTGCCGTATATATCCTCCCTATTTATCCCGGCCGCCCTCGCCAGCCAGCTAATAGTCACACGTTTCCGTTTATCCCCGGATGACTGTATTTCTGCATATGCCTCCTTTAATTCTGCAAGGGCTGCTTCTCCCCATTCATTCCATCTTGGCTTATCAAACTCATGGATCAGCCTGGCATGTATCCAATCCAGTTCTTTACGAATCAGCCATTCGTAAGCTCCGGGAACACGCTCTTTCAGATCTCGGCAAGACATTATAGGTGTCTTTTGTAACTCTTCCTGGACACGCCGTTTGTAGTAAGCTGTTTTCCCCTCACTTTTGTCAGCACCGCAAGAATAATAACTCGCTTTACGCCTTTTCTTTACATCAATCCCATTCTTTTTGGCATACTGCCCTACAGTATTGGCTCCGACGCCCAGCAAATCAGCAATCGCATTCAATGACAATTCAGGATCGGAAAGATATTCTTTCAAATGTTGCTCATATATAAAACCTCTATTAGAAATACATGGTTTTTTCAGGTATTCCTCAAAACTCTGCCTCGGATCTGACCTGCGGTAGCGCATCCCACAGTGTGGGCATTCAAACCATGCCCATATCTCATCCCGTTTTTTACAGATTTCTACCTGTATTGCACCATCTTTCCGATAATGGCTGCATAGTTTATTCGCACACGGCCAAGGGCCGCTCCCATATGGAAGTTCTGCCTTTACTTCTATATTAAAGAAGTTTTCCACTGTGCCTGCAAAGAACCGCATCAGCAGGATATGGTGGATCGGGCGGAGATTGAATCCAATACTTTCCTGCAGATATCTCAGCCAATACAAAGGATCTCCGTCATATGGAAGCAGCTCTGTAATGAATGCCTCATCATATTTCTCCATGAAATCGTGCCTCAAGCCATCCCTGTTTATGCTTGTCCCATGGAAGTCAGCGTAATCCCTTGCTTTCATGAGTTCCCTGTATTTACTGCTGATTGGCTGATACCCGCCAAACTTTCTCCCATATTCCAACAGCCAGGTTGTCTCCTGTGCAATGGCCAGGTATTCTTCCCTATACTTATACCGTAATTCCTGACATTCCGTCCTGTCTTCCATATTACGTAGGATATAAGATGCGGGATATATCCTCACCCGCATCCCTTCAAAGGGAGCGCTGCTGTTTTTAACGCCACATCCATGCTTCGGACAAATTTTTATTCCCGGCAGTTGTGGCAGCCTGTGCCAATAAGTTTCACCATATTTTTTTATGTCCTCTTTGGCACATTCGGGGCAGTAACGGAGATATTGCCCTGCTGAAACATATTTGCATTTTCCTATCATTCTGCGTATCAGATTTTCAATGCCATTCTCTGGTATTCCATCCTGAATCGCTCCTTCCATCTGCTGATATATATCATTCACATATGAGATAGAGTGGTAAGGATACGCTGTATGTTCACAAATCAGCTGTCTTCCAGTAATGCCACTGTCTGGTTTGACCCAGTAATCAAGACGTTCCAGCTTTCTTGGAAAATAAACTGTCGATACAAGCAATGACCTGTCGCATCCAAAAAACAGCTTTGTCGCCGCCATTGGAGAACTAATTCCGCTCCGGACATAATAGCGGCAAAAAATACTGTAAAAGCATTCATCCGGGTATGGTGTTGGAAAAAAGTTAAGTTTTTGCGTCACCCTCACCACTCCGTTTCATCAACAAGTCCTTTCCTTTTTATGTCTTCATAGCCGTCGCTTTCCCTCAAATCTTCTCTGGATTCCTCTGTTTCCTGCATATCTGGCACTTCTGAAATATACAGCCGGTAAGCTTCTTTGAAAGCCTCACCAACGCTGACCAGATTTTTATGTGACGCAATCACCTTCCCTGCAAGACGTTTTGCCACAGGCGGATCTACATCCACTTCCAGCAGCTTTACTACTGTCTGTTCAAGCACAGTAAGTTTCTTTTCTGTAGTCTTTTCCTGAATTTCCGGCTTCACCGCCTGGTATGCGGACAAGTAATCCTCAATGCTAACCGGCGTGATATCCTCATATCTCAGTATCTTTTTCCTGTCCCCGCTCCGCAAGGCATCCAGCATCGGCTTAACAAGGCCAAGTTTTTTCTCTGCCACCTTATGTATGTCTGAAGCGGAAAAACTTTCCACTCCGTTTGTGATCGCCTCGATCTGTACAATCGCATAAAGTTTTACGGCAATGTCAATGATTCCCTGGCTTTCGTCATAAAGCATGTTGACCATCTCATCTGAATAAGGGACACTGTTCTTTGTCCACTGGTAACGCCACATGGATTTCACAAATACCTGCCACGCTGCATCATTTTTCATCCTGTCCCAGATCAAATCTCCCTGTCCGCTTCCCCGCCTTGCCTGCCGGAACTCTCCTTGCAGTATTGACATTGCTTTTGTTGTGCCAATCATGACAACCGGCAAGCCTATGGTATTAACAAGCGTCACAAAGAAGTTCAGCATCTTATCAGAGCCTCCCCCTTTTGCTTCGCTCAGATGCTGTATCTCATCAATCACAAGGATGCCTATCTGGAACTGCCTTACAAGCTGTGTCATGATAATCAGAAGCATGTCCAGGGAGTATCTCCCCTTGGTATACTGCTGAAAATAATCCGTTCCTGCCGCCAGATCCAGTGCATAAAAAAACTGGTAGCACAACTGTTTTAATGATCCGTCATGCGGACAGTCCAGTTTCAACCATACCAGCTGCGTGAATGCCAATGGCATTTTCCGGTATCTTGTATGGACGATCCGCTGCGGATACAGAGAAAGGATTTTTTCTACTGCCGTACTTTTCCCGACCCCTGACACGCCAATAATCGTAAAGCCGGATGCCGCCGATTTCACCCCATGCAGCGCATGGTAACCGGTCTTATCTTTCATGGTAGCATATCCGTCCGCAAGTCCCGCCGCATATTCTGACGTTAATGGATTTCTATATAGATAACCCTGACGGATGCTTCTGGATATTCGCTGTTCGATATCAATGTGCTGCTCCAGTGGCTGAAAATACCGGAATAATCTATAGATACAGTGCATTCGGTACTGCATATCCAGTTTCCGCTCCCCATTATTATAGGCTGCTTTCTCCGACAGCATCTGGATTACCTGCCCGCCTGACCATATATCCGGCAATGCTTCAATCAGAGGATTCCCCTGGTACTCTGGTATCACCTGTTCCAGGTACTCTGCTTTGTCTGTATAAGACATCATCTTTAATCTCTTCCTCCACCTGTTGCTGTATCAGCCGCATGATTGGCGATACTTCGGGTTCTCTGGCTGCCTGCATGTCCTTTTTTTCTTCCTGATCGGTTTCATTTTCTGTAAAAGCTTCCTGCTTACGGATTTCTTCTTTTTCATTCCTGCGGTTGCTACGGATATTCCTAATTCGCTCTGCCTTTGGGATTCCATAGTTGCTGCTGGATTTTTTCTCTGCGGAATCAACAATGTTTTCTATCTGCTTCCCCATATTGATCTTTGCTTCCATTTCTTTCGCTTTGACTTTTTTGCTGCGGATTTTTTCCTTCTCCTGCTCATACCTGACTTCATCCAGCTGTTTCCCGGCATATTTTGTTTCCCAGTCTACAAGCTCACACCTGACTATTTCAGCACTGTTAGGAGATTCTGCCAGGATTGCCCCCATATCACGGGGATCATAATAGATTTTCACTCGATATGCCCCTTTTGCCCTTGCCTGTTCAAACCATAGGCCTTTGAGAGCTTCTTCGCATGAATAATACATGCCTTTAAAACGGATGCCCCGTTCTGTCACAGATGCTTTATCGACAGGCATAAGCGCCAGACGAAGCGTATCTTTCGGCACCGTTCTAAGACAGCCTGAACAATAACGGATACCGAAATTCCAAAGTTCCAACGGCACCGCATCGACACCCACCTGCATCATTTGCCCGTTTTTCTCAAAATAATCCATGCAGTGGCTGTTATTATAATAAAGCACACAGCGGATAATGATCTCTGTGAACTGCCTAATGTCAAGTTTTGCGTCCAGGCGGTAGTCACGGCCTCCACGCTCACTCATATCCGGAAGAACCTTTCCCGGAAGAAAGGGAAGTGCATTTGTGTTGATTGTCCGGAAGTGCTGCTCAATAATGCCTTTTAGGTCTGCCCTGTAGGGTGGTGCGTTCTCAACCCGTACCCCAAGCATCTGAATAAGATTATCGGCAAGTTGACTCTCCATCTCGCCCCTGTCACCAAGGATTGCTGTGGGGAGATGGTGGCATGGCCATTCATCCTCTGTTATCGTAATCCCATATGATGCACAATAAGCAACCTTATCACTGGCTGCGTTTTCAATCGCCATCATCGCCCCAGCCCATGATGGGCCTTCCAGTCCGACATACATCCCCGTTACCATCCGGCTGTAACTGTCCATAACAAAATACATGACAGGACGGCCTATGATGTCGCTCCGGTCAAATTGTGAAACAAGATAAATGTCGCCTACAGTTGCATCAATCTGATACTTTGCCCCTGGCCCCATCAGCTGGTAGTCCGACCTTCCGGTGATTGCCCGCCCTGTCAGTTCAAATTTTGCATCACCTTTTCGTTTCTGGATTTCTGTTTTTATATTTTGGTTCTTTTTGTACCAATAACGAAACTGGGTAATGGAAGGGATCTGATCCTCTGGTAACAACTGCAGGTATTCATTTCCATTTTGGTCTTGAGCTTTCACTGAATAAAAGTCCCCAAGCATTTTCTCATAGGTGCTTTTTATGGTAACATCTTTGCGCTTCAAATAATACTTCCTGATTGCAGATTCAAAATATCCAACATCTTCTTTTGTAATAACCTTACCAAAATTTCCATCATGCTTTACCGGACGGCCAAGTTTTTTATCTTTCTGGGTTTTATCGCCTTTTCCACAATTCCTGTAATCCGGCAAAAAAGCGTTCGGCGTCTTTCCTTTTTTCCAATACTTTACAAGATAACGGTATAAGTTTGCCTTATCCCTGTTGTTCCTTTTTGCAACTTCGGATAACAATTCACCCCTACGCCTGCGCTCATATATATCCGGCTCACATTCAAGTACTGGCTTCAGGCAGGTTAAACTTATAAAAGGTTGTTGCATAAAAGATCAGCTATTGCTGATCAAAA